>JADGOI010000230.1 GCA_017883075.1 Acidimicrobiales bacterium
CAGATTCACGGTGGGTACGGCTACAGCCGCGAGTATCCGCTGGAGCGGGCCTATCGGGATATCCGCGGACTGTGCATCGGGGCCGGCACCGTCGAGGCACAGCGCAATTTCATCGGCTCGAGCATGGTTCGGGGCCGGACCACCGTCTCCGCCGGCTGGCGGACCCCGGCGCCGGGATGACGACGCCGGGATGGTTCGCTCCGGACCGATCGATGATGGACGAAGGAGGACTGGGATGACGGTGTCCACAACGCAGCCCGTTGGGTCAGGCGGCTCGAACGATGGCCTCACCGACGATGCCGCGCTGCGCATCTTCCGCACTGTGACCACCATTCGTTCCACCGAGGACCGGATCATCAGGGGATTGAGTTCGGGGGAGCTCCGGATGACCTACTACACGGTCAGGGGCCAGGAGGTGATCCCGGCGGCCATCTGCGAGCATCTGCGGCGCGACGACTACATGGTCACCACCTACCGCGGAATGC
Organism: Acidimicrobiales bacterium; assembly: GCA_017883075.1. Classification (GTDB taxonomy): domain Bacteria; phylum Actinomycetota; class Acidimicrobiia; order Acidimicrobiales; family RAAP-2; genus DASZIT01. Next base: position 486 of record JADGOI010000230.1, read on the forward strand.
ACGACTGCATCGCCAAGGGGATTCCTCTCGACGAACTGGTGGCGGAGATGTGCGGAAAGGTGACCGGCACCTCCAAGGGGAAGGGCGGGCCCATGCACCTCTCCGACCCGCAGTCGGGACTGATGGTCACCACCGGAGTGGTGGGCGGCGGACTCCCCATCGCGGTCGGCCTGGCTCTGTCCAGCAAACTCCGGGGAACCGATCAGGTCACCGTGGTGAACTTCGGTGACGGAGCCACCAGCATCGGTGCCACCCACGAGGCGTGCAACCTGGCCGCGCTCTGGGAGGTCCCCGTCGTCTTCGTGTGCCAGAACAACCAGTACGGCGAGCACACCAAGTTCGCCGACTACACCCGGTCGCCGAGCCTGGCCGAACGATTTCGCGGCTACGGGATGGAGGCCCGGACGGTGGACGGGAACAGCGTCCCCGCCATGCACGAGGCGGCCGCGGAGGCCATCGGGAGGGCACGGTCCGGCTCTGGCCCGGTCTTCTTGGAGTGCCTGACCTACCGACTGGGCGGCCATTCCTTCGGGGCCACCACCGAGTACATGGACCCCGACGAGTTGTCGCAGGCAGAGGCGAACGAGCCGGTCGGCCGGTACCGCCGATGGCTGGTGGACCAGCGGGGAATCGGCGAGGACGTGCTTGCCGACATCGAGGCGGCGGTCTTGTCGAGCGTCGAGGCGGCGGTCGAGGCGGCGAAGGCCAGCCCACCTCCGGCGCCCGAAGAACTGTTGACCGATGTGTTCTCGAGCGTGGAGGCGCTCCCGCGATGACGACGGATGATCCGATCCACACCCTGTCCGAAGCCGTGAACCAGGCGATGGACATCGCCATGGCCGAGGACCCCGATGTCTTCGCCCTCGGTGAGGACATCGAGGACCCCATCGGCGGCGTCATGAAGGGGACCAAGGGCCTCTCGACGAAGTACGGACGGGAGCGGGTACGCAACACCCCGATCTCCGAGCAGGCCATCGTGGGGGCCGCCATCGGCGCGTCACTGGTGGGGATGCGCCCGATCGCCGAGGTGATGCTGATGGACTTCTTCGCGGTGGCCATGGACCAGGTGGCGAACCACGCGGCCAAGCTCCGGTACATGTCGGGTGGGCGGACCAACGTCCCCATCACCATCCGCACATCTGTGGGGGGCGGCCGCCAATTCGGGGCGCAGCACTCCCAGTCGCTCGAGGCCTGGATGATGCACATCCCCGGTCTGAAGGTCGCGGTTCCGAGCACGCCCCACGATGCCAAGGGCCTGCTGTACTCGTGCATCTTCGATGATGACCCCTGCATCTTCATGGAGACCATGTCGTTGTTGTTCACCCGCGGGCCGGTGCCACCCGGACGGTTCGGGATCCCCCTCGGCGTCGCCGACGTGAAGCGGGCCGGTGACGACGTCACGGTGGTCACCTGGGGGTGGCAGGTGCCCGAGGCCCTGGCCGCGGCCGAGACACTGGCCGACGAGGGCATCAGCGTGGAGGTGGTCGACCTCCGGACCCTGGTACCGCTGGACCGGGATGCCATCCTCCGCAGTGTGGCCAAGACGACCCGGGCGGTGGTGGTGCATGCCGCCACCCAGTTCGCCGGCCCCGGGGCAGAGATCGCCTCGCTGGTCGGACACGAGCTCTTCGGCCGGCTTTCGGCGCCGGTCGAACGCCTGGGCGCCGCCTACTCGCCGGTGCCCTACGCCGCCGAGTTGGAGTCGTTGCACTATCCCGAGCGGAAGCGGATCGCCGCCACCATCCGGGCCATGGCCTGACATGAGCGATATCGGCGACTCTTCCATGCCGGAGAAGAATCGGACCCCGATCAAGATCCCTCAGGCCGGCGTGGCCATCACCGAGGGCACCATCATCGAGTGGCTGGCAGCCGAAGGCGATCAGGTCGCCTCGGGACAGCCGCTGTACCGGCTCGAGACCGAGAAGGTGGAGATTGAAATGGAGTGCCCGGCGTCGGGCACCGTCCACCTCATCGGCCAGATCGGACAGCCCTATCCGGTCGGCGAGGACATCGGCTTCATCGATCCCTGAGAGGCGATCGGCAAAGTACCCTGTTGGCTCGCCGTCAAGGTGGCCGCGGAGAACGGGGCAAACCCGTCTTGCGCT
>JADGOI010000111.1 GCA_017883075.1 Acidimicrobiales bacterium
GACTACAGAGTCACATGAGCGACTTGACCAGGTATTCGCTCATGGTGGAACTGCGGAGTCGGCCCAGGTCGAGACAGGCGTTGACGCTCTCGACCATCCGGGACACGTTGGCATTCAATTCTTCCGGTGACGAGGCGTTGAAGAACAGCATGGGATCGGCAACGTGGCCTATCGACGGCCACCCCTCTTCCACGATTCCGTGGATCTCGGGTGCGTTCTCGGTCAATGGACGTACCACCTCATTGCGCACGTAGCGGGTGCGGGGCTGCAGCTCACCGGACACCGGTGACTGGGTGCCATGCCATCGTCGTATCCACTCGGCGTAGCCGAGCCCCTCGGGACGGTGGATGAGGGCCACGGTCAAGACCCCGGGCGACCGGGCGCCGTCCTCCCAGTCCCTCGGCTCGGCGTGAGCAGTAGTGCCATAGTCGTCATAGATCGACTCGACCACCAGGTAACCCGCGGAGCGAAGCCCCAGCTCGGAGAGGGCCGCCTCTACTCCGTCCCGCCGTTCATAACAGTCGACCCACACCGATACCTCGGCCACGTGGGGTAGTTCACCCTCAGGTGGAGGGGCGGGCGATGGCGCCAAAGCGGCCTCGGCATCGTGAACGTTGATTCCCAACGCTCGGACATTCATGTCCAACAGGCGACGGGTCGTCTCCCCGAGCAACCGTGACCGAATCGCTTCCCCCGACCCTGCCGCCCCGTCGCCCCACAGGAGGTAGATCAACTTCTCCATGGTTCAGGTATCCGCGCTTCGGTCGGCGGCGCTACCGGTCGGACGGGTTTGGGGTGGGCTCCCCGGTAGCCAGAACCGGCATCCGCCGAGCCACCCGCCCGGCCAGCCCGGAGACGTACTGGGCCCAGACCCGGTCGCCGACCAGCCAGAGCCACAGTTCGCGCCGATACTCCGTCACCACATCTACGAACTCGTCCCGACCAAAACCGGCGGGCTCCAATGTCGGCTGCCACTGGCCCCAGAGCCACACGCCGATGCAGATGTCGTCACTCAGGCCTTCGCGCCAATCCTGACCCTCGAGCAACGCTTCGCGCAGCCCGACCTTCAGTTCGACCGGCTCTTCGGGAAGAGCCAACCGAGCGCCCCCCGCCAACTCGATGATCGTCATCGTCCCCACCCTATCCATAACGCCACGTGCCCTGCCGGCGGGACCCGGCCGGGAAAGGTCGCCATTCCATGTTGGCTGGTCAACGGTCGATCACCACCGGAGCGCGGTCGGTGTCGCCGTAGTTCGAGAGGTGCTCCTCGTAGTCGATGAACAGCGGAGCATCCGGATCGAACTTGCGTTGGAGGCTCTTGAAAGCGATCCGCTTATCGAAGGCGTCCAGCTTGACCAACGCCTCGGGATTGTCGAGGTCCCGCAAGTCGAGTCGACCTCGGGCATTGTCCACGGCCAGCCGGCCCCGTTCGGTCCGGACCAGCACACTGCTCCAACCGTCGATGGACCCCACGCTTCCCACCGACAGGTCTGCGCCGCGACCGAGAAAGTCCGCGCACTCGTCGCAACCCTTGAGGGCGGCACCGTGGAAGTTCTTGATCGGCTCGTCGACCGCCACTTCCCCGTCGCGGTACTCCACGATCATCCGACCGTGAATCACGTCGACTTTGCTGACCCGCTCGATGTCGATGTCCCGGTCGTCGCGCAGCAGGCGCAGCATGAGGCCCTGGTAATCGAAACTCTTGGTGCACAACAGGGCGATGGTCAGGACGACCGCGTCGACCCGGTGCACACCTGTCGGCCACCGCCGTGATTGCATGGCCCGAATGCCCTGGATCTCACACGGGGTGCCAACTACCGCGATCCGAGGATTGGGGGGCAGCTCGTAGTTGGTGAGGTCGAGCTCAGCCAACGCCATCGTCTGGTTGTAATAGCTGCCGGCGGCGTCGATGATTTCTTTCGCCGTGGTGGCCAGGTGGGATACGCCCTTCCATGGCTCGTCGGGGTCGGAGCTCGGCTTTGTCACCAGTGCCCCGTCGATCTCACCGGAGGCCAGGGCCGCCAACAACAGGCCGGAGACAACCCCGCCGTCCTGGGCGAACTCGGGACGGGTACCCGTCCGGGCCGCGTAGGACTCGAGTACCGCCCCCAGGCCATCCCCGGGAGGCCCACCGGTGATCTTCCAATACGGGTCGGCCGGGTCGGGTCGCTCCACGAAGTTGACCGGCGTCTCGTCCGCCATGGGTGTCGAAGGAGGCCAGGCGGCTTCGTAACGGAGGCCGCCCCGCGGGCAGAAGTCCCAGCACAGTGAACACCCCGTGCACATCTTCACCAACTCGGGCAGAAGCGTGTCCTCGCCGATACCGATGGAGTTCGATGGGCAGACGGCAACACAGGTCCCACACTGGATGCAACGGTCGGCGGCGATCACCCCGGCTTCCAGCTCCCAGAACCAGGTCTTCCCGGGGGGCTCGGCGGTCCCGTTCATCTCCTCGCGGATTCTGTAGCCCCTCATTGGACCCGCTCAATCGGCTTGGTGGTCAACAGCACTGGTGTCCCGGTTCCCTCTTCGCCCAATGTGGCCCGGAGGTCGTCGTTGGGTATCCGCCGGGCCCAGTTGTAGAACGGCTCATCGTGCCGCCGTTCCGACTGGTAACGCCGGACCAGCCGCAGTAGGGCGTCGGGTACGTCATTGACCGGTCGGGCACCTTCCACCCAGTCGATGAAGCCTGGGGCGGCACCGAGTGACCCTCCCAGACCGATATCGACGGCTTCGGCCAGGTGGTTCCCCACGTGGGCGGTCGCCCCCCGGAAGCCGATGTCGGCGATCTGCGGCTGGGCACAGCTGGCCGAGCATCCTGAGAAGTGCATACGGATCACCCCGGCATCCTCGTTGGGCCCCGACCACCCGTCCGGGGTCGGGGCGGCGCCGACCGGCTCCCCGGCCAACTGCGCATCGAGCAAGCGGGCCCATTTCACCGCCCGCTCCTTGGTTTCGACCAGCGCGTACCGGCAGAACTCGGTCCCCGTGCACGCCACCACCCCTCGCGAGAAGGGTCCCGGATACGGTGAGTATTTCGTCAGCAGATCTTCGGCCAGCAACCGTTCGACCTTGTCCCCGGGGACACCGGTGAATGTGAAGTTCTGGTCGGTGGCGAGGCGGACGGTACCGTCCCCGTAGGTCTCGGCCAGCCGTGCCACTTCCACCAGTTCGGGGCCGTTCATCCTGCCCACCGGCACTGAGCACCCCACGTAGAACATCCCGTCTTCCTTCTGTGGATGCACGCCTACGTGATCGCCGCGGTAGCGACGGGTCAGCGACTCTCCCGCCGGCGCCAGGTCGAACTCGGCCCGGGCTTCCACCTCGGCCCGGAAGCCCTCCGGCCCTAATTCCTGGACGAGGTAGCGCATCCGGCACACACCCCGGTTCTCGCGATTACCGAGTTCACCGAAGACCTGGGCGATGGCCCGGCTGAGCTCCAGGGCCTGATCCTGGCGCACGAACACATCGATGTCGGAGGCCATGCGCTCACCGTCGGACAGTCCCCCGCCCGCCAGCACATTGAATCCGAGGGTCCCGTCGTCGGCCCGCGCCGGCATCAGGCCGATGTCATTGATCTCGGCCTGGGCACAGTCCTCCAGGCAGCCGGTGGCGGAGATCTTGAACTTACGGGGCAGGTTGGCGTACTCGCGGTTCCCGGTGAAGAACGCCGAGATCTCCCGGACCACCGGATAGGCATTGAAGGCCTCGTCGGCGTCGACACCCGCAACCGGGCAGCACAGCACGTTACGGGACCCGTCCCCGCATCCCTGAATGGTGGTGAGGCCGACCGACGCGAACCGACGCCAGATCCGAGGGATGTCCTCGATACGGATCCAGTGGATCTGGATCGACTGGCGGGTGGTGAGATCGGCATACTTCGAACCGAATACCCGGCTCTCCGTCCCGTCCGGTCCCTCCCCGAAGGCGTCGGCCACCACCCCGATCTCGCGAACCTGGGCGGCGGTGAGGTGACCTCCGGGGACCTTGATCCGCATCATGAAGGCATCGCCCCCCTGCTTCTGGGGGTAGATCCCTGCCCACTTCAGCCGTTCCATCTCGCCGGGAATCTTGGCGATCGCCGAGGGGCCCTCTTTGGAGTAGACGTTGATGATGGAGTCGACACAGTCCAACGGCGGACGGTCGAGCTTCTGCTGCTCCACCTCGCTGAGCTCGCCGTGGGTCCGGTAAGGGTTCTTGTAGGGCATCACTCGGTCGGTGCCCCGAATCGTCAGTCCGTAGAGTTCGTCGCGATCTTTAGTCATCTCAGTCGTGGAGCCCGCACTCGACCTTGTCGGATCCCGACCAACGGCCGGCCCGGGGGTTCTCACCCGCCGCCACCGGACGGGTGGTCGGCGCACATCCGATGGAGAGATAACCCTGCGACAACAGAGGATGCCGGGGGATGCCGTGATCGACCTCGTAGCCGGCGATGTCCCGGTCGGTCCAGGTGGCCAACGGATTGATCTTGACCATCCCCCATTTCTCGTCATAGGAGACGATGGGCGTGGTGACCCGGGTCGGCGCGTCCACCCGTTTCAGGCCGGTCAGCCATGCCTCATCACCGGCCAGCGCCTGTTTGAGGGGACGGACCTTCCGGAATTCACAGCACTTCTCGGACCCGCACGGCCACGCCTCGGCATCCGCACCCGGCGTGGTGGTGGTCAGGTTGAGGTCATAACGGGCACGAATTGTCTCCACGTAGGCGAGGGTCTCGGGGAAATGTGCCCCGGTGTCGAGAAAGATGACTTCGATCGCCGGATCGACGGCCACGGCCAGATCGACGATGACCGCGTCCTGAAATGAGCAGGCGAGCGCTAGTTTGGATCCGAATCGCTGCAGAGCCCACGAGATCACCGATCCGGCCGGGGCGGACTCGAACTCGACCGATCGCTCGGCCAGTTCATCGTGGACTGTCGTCAGGTCTGGCTGGGTGGACAACGGGGCTCGCTCTCGTCGCTTCCGGTCACAAATGACCCCGGGGGCCTTGCGGTGAACACGCCAACGATAGTATACATGACTAATCGGATCATCTTTTAGTGGAATCAAGTCGGAGACGCCGGTATTGTACAAGAACGAGCAGGCCCGCTAGCTGATTCCGGCCCACCCACATCCGCCGCTCGATAGGGAAAGAAACGATTTCCACTATGACAACCACCCTCGATCCTCCGACAGCTACCACTGTGGAATCTCGCTCGAGAATCGCCGCCCGGCCGACCGTCGACCACCTCGACCTGCTGGAGGCGCATGCCATCTTCATCATGCGGGAGGTGGCGGCCGAATGTGAGCGCCCGGTTCTCCTCTTCAGTGGCGGCAAGGACTCAGCGGTCCTGCTGCGGGTGGCCGAAAAGGCGTTCCGTCCTGGACGTCTGCCTTTCCCGGTGATGCACGTCGACACCGGGCACAACTTCCCCGAGGTCATCGACTTTCGCGACCGGCGCGTCGCCGAGTTGGGTGAGCGTCTGCTCATCGCCTCGGTGCAGGAGTCGATCGACACCGGTCGAGTGGCCGACCCTGGGCACGGCGGCATGAGGAATCGCCTGCAGACCACTGCGCTCCTCGACGCCATCACCGCCCACGGCTTCGATGCCTGTATCGGCGGCGCCCGTCGCGACGAAGACAAGGCGCGGGCCAAAGAACGGGTCCTCTCGTTTCGGGACGCGTTCGGACAGTGGGACCCCAAGCGCCAGCGGCCCGAGCTGTGGCAGTTGTACTCGGGTCAGGTTCGGCCGGGCGAGCACCTGCGGGCCTTTCCGTTGTCGGACTGGACCGAACTCGATATCTGGCAGTACATCGAACGCGAGGCCATCGAACTTCCGTCCATCTACTACGCGCACCGTCGATCGGTCATCGAACGCGACGGCATGCTGTTGGCCGAATCCGCGTGGGTGGCTCCTCGCCCGGGCGAGACCGCCTATGAGGAAACCGTGCGATTCCGCACGGTGGGTGATGCCACCTGCACCGGGGCGGTCCGGTCGGAGGCGACCACGGTGGAACGCATCATCCACGAAGTAGCCATCTCCCGGGTATCGGAACGGGGCGCCACCCGGGCCGACGACCGTTTCTCGGAAACATCGATGGAAGACCGCAAACGCGAGGGGTACTTCTAAACCAATGGCCGCAATTGCTGACGGCACTGACGCCGTCGCCGAGGCCGGCGGGGTATCCGAATACGGCTCCGACGCTGATGTGAGCCGTGAACCAGCGGGTCAACCGGTGATGGATCTTCTGCGCTTTGCCGCGGTGGGTTCTGTCGACGACGGCAAATCCACCCTGATCGGGCGCCTGCTCCACGACACCAAACAGCTTTTCGACGACCAGATCGAGGCGGTCGAGTTGGCTTCCCGAGGGCGGGGCATCGACGGCATGGACCTGTCGTTCGTGACCGACGGCCTGCGAGCCGAGCGAGAGCAGGGCATCACCATCGATGTCGCCTACCGCTATGCGGCCACCCCGGCCCGCAAGTTCGTCATCGCCGACTGCCCAGGGCACGTGCAGTACACCCGCAACATGGCCACCGGTGCCTCGACAGCCGACCTGGCGCTGGTGGTGGTGGATGCACCCAAAGGCCTACGCGAACAAACCCGCCGGCACGTCTGCATTGCCGCCCTGCTGGGTGTCCGCCATCTGATCGTGGCCGCCAACAAGATGGACCAGATCGATTGGGACCAGTCGGCCTACGACCGGGTGGTGAGCGAGATGGCCCACCTGTCGGAGCGGCTGGGCGTGGTCTCGTGCACGGTGATTCCCGTCTCCGCGCTCCACGGCGACAACGTGGCCGACCGCACCGATGCGGCACCGTGGTACGACGGCCCTACCATCCTCGAGGCACTCGAGCAGGCCCCGGTCGGCGAATGGGCCGGAGTGCAGGGAACTCACCAGGGCTCGGGCGCCCGCCTCCCGGTCCAGTGGGTGCTGCGCCAACCCGGCGGGGGCCGCACCTACGCCGGGATGATCAACGGCGGTCCCCTCCGCGCCGGGGACGAGGTAGTGGTTCTTCCGAGTGGTCAACGCTCCAGGGTGACAGCGGTGGAGACCCTCGACGGTCCGCTCCGTGAAGCCGCGGTGGGGCTGTCGGTGTCGGTGCAGTTGGCCGACGACGTGGATGTGAGCCGGGGCGACCTTCTGGCCGCGGCCGGCGATCTGCCCGATCTGGTGACCCAGTTGGTGGCCACCGTCTGCTGGTTCGACGGGAAACCTCTCATCGCCGGTGCCCAGTACCGGATCAAGCACACCACCCGCGTCACCCCGGCGCGCATCGTGTCAGTGGATGCCCGGTTGGATGTCAACCGATTGGAATTGCTGCCGGCCGACTCCCTGGAGGAGAACGACATTGGCACCGTCACCATCTCGGTGGCGACTCCCCTGGCCACCGATCCCTATCACCGGAACCGGATCACCGGCAGTTTCGTGTTGATCGACCCGAACACCAACGGAACAGTGGCGGCCGGCATGGTGGGCCTCCCTGACCTGACCCCGCTGGACGAGGATCCCGCCTCACTCGACGATCACGCCTGATCAGGGGGCAACTGTGGCATTCGAGGCCCCGCTGTACCCGGTATCTCTGGCGGTCTCGGGGCGGAGATGCCTGGTGGTCGGAGGAGGGCGGGTCGCAGCCAGAAAGATAGAGGGGCTGCTCGGTTGCGGTGCCCAGGTGACGGTGGTGGCTCCCGAAGTGATCGACACCATCCACTCGTTGACCACCACGCCGCACCACGGGACGCACATGAGTTCGCTCACTGTAGAGATGCGCCCGTACAGGAGCCCCGAAGCCGCCGACTACCGACTGGTGGTCACCGCCACCGGAATAGCCGAGGTGGACCACGCTGTATTCGCTGATGCGGACGTCGCCGGCGTGTGGGTGAACAGTGCCGACGATATCGACAATTGTTCCTTCCTGTTGCCGGCGGTATACCGCGACGGAACGGTCACCGTGGCGGTTTCCACCGGAGGAGCCAGTCCGGCGTTGGCCGGGTGGATCCGGACTCGGGTGGCGGAGACCGTCGGGATCGACATGTCGGTCGTGTCCGAGTTGCTCGACGAGGCCCGGTCCCGGATGAAGATCTCCGGGAAGTCGACCGAGACGCTCAACTGGGCGCAGATTCTTGATCAACAGGTGGTACCGCTGGTGCGCCGAGGTCATATCGAGGAAGCCCGTTCGGTCCTACGCCAGTTTGTCGACGGGTGATGGAATGACGGTCGGCCGTCTTGGCCGCTGATGGCATCCATGCGGTCAGTTTCGACATTGCTGAGGAGCCGGGGCGACTTCCTGCGCGCAACGTGCCGGTGGATCCGATCCCCATTAGGGCTTGGCCACCATCACTACCGTCGCCAGTACAAAGATGATCATCAGGGCGGCCGACGTCCACGCCGCTCGCAACCTCAGTGGCCGGTGAGCCGAGCCATCCCATGCCCCGCCGGCCACCAACTGTTGGAGGCCCTGCTCCGCCGGCCACAGCACCACCTCGCCGGCCAGGGCGGCGGCGGCCCACAGGATGAGCCCCACGATGACCCATCTGTCCGATGACGAGTAGGCATGGGCACCGTGGTTCATCCCGAGGAGCACGAACCCGAGAACGGGAACCAGAAAGAGGATCCGCCCGGCCCAGTTGA
>JADGOI010000004.1 GCA_017883075.1 Acidimicrobiales bacterium
TTCTCGCGTGCGGATCGGGCGATCGTCCATGCGGCAGAAGGACACGACCGGCGCGCCCATGCGCTCGGATCCGAAGCTCGGGAAGGCCTGCGCGTGGCGTCCCTCGGCGAACGCGGCCACGGAGAGGATCTCTGCGGCGCTCACCACGCCCTGGCCGCCGCGCCCATGGATACGAACCTGGAACATGGTAACGCCCGCTCCCGTCAGCTACCGGGGGCGGCGCCGACGATGGCGGCGAGGTCGGCGAGCCGGCTTGAGTAGCCCGACTCGTTGTCATACCAGCCGAGCACCTTCACGAGGTGCCCGTGGGCCATGGTCAGCTCCGAGTCGAAGACGCACGACGCTGGCGACCCGATGATGTCGGAGGAGACCAGGGGCTCCTCCGAGTACTCGAGCAGTCCAGCGAGGCGTCCCGAACCGGCGGCGGCACGGTAGGCGTCCCTGATTTCGCCCACGCTCGGAGTGGCACGCACGTTGGCGACGAGATCGGTGATCGACCCGTCGGGCACCGGCACGCCCAGGGCGAGGCCGTCGAGGACCCCTTGCACACTGGGGAGCACGAGCCCGGTGGCCCGGGCCGCGCCGGTCGTCGTCGGCACGATGTTGATCGCCGCTCCCCGTGACCGCCGGGGGTCCTTGTGGAGGGCATCGACCAAGCTCTGGTCGTCCGTGTAGGCGTGCACCGTGGTCATGAACCCGTCGTCGATGCCGAACGCGTCGTCGAGCACCTTGGCCAGGACGGCCAGGCAGTTGGTGGTGCACGACGCATTCGAGATGATGAAGTGGTGGTCCGGATCGAACTCCTCCTCGTTCACACCGACCACCAAGGTGGCGTCGGCATCCTGCGATGGAGCCGAGATCACCACGCGGGAGGCTCCGGCCGCGAGATGGGTCTGGGCCTTGTCCCGACTCGTGTATTTGCCGGTCGACTCGATGACGACGTCGACGCCGAACTCGCTCCACGGGAGCAAAGCAGCGTCGGCCTCGGCGAGCATCCGAATCCGGTGTGGCCCAACGACCATGGTGTCGCCGTCGACGTGGATCGGTTCGGGATAGCGGCCGTGAACTGAGTCCCGGGCGAGCAGCCGGGCCAGCGCCTCTGGGTTGCCGAGGTCGTTGACGGCCACGATCTCGAACTCGTGGGAGGAGGTCAGTGCCGCTCGCAGAAACGATCGCCCCGTCCGCCCGAAGCCGTTGATCGCCACTCGGATCGTCATGGCCTACCCCTCGGTTGCTCGATGGGATCGGCTGATCCCGCGTTGCTTCCATCGTGCTGCCGTCGCTGCGTGCCGGGTAGGGCCAAACGTCCCGGTTGAACGGCAAACCCGCACTGGTGGGCGGCCTCCTGTCCCTTCCGACTGCGTACGGGCTCTGCTCCGTTGCCACCCCCGGATCTTCCGGTTTCCACCGTATGATCTGCGCGCCATGGCGCTGACCTCGTCTAGTGACACCTAATCGGAGGCGCGGTAGATGCAGCGTCACCGGATGGCCCGACCTCCTGCCGCACCGCTCCCGCTGACCAAGAAGGAGCGCTCGTCGCTCGCAGGGATCACCGCCAGCGTCTCATTGCCGCACCGTGCCGTGCGAGAGGCAAGAGATCTACTGATGGCCGGCGACGGGATTGCCAACATGGTCATTGCCGAGACCCTCGGCGTCTCACGTTCGACAGTCAACCAGTGGCGGGAGCATTTCGAAATCGATGGCGTCAGTTGGGTGGGCAAGGTGCGCGAGGGTCGAGGACGCAAGCCGGTCATCACTGCGGAGACGAGCAAACATGATCGACGTGGTGGGCTTCGATACGAACCCACCACGCAACGCCATGGTGTTGTCCTTCGACGGGCATTCGCAGATCCATGCACTGGATCGCACCCAACCCAGCCTGCCGATGAAGCAGGGTCGGCCCGGGGCGGTGACCCACGACTACGAGCCCTGTCCGTCAGGATGACGTGAGACAACTGCAATAGCAAACCATCCCTCTTGGGCGCGACAGGAGTTTCCCAATAATGACCTTGACCAACTCCACACCCTTGATGGCACACGCCCACGATGGTGCCGTGCATGACGACACCGATCCCGCTGCCCGGCCGACCAGACGGACGTTCATCGCCGAGCAGAATCTGGCGATCCACGCCACCGACGACGAGGCCGCGAGCCGGGGGCGGCGTCCCTAGTGGTCGGCGGTCAAGATGTCACCCAAGGCCGACTCCATACCGGGGAGTGTGACGATCTCGAAACCATTGCGCGACCTCAGCCACTCGAGATTGTGCTGATGGATGTTGTGCTCTTCGTCAAAGCGATCGAGTACCACCACGATCGGAATCGGTTTCCCGAGCCTCCCGGTAACAGGATCCACCTCGAGTTCGCTCACCACACGAAGCAGTGGATCCATGGACAAACGGACGGCATTGATCGTGCCCAATCCGGCATCGGCGACAAGGACGACGATGTCAGGAAGTAGCACCCGTAGCAAGCCGATCGCATCGCCATCGGAGGCCTGCGGGGACATCACGCCGCCCGCCGCCTCCACCAGTCCGACATCGACACGGTGGTCAGGCCAGACCATCTCCTCGATGAGATCGGCAAGAGTGAATGGTGGCAGACCTAGCGCCTCGGCGGCCATCGGGGGCGCCATGGCCCGGTGATACGAGCGTGATGGATGGCAGACCGACCCGGGATCTTGGCCTGACGCCGCACCCAGTACTTCAGCGTCGGTGGCACCCCCCAGGGGAGTCCCTCCACTGTCGACGTCGAACGACTGCGCCGGCTTTCGGGCGGCCACCTGCAGACCGCGGGAGCGCAATTCACTCAGGAGTTGGGCGCCTACCCAGGTCTTCCCCACCTCGGTGCCGGTACCACACACCAGGACAATCTTCTCAGGACGCAACGACCCTCCCGCCCGTGAGCGTGTCCGGACGATGTGTTCCGTGCTCACCGAACGCGTCGAGTGCGACCAACTCAGCTATCAAACGGTCGACCTGCTCATCGGTGTGGATCGATGACAGTGTCACCCTCAGGCGAGACGTTCCCGGCGGGACGGTCGGGGGTCGGATGGCCGGGACCCATAGGCCATGGTCGAGGAGATGGGCCGACGCCGCTATCGCACGCTCCTCCTCGCCGATGATGACCGGGATGATCGGCGACGGATGTCCGATCTGGTCGCCTCCGCCTCCCGCTCCGATCGAAACCGACACTTTCGAAACAAGCCCTGTCAGCCGGCGACGCAGTGCCTCTCCGTCGCTTGATCGAACGATGCCCACGGCCGCCAAGGCCGCGGCTGCGTCGGCCGGAGACGGAGCGGTGGTGAAGATATACGGCCGGGCCCGGTTCACCAACAATTCCACGAAACGACTCGGTCCCGCCACGAAACCGCCCAGCGACCCCAGCGTCTTCGACAGCGTGCCCACTCGCAGTATGTCCACCCCAAGATCTCCATGTGCTCCGATTTCACCGGCCATCGGAAGTTCGGGACCAAGGACGGCGTGGGCCTCATCGAGGACCAGAAGTGCTCCGTAACGTCGGGACACGTCGACCAGACCGGCGAGGTCAGCGGCATCCCCGTCCATCGAGAAGATCGTGTCCGACACGATGATCGACCGTCCGCTCGACGCTGCCACCAGGCGTTCCAGGTGCTCGAGGTCATTGTGGCGGTACACAGCCACATCAGCCCGGGCGGCCCGGCACCCGTCGATGATCGAGGCATGGTTCAACTCGTCGGAGAACACCTGCAAACCTTCGGCCGCAAACACTGACAGTACCGACAGGTTGGCGGCGAACCCGGTAGGGAACACGATGGCCCGTTCGCAACGTTTCCACTCCGCCAATGCGGCTTCGAGTTCGGCATGGACGGGTCGCGATCCGGTTACCAACCTCGACGATCCCGACCCCGCACCCCAGCGATCGAGGGCCTCATGCGCGGCGGCCACCACAGCCGGATGGCACGAAAGGCCGAGGTAGTCATTCGAAGCGAAGGACACGATATCTCGATCCGGATCAGACCTCACCGGGCCGACCCCACCGTCACGGTCAGCGGTCAGGCGACCGAGCGGCCCTCGGGCGTCGAATGTCCGCGGCTGGCGCCATTGATCGGCCGCTTCGATCTCCCGGCAGGATCCCTCGACCCACTCGGTCCACGTCGAATGGGCGCGCAGTCCCGCCAATGAGGCGCGGGGGGCGTCCTTCCCACTCATTGCTGATCTTGCTCCCCCACCAATCCGATGGACGCCGCCAGCACTTCGACAACCAGTTCGATCTCTTCGAGCGTGGTGGTCAACGGTGGCATCAGTACCACGACATCGCCCAGCGGGCGCAGCAAGATGCCCCGCTTCTGCGCTTCGGCGCACACCCGACGTCCCCAACGTGTTGCACTGCCTGGTGGATCGAGCTCGACTCCGACCATCAGCCCGCGTTGGCGCACCGCTCCTACCCCAGGTCGTCCCACCACGTGGTCACTCAATAACGAGGCGAGCCGGTCCGCCACCACCGTTACGTTGGCAAGGACGTCCCACTGGCCGATCAGTTGCAGGTGGCGGAGGGCCACTGCACAAGCCAGAGCATTTCCGCCGTAGGAGTGGCCGTGGTACAAGGTCTTTTCACCGAGGTCAGCTCCCTCGAATGCGGCAAAGATCTCACCGGATGCCACCGTGGCCGAAAGCGGGAGGTATCCGCCGGTGATCCCTTTGCCAAGACACATCAAGTCAGGGCGAAAGTCGGATCCGGCCCATTCGGAGGCGAACAGTTTGCCGGTCCGGCCGAATCCGGTGGCCACCTCGTCGCAGATCAACAGGACCCCGTGGCGCCGACAGGCCGCTCCCAACTTGGCCAGGTCCTCAGGTTCGGCCACCAACATGCCCGCCGCACCCTGCACCAGAGGTTCGATGACCACCGCCGCCAACTCCGCAGCATTGGCCTCTACGCAAGCCACCGCCTTGTCCGCCCAATCCGGAGAGGCGTACCCGGGCGTCCGGATGACAGGGAACCGCAGCGGATCGAACAGCTCGGTCCCAAATCCCCCGTCTCCCAGCGACAGTGCTCCGACCGTGTCCCCGTGATAGGCGTCTCCCAGAGCCAGAAAACGAGTGTGGCCGGGTAGGCCCCGATTCACCCAATACTGGAAGGCGATCTTGGCCGCCTGCTCGACCGCCACTGCCCCATCCGATGCGAACAGCACGTGGGCGTCGTCGACGGGCACGACCGCAGCGAGTGCCTCGGCAAACTCCACCACCATCCGATTCCCATTCCCCAACAGGGTGGTATGGGCCACTCGGTCGAGCTGATCGGTCACCGCGGCATCCAGCTCAGGGACGTGGTGTCCGAGCGTCATGACCCACAGCGAGGAAATGGCGTCAAAGTAGCGTCGTCCGTCGACGTCGATCACCTCACGCCCTTCGGCCCGTTCCACGGTGATGGGCGAACTCCCTGCGTAGGCGGCCATTTGCGTGAAGCCGTGCCAGACCACACTGGCATCTCGGGCCGCCCATCGGCCGGCATCTGAAACCGTCTGGTAAGGCGTAAGTGGCGTGGTCATCAGCGAGAGTCTTATGCAACTTGGTATGTGGGTCGAACCGACACCGTCGGCAACCCGTCAGAATCCGGCGTCGAGATGAGCCACTTGGCAACCGCAATCACCCGGCAATATCCCCGGAGTAGCCCGGCAATATCCCCGGAGTAGCCACCGCACCTGCCCGATAGGATCCCGGCCATGGATCGAATCGGCGTCGTCGACACCATGTTCGCTCGGTACGACATGGGTGCCGAGGCACTCAGTGAGCTCGCAGACTGCCCCGGCCACGGCGAGATCTTCGAGGTGGTGCACCGCACCGTGCCCGGATTCAAGGATCTGGGTGTCGAATGCAAGCGTCTGATCGAAAACGAGAAATGTCGCATCGTGGTGGCCCTGGGAATGCCCGGGAAAGCCGCCATCGACCAGGTCTGTGCCCACGAAGCCGCCCAGGGGATCATGTTGGCCCAGCTCCTGACCTCCACCCACATTCTCGAGGTCTTCGTTCACGAGAGCGAAGAGGAGGATCCGGCCAAACTGGCCCAGGTGTGCGTGGACCGGGCCCGAAAACATGCTCGTAACGCCTATTGGATGCTGTACGAACCCGAGCAGTTGACCCGACGGGCCGGACAGGGTGTGCGCCAAGGGTATGAGGACGCCGGACCCATCGCCGGCTGATTGTCGGGGCTCCCCCTACCGCCTACACTGCCGGATCGTGTGGGAGCCCGAGGGTGCGCTCGGCGATGATATTTCGCTGTACCTCCGAGGTCCCGCCGCCGATGGTGAGCGCTGGAGCGAACAGGAACCCAAAGCTGTAGATCGCTTGCGCCCCCACACCCGTCAACATCCCCGACGCACCGGTCAGATCGCGTGCCAAGGCCATGACGTGCTGGCCGTGCTCATCGGCGAGCGCCTTGCGCACTGAAGCCTCGGGCCCCGGATCCGCCCCCGATACCGCCGCCGACACCATGCGGAGGCGGAGCAACCGCAAGATCTCGCCTTCCGACCACACCTGAGCCAGGCGCTGCCGGAATAGCGGATCGGACCGGCCCCCCGACCGCTTCACTTCATCTACCAGATCTGAGGCGGTCGGACCCATCCCCCACAGCGCACCGGCACCCGACAGGGACACCCGCTCGTTCCCGAGGGTGACCTTGGCGAGTCTCCAGCCGTCACCCTCTTGTCCGACCAGGTTGGCCGCGGGGATCCGGACGTCCTCGAAGAACACCTCGTTGAAGGTGTGGGTACCGGTCATGTCGACCAGTGGCCGCACGGTGATCCCGGGAGCGTCCATCGGACAGATGAAGTACGAAATTCCCTGATGAGTCGGTGCTTCGGGATCGGTACGGGCCAGCAGTATCCCGAACTTCGCCACATGGGCGTAAGACGTCCACACCTTCTGGCCATTCACGATCCATTCGTCGCCGTCCCGTTCGGCCCGGGTGGTGAGAGATGCCAGGTCAGAGCCTGCGCCCGGTTCACTGAAGAGTTGGCACCAGATCTCGTCGGCAGCCAACATGGGACGCAGGTAGCGCTCTTTCTGCTCCTCGGTCCCGGCTCGGAGGATGGTTGGGCCGGCCCAACCGATCCCGATGGTATTGGTGGGACGACGGACGTCCGCACGCTTCAGCTCATCATCGACGATCAGCTGGGTCTCGGGATCGGCGCCCATCCCCCATGGTTCGGGCCAGTGCGGTGCCACGTAGCCGGCGTCGGCCAGCTCACGACCGGTCGGAGCCGGATGTCCTGCCAACCACGAGCGCACCGAGGTCCGGCGGGCATCATCGTCAGTCGGAAGCGCAAAGGTCATGGCTGCGAGCGTAGGCTGCTCCGGTTCGGCCGCGACAATCGGCGGGGCTGCGGCGCGAGGCCGAAGGGCCGAGGTGCCGGACCGCCGAATGAAGCCTGTGAGTCGAGGGTTCTGGACCAGGGACAACAAGTCCGAAATGGCAAGGGGTGAAACGACCAATGACCAAATGGAATTTCGCAGACGTGTGGGAAGCGGTGGCGGAAACGCTGCCGGAAGCTCCGGCTCTGACTCAGGGATCACGCACCCAGACATGGAAGGACACCGACCGCCGGGCAGACAACCTGGCGAGGTGGTTCCTCGGTGCCGGGGTCGCCAAGCAGGACAAGGTCGCCCTGTACCTCTACAACTGCCCCGAGTACTTGGAGGCGACCTTCGCCATCTTCAAGGTCGGCCTGGTTCCCATCAACACGAATTACCGGTACGCCGACAACGAGTTGGCCTATCTGTGGGAGAACGCCGATGCGGTGGCGGTGGTCTTCCACGGCGTGTTCGCCGAGCGCATCGAGGGCGTCCGCGACCGGGTCCCGGGCATCCAGAGTTGGCTGTGGGTGGACGACGGGACCGCGCCCTGCCCTACCTGGGCCGTCCCTTACGAGGAAGTGGCGAAGAACGGTGGAGGCGACGGCGATGGCGCTGGCCAGGGACAAATGCGAGCCCGGGCTCCCTGGGGACGAGGTCCCGACGATCTCAATCTGTTGTACACCGGCGGGACAACCGGCATGCCCAAGGGGGTCATGTGGCGCCAGGACGACCTGTTTGCCCTCATGAACGCTTCTGGGTTCCGGAGCTACGACCAGGATGCGGGCGTGGAAGGTGTGCGCCAGAGCCTGGCGGAACTCGGCCCCGGGATGACACTGCTCCCCGCCTGTCCACTGATGCACGGTACCGGCGGGTTTACCGCCCTCGAGTGCCTGAGCGAGGGGGGCCGGGTGGTGCTTCTGCCCTCCCGCCACTTCGATGCGGTCGAGCTCCTCGACACTGTCGAACGCGAGAAGGTCAATGGCTTGATCATTGTGGGCGACGCGTTTGCCAAGCCGATTCTGGCAGCACTTGATGCCCAACCGGGCCGATGGGCCCTGGGCAGCCTGGTGGGGATGATCTCCTCGGGAGTGATGTGGAGCGAGGAGACCAAGCAGGGCCTCCTCGGGCATCACCCCACCATGTTGTTGGTGGACGCGTTCTCGTCGTCGGAGGCGCTGGGCATGGGAAGTTCGATCTCGTCAGGGAAGTCGGCCTCCCATACCGCCGACTTCACCCTCGGCCCCAATGTGAGGGTTCTCGACGCCGACGGCGCTGATGTCATTCCCGGGTCGGACCAGCCCGGCGTGCTGGCCCTGGGAGGACGCATCCCCCTCGGCTACTACAAGGACGAATCCAAGACCGCGGCCACCTTCCGCACTGTGGGTGGTGAACGATATTCGATACCTGGTGACTACGCCGAAGTGCGAGAGGACGGCAGTATCCACCTGCTCGGACGCGGCTCGGTGTGCATCAACACCGGCGGTGAGAAGGTCTACCCCGAAGAGGTCGAGGAAGTGGTCAAGACTGTTGCCGGCGTTCTTGACGCGGTGGTGGTCGGGATCCCGAATGAGCGCTTCGGCGAGGAGATCATCGCCGTAGTGGAGCTGACCTCCGGCACAGCCGAGGAATCGGTCACTGCCGACGCCGTCATTGATCACGTAAAGGCACAGCTGGCCGGGTACAAGGCCCCACGCCGAATTCGGTTCGTGCCCACCATCGGTCGTTCGCCTTCGGGCAAGGTGGACTATGCCCGGAACCGGGCCGAAACCGCGGCGTGGGTGGGCGTTGAGCTCTGAATCAGACACCGGGGTTCCGCCCGAGTCCGCTGAGTCGCCCGAGTCCGCTGAGTCGCCCGGAGGACCCGAGGTACCCGCATCCTCTGCCTTGGCTGGACCCGGTGACAGACCCCCGATCAGGCACACGGACAGGCTTCGGCGTACTGCGGCGTCGGCTCAACTGGTCGGACGGCTTGGCGCTTCCCGGATGACCGGCAAAATCAGGATTCGTCTCGCCCAAGCTGACCGTCGCGATGAGCTGGCGACGACCATCGAACTCCGCACAGCGGAACAGGTGGCCGAGTCCTTGGGGGACATGAAGGGGGCACTGATGAAGCTGGGCCAGATCGCCAGCTTCATCGATGAAGGCCTCCCCGAACCATACCGAGTGGCCCTGGCCCAACTGCAGTCGGACGCGCCCCCGATGGCGCCGGAGCTGGCCGCCGGGGTGGTAGAGGCAGAGTTGGGCCGCACTCCCACCAAGGTCTTCCGGGAATGGGATCCGGTGCCACTGGCCGCCGCCTCCATAGGTCAGGTCCACCGAGCGGTGACATTCGATGGCAGAGAAGTCGCGGTGAAAGTCCAGTACCCAGGGGTGGCGGCTGCCATCGAGGCGGACTTGGCCAATACCGAGATGCTGGCCCGGATCCTTCCGATGATGTTCCCATCGCTCGATCCCAAGATACTGGCGGCCGAGCTGCGTGACCGGCTGACAGAAGAGCTCGACTACATCCACGAAGCCGCCAACCAGCGACAATTCTCAGAGATCTACCGGGGCCACCCTTTCATCCACATTCCCGAAGTGGTGGACGAGTTCTCCACACGTATGGTGCTCACCACTGAACTGGCCACCGGTGCTCGCTTCGCTGAAGTAGAGAAGTGGTCGGTCCACGAGAGAAATCTGGCCGGCGAGACTCTGTTCCGTTTCGTGTTCCGGGGTATCAACCGGTTGGGCGTGTTCAACGGCGATCCGCACCCGGGGAACTATCTGTTCCGTCCAGGGGGCCACGTGACGTTCCTCGACTTCGGCATGGTGAAGAAGTTCACTCCCGAAGAGACGGCCGTCTTCCATGAGTTGATCGAGACACTGGTACTGCGAGGAGATGCCGAGGGCTACCGCCGCGCTCTCGAGGAGGTCGGGCTCCTTCGGCCCGACCCGTCCCTTTCCACCGATGACGTCGCCGACTACTTCAGTCACTTCTACGACCTGGTGATGGTCCGGGGCCGGCGCACCGTTGAGCACGAGTACGCTTCGGAAACCGTCAGGAGGGTGTTCAACTCCAAGAGCCCGGTGGCCAAGGCGGTCAACTTGCCGGCCATGTTCGTCATCGTGCAGCGCATCAACCTCGGGCTCTACGCACTTCTGGCTCGATTGGGGGTAACTGCAGACTGGCGGGGTATCGCCGAGGAACTGTGGCCGATGGTAGATGGACCTCCCACCACGCCGTTGGGCGAAGCCGAAGCGGAATGGCTCAGCCGCTCCACCTGAGTCGACAATCCCAACTCGGATGGTCCAAGTCAGCACGTCCAGCTTCGGGCTCCGGGCGGGAGCCGTCAAACCTCAGCCCTTGTTCGCCCCGTGAGCCCGAACGAAATCGTTCACTGTGTAGTACGCGTCGATCGACTCACCGGCGTCGCCCCAAAAACCCTCCAGCACGTCGTACGCCATCGAGCCCTCGTTGATGTAGTGGTTGTTCACGTCGGTGATTTCCAACTCGCCGCGGCCCGAAGGTACCAGTGACGGGATGACATCGAACACGTCGGCGTCGTAGCAGTAGATCCCCGTAACCCCGAACTTGGATGGGGGTTGCTCGGGCTTCTCCACGATGCCCGTGATGCGTCCCTCGTCGAATGAAGGCACACCAAGGTGGCGAAGGTGCTCGTCCTCCTCCACCGGGGTCAGGAGAATGCGAGCACCCCGAGCCTCGGCCCGGAAGGCGTCCACCATTGGCTTGATCGACTGTTCGACAATGTTGTCGGCCAGCATCACCAACACCGGGTCGCCGTCTACGAACCGCGCCGCCAGACCCAGGGCCTCGGCAATGCCACCTGGCTTTTCTTGGTAGCCGTAGCTCAAACGGTCGATGCCGAACTCATAGCCGTTCCCCAACAGACGAAGGAACTCTCCGGCGTGGGTCCCTCCCGTGACCAGCATGATCTCGGTGACTTCCGCATGTACGAGCGCCTCGATGCACCAGTTGATCATGGGCCGGTCGTAGATCGGGAGCAGATGTTTGTTGGTGATACGAGTGAGCGGATGGAGGCGTGAGCCGGTACCGCCAGCGAGAATGACACCCTTCATGCGTGGCAGCCTAGACGTGATGGTTGGGGACAGCCGAACCGATTGATAGGGCGCCTTGGGACCTCGCGGTCAGCTGACGCGGAACCCAGCCAGGACAGCATCGGACAGGGCCGGCCACGCGGCGCTCGCCCACGGTCCGAACGCCCGGTCAGCCAATCCCGCGCAGGCCAGACCGGCCCTGGGGTCGATCCAGAAGAACGACCCGGAACGACCGAAGTGCCCGAATGTGGCCGGAGAATTCGACACTCCCGTCCAATGGGGCCGCTTGTCGCCGCATACTTCCACTCCGAGTCCCCAGTCACACCGGTCGAAACGGCCGAACCCGGGGAGAACGCCAGGCAGACCAGGGAAAGCCACCGAGACGGCCAAGGCATGGCTTTCGGGGCTGATCAGCTTGGGAACTGCCCACTCGGTCACGAGAGCCAGTAGGTCGCTCAACGGCCCCCATAGTCCGGAGGCTGGGTCCGATGAGGCTGAGTCCGACATTGCCCCGCCCGACGAGGCGGACTCCAGTTGATCCCGTCCTGGATCGAAAACGGTGTCGGACATCCCGAGAGGATGGAGCACCCCATAGGTCACATAGTCACGGAATGACATACCCGACCGCTGGACCAGCACGTCCGCCAACACGTCATAACCGAAGTTGGAATAGATGCGCCGGGTATGAGGCCTGGCCAACGGCGGACCCCGGTCTGGCCCGAGCCCAGAAGCATGGGCCAGCAGGTGGCGGATCGTCGAACCGGGAGGCCCGGCCGGCAGATCGAGGGACAGAGTGCCCTCCTCAATGGCCACGAGGACCGCGAGGGCGGTGACCGGTTTGGTCACCGACGCCCATGGAAACAGTCGATCCTGAGGTCCCACAACCTCAACGGTCTCGGCCTCGGGCGAACTGCGTTCGCCACCTCCCCGTCCGATGCGGATCACTCCGACCGCTGCCGCGTCAACTGGCCAAGTTCCAACCAGATCCAAGGCGCCCATAGTGTTCCGATCGTAGATCACGTCATGGGATATGCCCTGGTGACTACTGTGAACGGCGATGTGGCGAAACTCTGCAATCGGAGTTCGGGCCCGGATCATCCAACGCCGGGAGACGATGCTCGTCGCCTTGGCCACCCTGACCTTGCTAAGCGCCTCGACTGGATGGGCCATCCTTTCGAGAAGCGCCTCCGCATCCCAATCCTCCCAGGTGAGGCTGTCCACCTCTTCCGCTCCACCCATGCTCGACATCTCAAGCTTTGCCTTCGCGTCACCAGCCGGCCAGGCCGGCCAGGCCGAGATTCACCACGTCGGCGGGAATTCGGAGACCCCTTCGGTCATCACACCGATCACGGCGAACGCCCCAATTTGGGCGTCAGCGCTCACAACTCCCCCATCATCTGCACGCACTTCATTGGACCCGGTGCCTCTCGAAGGCTTCTACACGTCTCCCGACCCCCTCACCGCGGCCGCGCCTGGATCGATTGTCCGATCCGAACCAATCCCTGACGCAGTGGGGCTGCCCCCTCAGGCCATCGCATACCGCGTGCTATATCACTCAGAATCGATCACCGGAGCCGATATCGCCGTCTCTGGGACGGTGGTCATCCCCGGTGGCCCACCACCGGTGGCGGGCTATCCCATTGTGACCTGGGCTCACGGAACCACCGGCCTGGCTGACGCGTGTGCACCCTCCAAGCAGGGGGTCGGCACCGTCCCCTATCTCTCCCAATTCATCGACGAAGGGATGATCGTCGCGGCTACCGATTACCAAGGCCTCGGAACCCCCGGGATCCACCCTTACCTGGTCGGCCAAAGCGAGGGTCAGGCCGTACTGGATGCTGCCCGCGCTGCCCGCAACCTCGCCGGATCGATAGCGTCTGACTCGGTGATCATCTTCGGCCACTCCCAAGGTGGCCAAGCGGCTCTGTTCGCCGGGCAGATCTCCCATTTGTACGCACCCGATCTCTTCGTTGCAGGCGTGGTGGCAGTGGCGCCAGTCTCGAGTCTCAGCGGATTCGCGCCGGCAGTTCCGGGACGCAATCCCGATACCTACTCCGCGTATGTCGTCATGGCCCTGTATGCCTGGTCGATTGTCTACGGGGATCTGCGCCTTTCGGACGTTCTCACGCCATGGGCCATTGCCACTACGCCAGCTATCGACCAGATGTGCAGCGACATGGTGATCGACACCTACGCGGACGTGTCCACCAATCGAATCTTCCGCTCGGGTTGGAAGGACAACACGGCGGTCCAGGCCCGTTCGATCCAGAACGACCCAGGTTTGGCACCTACGGTTGCGCCGGTCTTGATCGTGCAGGGGACGGCCGACGAACTGATTCCCTACGCCACCACCACGACTCTGGTCGATCAACGGCTGTGCGGGGCCCAGCATGACACGGTGGAGTACGACGTTGTTCGCGGTGCCGGTCATGGAAATGTGGTGGGGACCGCACAACCAGATGTACTCCAATGGATCGCTGCCCGATTGGCCGGACAGACAGCTCCCGACACGTGTGGACAACCCGATCCGGTATTGACCGACTGGCTCCGTTGGCAAACATGACCGCGTGCGATCGAAATCGCAGAGAGCACGGTTGCCACGCCCGCCGGGTCACCGGACAGCCAGCCGTTGCCGTTGGCCGTCACCCGAAGAACGCCGGCTTCCCGATGGCGGAGACGAACAGGCTAAACGTCGAGGAAGCGCCGAACAGCCAACGCCGAACCGGCGACACCCACACCGATGCCCACCACGCCGACCAAAATACATGTGGCGGCGACTTCCCAGGTCCCCATCGACATTTGAGCAATCAGGTTGCCCTGGTTGGCAGCTGTCTTGGTGGTGTCGAGCCCGATGCCCCAATAGAGACCGAGTACCACCAATACGGCGACAGCCGAGCCGAGCAATCCTTGAATGAGACCTTCCGCCATGAACGGGAGCCGGATGAACCAGTTGGTCGCACCGACCAACTTCATCACCGAGACCTCACGCCTGCGGGCGAAGATGGCCATCCGGATCGTGTTGAGAATGAGAACCGAGGCTGAGAGCAACAGCACCACCGCGACGGACAGGAAGACCCATTGCAGAATATGGATCACACTCTCCATGGTCCGGATCTGGGCGGTCGGTGATGATGGTGTCCCGAAGATGCCCGGTTTGCCAGTGAACTGCTGAACCACCGCGGTGGCATCTGACGGATTCTGGAGGACACATCGATACGACGACGGATAGTCGGACTGCTTGGTGGCGTTGAACTCGTCGGCTGCGACGGTTTGTCTGGCTTCGTTGAAGTCGTAGGCCTGGGAGCGGGCAATACAGCTCTTCACCAAGGGGTTCTGGGCCAGCTGGGTCCCGATGGCCTGAAACTGCGCCGGACTGGCATCGCCGTTCACCCAGACCGCGACGCCGACCCCGTTCTGCCAATGCACAGTCGCTTTTGTCGCTCCCTGCTTCAACAGCAGAGCGGAGCCCACCAGGGCCAGGGATACCGCCACCGTAAGCACCGCGGCCGCGGTCATCAGGCGGTTGCGCCACAGATTGGTGGTGGCCTCGCGTGCAACGTATCCGGCAGAGACCGGCATCAGCTGTCCACGTCACGGCGGCCGAGTCGGTCCCTCGAGTCTGCGTATCCGGTGGTCGGGGCCGGAGCACCAGCCTTGGCGACGGGAGCCGTGGCAGTCTCCACCATGGTGCCGGTCGGAGAACCGGCGCCGGCTGCGGCAATCGCACTATCGAGGCCATACATACCGCGAGCCTGATCTCGCACGATGTCGCCGTGGTCCAACTCGATGACCCGTCGACGCATCTGGTCGACCATGCCGGCATCGTGGGTGGCGACGACAACCGTGGTCCCTGTTCGATTGATCCGGTCGAGAAGCCGCATGATGCCGAGGCTGGTGGTCGGATCGAGGTTGCCGGTGGGTTCGTCGGCAAGGAGAATCAGGGGTCGGTTCACGAACGCCCGAGCTACGGCCACTCGCTGTTGTTCACCACCCGAGAGTTCTCCGGGCAGATTCCCGCTCTTTTTGGTGAGGCCGACCAGATCGAGCACCTGCGGCACCTGCGAAGCGATCACGTGCTTGGGCCGTCCGATCACCTCGAGCGCAAAGGCCACATTCTCAAAGACTGTCTTGTTCGGGAGCAACCGGAAGTCCTGAAACACGCACCCGATATTTCGTCGCAAGTACGGGATGCGCCATTTCGACAGGTGCCCGATCTCTTTGCCGGCTTCCCAAATTCGGCCCGAGCTGGGAATCTCCTCGCGCAGCAGCAACCGGATGAAGGTGGTCTTGCCCGAACCGGAAGGGCCAACAAGGAAGACGAACTCGCCTTTGTCGATCTCAATCGAACAGTCCCGGAGTGCGACTGTTGACCCTTTGTAGGTTTTGGTGACGTTTTGGAACGTGATCATAAGGGATGGTCAGGGTTGAAACGGGATTGCGTTGCACGGTGCCTTGAGTCCATTGCAGCTTACCGGCCTGGTGCCGGCAATTGGTGCAGCCCCTCTGACCTCCCCTGACGTGTGCAACCTCATCGAGGTTCTCCCCAGAACTCGACGACCAGGCGAACGGGGCCGACAATGACAACTCTGTGTGACATTCCGGGTGGAATGGGTTGCGACGAACCAGCAGAAAGGCGCGCGTCGAGGAGAGGAGCAGTCTCCATCTGAAATGCAACCTCACCTTCAGTGACCCGGAGCATCCCCCACACTCGTTCCGCCGTCCGATGTGAGCTCCGCAATCCCCGCGGCAGTCTGTCTTGGTCCCAGGGACCTGCAGTCCTGAGTAATGAGAGGCCTTCGGGCATCTCGGCCCGGTCACAGAGCGAGCACTCGATCGAAGACCCCACGCGCCCGTTACGTTCGGCGTCGGCATTGATCCATGGTCGATTTTGGAACGGCGGTCGATGGCGGATGTGCTGGTTGTGAAGGCACGAAACTTCCGCTACCCAATCACCATCATCGCCCACGTGGAAACCGTCGATGACCCGAATCATCAGAGTTGCCGCGTGGTTACCACCCCACCGAGCGCTCCACGCTCCGCCCCGGTGTTCGCCACCCTCAACCCTGGTTCCGGCGCAGGTCGGCCTGTCGCCGCAGTTCCGCCTCCATAAAGGCGTTGAGGTCGCCGTCGAGCACTGCTTCGACGTTTCCGGTCTCCTCATTGGTACGGAGATCCTTCACGAGTTGGTAGGGCGCCATGACATAGGAGCGGATCTGATTCCCCCACGCGTTGTCGGTGCGATCTCCGGACAGCGCCTCGAGGGTGGCCTGATGTTCGGCGCGTTGACGTTCGGCCAGTTTGGCTCCCAGAACCTGCATCGCCTTGGCCTTGTTCTGGTGCTGGCTCCGCTGGTTCTGGCACGACACCACAATGCCGGTCGGAAGATGGGTGAGTCGTACCGCGGAGTCCGTCTTGTTCACGTGCTGGCCTCCGGCCCCCGAAGAGCGGTATGTGTCGATACGTAGATCCTTCTCGTCGATGTCCACCTCACCCGAGACATCCTCGAGAAAGGGCACCACGTCGAGCGATGCGAAACTCGTCTGCCGGCGATGCTGCGCGTCGAAAGGCGAAATTCGCACCAGGCGGTGCACCCCCCGCTCCGCGGCCAGCATCCCGAAGGCGTACCGACCCTTCACGATGAAGGTGGCCGACAACAATCCGGCCTCCTGACCAGGGGTGGCTTCTTCCACCTCGATGTCGAATCCACGTCGCTCTGCCCATCGGGAGTACATGCGCAACATCATCTCGGCCCAGTCCTGGGCGTCGGTGCCACCGGCACCGGCGTGGATTTCGGCTACCGCATCACGGTCATCGTGGTCTCCGGCGAACAACGCCCGCAGCTCCAGGGAACCCAGCCGACGATCAAGGTCGGCCAAGGATTCTTCGACTTCGGGACGCAGGGAGTCGTCGCCTTCTTCTTCGTTCATCTCAAAGAGAGTCTCGGCATCCGACAGGCGTTCCGCCAAGGCCGCCAGCATGTCCATGTCTTCGCTGATCCGCCCGAGTTCCGTGGTGACGCTGCGCGCGTTGTCGGCATCGTCCCACAGGTCGGGGGCCGACGCCGCTGCCTCGAGCTCGACTCGTCGCTTCTGGAGGAGGTCCAGCCCCAGGAAATGCTCGGCCTCCCGCAGCCGGTCGGTAGTCGACGCGATGACCGCACGAATGTCGACTCGGTCGGGATCCCCGCCCCCCCGCCGGGGAGGCTCGGCCGCGGCCATCTCAGTTAGCGCCGTGGCAGAACTTGTACTTCTTCCCGCTGCCACACCAACACGGGTCGTTGCGACCCACTCTTTCCTTGTCAGATTTCACGATGGGAACCTGGGTCTCGTTCCCATCGGCGAACCGGTTGGTCACCCCTGCGGCCCCACCGCCACCGGCCCCACCGTCAATGCCACCGGCAGATACTTCCAATTCCGCCGGCGTGGCCCCGGCCGCGAACGCAGCCGACATCGACCCGCTCCCCTGCACCGGGTCATCGGCGGCGATGTAGCTGGCTTGGGCGAGGTCCGCTTCGGGGGCGGCCTCGGTCATGACCTGCACGTGGAAGACGTAACGGAGATAATCGTCGTCGATGCCGGTCATCAGCTTCCCGAACATCTCGAAGCCGTCCCGTTGCCATGCCACCAGTGGGTCCTGATTGCCCATGGCCCGCAGGTTGATGCCTTCCCGCAGGAGGTCCATTTCCGCCAGATGGTCACGCCATCTCTGGTCGAGGATCTGCAGCATGATGTCCCGCTCGAGTTGGCGCGCCGTCTCCTCCCCGCCGGGGATCGTCTCGTCCCGCTCGGCGTAGAGGTCGAGCGCCTCGGAGAGGACGCTCTCGGTCACCTGACCTGCCGTGGTGGCCTCGGCCAGGTCCTCTTCCACAAACTTGGTGGGGTAGTACTGGGTGATCTCCGTGATCAAACGAGCCAGTTCCCACTCTTCGGGGTAGTCGGTCGGGCACGAGGAGGCGACCAAACCGGTGATTGTGGACTCGAGCAGTTCCTTGGTTTCCTCGTGCAGATCCTCGCCCTCGATGATCTGCAGGCGGCGCTTGTAGATCACCTTGCGCTGCTCGTTCATGACATCGTCATACTTGAGCACGTCCTTGCGCGATTCGGCGTTGCGGCCCTCCACGGTGTTCTGCGCCCGCTCGATGGCCTTGGTCACCATTTTCGCCTCGATGGGGATGTCGTCGGGAATGGCCCGACCCATGACCCAGTTCATGGCGCCGGTCGCGAAGAGGCGCATCAGGTCGTCTTCGAGCGAAAGGAAGAAACGACTCTCTCCTGGGTCACCCTGGCGACCCGAACGACCTCGAAGCTGATTGTCGATTCGCCGGCTCTCGTGCCGTTCGCTACCCAGGACATAGAGCCCGCCCGCCTCGCGTACTTCGCCACCCTCCCGGGAACAGGTCGTCTCGAATTCGGCGCGGATCTTCGCCAATTCCACGGCACCTTCGTCGGTGGACAGATCGAGACCACGAGCGTTTGCCTCACGGGCAGCCAATCCTTCGGCATTGCCACCGAGGATGATGTCGACCCCACGGCCGGCCATGTTGGTGGCCACTGTCACGCCGCCTACCCGTCCGGCCTGGGCGACGATCTCCGCCTCCCGGAAGTGCTGCTTGGCATTGAGCACCTCGTGTGGGATTCCCCTTTTCTCCAGCAACCGGGCCAGATGCTCCGATTTGGACACCGAAGCCGTCCCCACCAAGATGGGCTGGCCGGTGGCGTGGCGTTCGGCGATGTCCTCGACCACGGCGTTGAACTTGGCATCCTCCGACTTGTAGACAAGGTCGGGATTGTCTAGCCGGACCATCGGCTTGTTGGTAGGGATCGGGACTACGGGAAGGTCATAGGTATTGGCAAACTCGGATGCCTCTGTCTCCGCCGTACCGGTCATACCGGCGAGCTTCTCGTAGAGCCGGAAATAGTTCTGAAGCGTCACCGTGGCCCAGGTGTGATTCTCCTCATTGATCCGGACCCGCTCTTTGGCTTCGACCGCCTGATGGAGACCGTCGGACCAGCGTCGCCCGTCGAGGGTACGACCGGTGAACTCATCAACGATCTTCACCTCCCCTTCGGCGATCAAGTAGTCCTTGTCCCGCCGGTAGAGCTCTTTGGCGTACATGGCCTGGGTGAGGTGATGGACGTAGTTGACCGCCACCGCGTCGTAGAGGTTGTCCACGCCCAGTTGGCGTTCGACCTTCTCGATACCTGCCTCGGTGGGGACGACCGTGCGTTTTTCTTCGTCGACCTCGTAATCTTCCTCGTTCCGCAACGTCCTGACGATGCCCGCGAACTGGTAGTAGAGCTTGGCCGACTCGGCGGCGGGGCCAGAAATGATCAGTGGGGTGCGGGCCTCGTCGATGAGGATGGAGTCGACCTCATCGACGATGGCGTACGGGTGTCCCCGCTGCACCATGGTGTCCTTGGTCCGGGCCATGTTGTCACGGAGGTAGTCGAAACCGAACTCGGTGTTGGTCCCATAGGTGACATCGGAGGCATAGGCGGCTCGCTTGGCCGCCGCATCCTCTACGTCCGGTCCCACCCGCCCCACCGTGAGGCCCAGGAACGTATGGAGTCGTCCCATCCACTCCGAGTCACGTGAGGCCAAGTAGTCATTGACCGTCACAACATGGACGCCTTTGCCGGACAGCGAGTTGAGATAGACCGGCAGCGTGGAAACCAGCGTCTTCCCCTCTCCGGTCTTCATTTCGGCAATCCATCCGAAGTGCAGCGCCATCCCCCCCATCAGCTGCACGTCGAAGTGCCGCTGGCCGAGCACCCGCCACGCCCCTTCGCGTACGACGGCAAACGCCTCGACCAGGATGTCCTCATAGCTCTCACCGTTGGCCAGGCGCTCCCGGAACTTGGTGGTACATGCCCGCAGCTCATCGTCAGAAAGAGCCTCGATCTCCGGTTCGAGAGCGTTGACCAACGGAACCAGCTCGGCCAGACGACGCACTTTTTTTCCTTCGCCAGCGCGAAGTACCTTCGTGAACACACTCATGGGGTCATCACTCTACCGTCGGGACGCGTTCTTTCTCTCCCGGGGAGGTCATCAGCCATCAGCCGGCTCAACCGAGACCTGTCAGCCGACGCCTCGCCACACCGAGGGTGCACCCTCAGATTCGGCGGACCTCAAGCAGTTCGAACTCTGGCCCGAATCGTCTGCACCTGACCGCGCCGGCTGGGGTGGGGACGACCCACGATCCGACCCTTGGTCTTCTCGAGCTGGTTCTCGAGCTTTTCCACCACGAAGTCCACAGCCACCAACGGATCGGGGGCAGAAGCATGAGCACGGAAGACCCGACCATGGCCGGTCAAGATCACTTCGCAACACTCACGATCGGGGATCCTCGGGTTGTGTTCCTCGGAGAAGTGCACTTCGGCTCGTTCGAGACCCGGGCAGTGCCTGAGCAGTCTGCCCACCTTCTCCTCGACCAGCGTCCGTACCTCGTTGGGCACTATTCTTCTGCCGTACGCGATGACAACGTTCACCTGTTCGCCTCCCAAGTCGTGCTTGCTTTCATTGTTACTGGTGTGGTCGGCCGGTACTCCTATTCGGTCATGGGTTGGATACTGTCTGCGTTGTGGATGAGGTCGTACCGGAAGAACCGGCCCGAAATGCATCGTGACCTACGAGCGGCTGACCTGGTCTTTGACCCCACACTCGCCTGCGGTGAGAATGGCGGCCGGGTTCCGGCGGCACCGACCGGCGAGCGGTCGTGAACCCTTCGGCACCGTAATTGGCACGCGTCACCTCATCTCCGTCCGCCCCCGACAACCGGGAACGCCACGGGCAGGGCTTACTCCTAAGCCGCACCATGCTCAGCAACCACTAGTTGCCTTACGTGGGTCGTTTCGCCTGCGACTGGCATCGACTTGCAACCACAGACCCGCACGTAGCTCACGGTAGAGAGTCTACCTCCGCAGAATGCAATTTCCACTGGCAATGTGTCGAGTTCACAAGGTCGCCACGTCGCCGTCACACACTCGCAACACACGATCGCGGGCATGAGGCCGCCCTCGGTGTGAACATTGCGAACTGGGCTGGGATCACCAACCCTGTTCGGACAAAGACCCTGGTGGATCAGTCTTCGCCGCCGAGACTCACGTCCTCGGCCAGACGTTCCTTGATCTCGACCAGCACCGGGATCGGACCTGGGTCGATGCCTTCGTGGCCGGCCATGTGGAGCGAGACAAAATCGCCGACAATGGCCAGGTCGAAGAACTGAGCAAGGTCGCCCTCGCCATCCGCCCGCACCTCGATGATGCCGGACATGACCTCGCGCAGCACCTCCGCAACCAGTTCGAACCGGCGGCTGACCTGGGGGTGCTCGGCATCGTGACGCAGGTTGACCAAGGTGATCAACTGGCGGGTGACATCGCCGTGCTGGCCCCACCCTGCGATCTCGTTGTGGCAGAGCTCCGGATAGACGTTGAAGAAGGCCGGTGCCTTGGCATTCTCATTGACCTGGGTCTTCCACCGAAGGGCGGCGGCCGCACCCACCGCCTGTGAGCTATGGATCAAGGGGATCGTCCGTCCGATCCGCCGAGCCACGTCCTCGGCCAGATTCCCTGGCTTCACCAGTTGATCGCGGCGCCGGCGGAGCTGATCAACCGCCTGGTTGATCCACTGGACGGCTCCGGGGAACAGCCCGATCTCCTCCAGCACCACCAGCGGGGGAATTGCCATGGCACCAAGAGCAGCCCGGGGCTGCGGAATGCTCGAGGGAACCCCTATCACCGGGACGTTCCATTCGCCGGCCAGGCGACCCAACTCGCCCCCGCTGGCCACCACCACCATGGCGGCACCCGACTCATACGCCGCGGTGCCGGCTTCGAGAGTCTCCTCGGTATCACCCGAGAACGACATGGCGAACACCAGTGAGTTCGCTCCCACGAAGTCGGGGAGCTCGTACCCCTTCACAACGGTGACCGGAACAGACATGAAGGGAGCCGCCGCCGCCACCACCACATCGCCGGCGATCCCGCTCCCACCCATCCCGAGGACCACGACGTTCTCGATCTCATCGCGGCTGGGCAGGCCGACCACTCCCCTGGCAGCGACCGCCGCCGCTTCTACCTGTTCAGGAAGGCCGGCCGTCGCACCCCACATGTCAAGACTGTCCACCCCAAACGGGGAAGGTGGCACCGGCGGCCTGCCGGGAGCCGGTCGGGTCACGATCCGGCGGACCCGCCGGTAGAACGGGCGCCGCCGGAGTCGGCCAGTGCCATGAGGCGGGAGTGCTCAACATCGCTCACGGCGGTGGCCTCGTCGATCAACATCACCGGGATGCCGTCGCGAATTTCGTAGCTGCGGTGAAGGCGGGGGTTGTACAGCCGATCCTCGGTGGCGAAATACAGCAACGGCCCCTTGTCTTCGGGGCATGCCAGGACATCGATCAGAAGGGAGTCGAGTGTCATGATGCGGTTCCTCTCAGTTCAAATGGTTGGTCTGGATGTGTCTGTTCGTCGGGGCAAGTCGGTCAACCGCCGGTGAGGCGGGTCACGGCGTTCTGCACCTCTTCTACGTGGCGGGCACATGACTTGTCGTCGGGTGCCTCCACATTCAGACGCAGCAGCGGCTCGGTGTTGGAGGGACGGAGGTTGTACCACCAGTCACCCCGGTCAACCGTCAGCCCATCCAGTCGGTCAGCGATCCCAAGGGCTCCTTCGGCCGCCTCTACTTCAGCGGCCATGGCTTCGACGGCGCCGGCCGGATCGGCCACCTCGGTATTGATCTCCCCCGACGCCGAGTACCGCTCATACGGCTTCAGCAGCTCAGAGAGAGGCTTGCCCGTTACGCACAGGAGTTCGAGAACGACCAAGGCGGCGATGATCCCCGAATCCGCCCGATAGTTCTCTCGGAAGTAGTAGTGGCCCGAGTGCTCACCACCGAAGATGGCGTCGGTCTCCGCCATCACCTGCTTGATGAAAGAGTGACCCACCTGGGTCCGAATGCCCACGCCACCCTTCTCGGCAATGACTTCAGGTACCACCCGGGAGCAGATGCAGTTGTAGAGAACCGTGGCCCCAGGGTGCTTGTCCAACATCGCTGCTGCCACCAAGGCGGTGGTCAACGAGCCCGACACCGGCTGGGAGCGCTCGTCGACCAGAAAGACCCGGTCGGCATCACCGTCAAAGGCAAGCCCGATATCCGCACCGAGGTCGCGCACTGCTCGTTTCAGCCATGCCAAGTTCTCCGGCTGAATGGGATCGGCGGGGTGGTTGGGGAAATTCCCATCCAGCTCGGGGAAGAGATACTCAACCTTGAACGGCAGTCCGTCGAATACCTTGGGAGCCACCAGTCCACCCATCCCATTGGCGGTATCGGCCACCACCACCAGGGTGCGGAGCGCATTGATGTCGACAAAGGAGCGGACATGTTCGGCGTAATCGTCGAGCACCGACCGTTCTTCGAAGTGAGCGAGCGCGGAGGGTTCGAGGGCCGGGGGCCCATCGGCGCCCCACTCATCGAGGAGTGCCTCGGCGATGGCCTGAATCTCGGTCAGCCCGGTATCCCGTCCGATCGGTCGCGCTCCGGACAGGCAGAGCTTCAACCCGTTGTAACGGGCCGGGTTGTGCGACGCGGTGAACATGGCTCCCGGGGCATCGAGTTTGCCGGCGGCGAAGTACAGAAGATCGGTCGAGGCAAGGCCCAGATCAGTCACCGCCGCGCCCTCGGACCGGGCCCCGTCTGCGAACGCCTTTGCCAGCTCGACCCCGGATTCGCGCATGTCTCTGGCCACCAACAGCCTGGGGGCACCGGTAAAGCGGGCCATGGCAACGCCAATGGCTCTGAACTGGGCGGCATTGAGCTCATCGGGGACGACGCCCCGAATGTCATAGGCCTTGAAGACGTGAGAGAGGCTGGTCATCGCCCGGCCATCCTAGTCAGCCTGGATCATCGGCTCAGTGGGTGGGGAGAGTTCCTGATTCCACTTCCACAAGGTGGGCAACCGACATGCGCCGGGCACCGGCTCGCCCGGAGACTTGCGGTACGTCGGCTGGGGCGGGGTCGGCGTCGGCGAATGCGATCCCGCTCCCCCGACTATGCCGTGGCACGACCTCGCAGCGGAGCGCCGACGGCATGGAGATGGCGAAGCACCTGTGCATACGACGCCACGAAGCCTTTTTCGTTGTAGCACAGGTTGTGCCGTTCGCAGAATGCCTTCACCAACGGCTGGGACCGGCGAAGGTTACGTCTGGGCATGGACGGGAACAAGTGATGCTCGATCTGATAATTCAGACCCCCGAGGGCGAAGTCGCTGATGATCCCACCCCGCACATTACGAGCGGTGATGACCTGGCGTTCGAGAAACCCGGTGGCGTCATCTTCGGGCAAGACGGGCATGCCCTTATGGTTCGGCGCAAATGCACTTCCGAGGTACAGACCCAGCAGGCCCTGGTTCACCGCCAAGAACACCAGAGCATGGACCGGCGACAGAACGAACAAGAGCGCCGCCACGTACAGGGCGGCATGGAGTCCGAGCAGGATGGCTTCTTTGGGGAGCTGACGGCTGGCGCGAGCCGGCAGAGCCCGGATTCCGGCCACCTGGAGGTGCAACCCTTCGAGCAGGAGCATCGGAAGGAACAGGACCGCTTGGTAACGGGCCAGCAGTCGGCCCGGCCCACGCTTGACCCGAGCCTGGCCGGTGGTCCACGCGAAGATCCCCGTACCGATATCAGGGTCTTTCCCCTCCTGATTCGGGCGAGTGTGATGGCGGGTGTGCTTGTCGATCCACCAGCCATAACTCATGCCCAAGAAGAGGTTGGCATTGATCAGGCCAAAGAAGTCGTTGAGGCGGCGGGATCGGTGGGTCTGACGATGCCCGATGTCATGGGCGACGAAGCCGATCTGTCCCAACACCAGAGCCAGATACACGGCCACAATCAGCTGATACCACGAGTTGCCGATGAGAACGAATGCTGTCCACCCGGCGGCCAGTAGGAGGGCGTTGACCCCCATCCTGACCTTGTCCGAGGCAAACCGGCGGTCAAGCAGACCTGCCTGTTTCACCTGCCGGGAGAGTTCAGAGAATCCGCCGTCATCCCGCTCGGTCGGAGATGCGGCAATCGTATCCGTGAACTGCGGAGAGAACTGCGTGCGATCGACAGCGGCCGACGCCAGCCGGGCCGAGATCGGCCGACGTGCAATGGCTTGAGTATCCAGCGGAATGCCTCATTTTCAGCTTGAACTGGCACAAGAGGAGTTCGTACGCCAGATATTACAAATCATCATAGATATTACAGGTGAATGTGCCCGGGCACCGCGTGCAGTCTTTCACGAGATATTCGGATGCAATCGTCAACCCGGGTTTCCGGGGCCTGGCCCTGGTAGATGGCCCTGACGGGTGGTCATCCACACGATGTCACCATCATCGAGACGCCGGCCAGGATCACCCGCGCCCTCCCTGGTCGATGCCGGAGGTGCTGTCTCGGGTCTTGCCCCTCGTCCAAGGCGGTCCTGGGCGGCGCGGTTGGGCTTCCGTCCACCGGTGACGGGTGCAGATTTCGGGTCGGGGACCGCAACCATTCAGCCGGTCCATTTCTCGATCACCGGCGGGCTGAACGCGGGTAGTCGTACGAGCCGAAGGATCGAGGTAGCCGGCCATCTCGAGGATACCGACCGGGGTTTGACCCGGACCCGGACCTGCGTCCATCTGAGGGCCACCAATGCCTCCTCAGCGGTCCCGAGGCCACCCGGCCAGACAACCATGACTTCGGACAAGTCGGCCATGGCCGCTTTGCGCTCGTGCACGGTGCCCACCACCTGCTGTTCCGTCATACCGTGATGCGCGGCGTCCTCCGCCTCCAGTTGGCGGAAGCCAACCCGTCACAAGTCCGCAATCACCGATGACCCCGTTGGCCACCGCACCCGAGCACCCGCTCTGCTTCCGTGTGCTCGGGGCGCGTACCCGGATTTGATCTGGAGAAGACACTCACCCGCTCGAAGTCGGGTGTCACCGGTCCGTCATGCTCGGGGGCTCGAAGCACCGGGTGAAGGACGGTCCACGTCTCCCAGGGATGCGATCCGAGTGCGCCGCCCGACACCACGCCGGACCCGGCGCTTGGCCTTACGCCCCACGATCGTCATGCCCACCGCCGCCATCGCCGCGCCAATGGTGATCAACCAACCGGCCCGTTCGGTATTCGTCGTCCCGTAGTGCAGTGTCACCTCATGACTGGTGGGGACGACGACCATCAGGTTGGGTGCCACTCGCCAGGGGCCCTGGGCACCAGTGGCCTGCCAATTTGGGAAGTACGAGACCTTCACCTCCACCGGTACCCCGATCTTGTCCACATGGAAGCTGATGGTGCTGTCCGACTGGGCGATGTGGGTCACCGTCGTCACCGGCTCGGGAACCTTGGGTGGGTGAGGGTCACCGATCGGAACCCGATCCCAGTTCGAGGGACCGGTCGCAGCGGGCACCACGTCCCACCCGGCGGGGTTGTCATACCAGGCCACCGACGGATTCAACCAACTCGTCTGGGCATTTCCCACGCCTTTCCACACCACCGGCTGATTGGCCAGGGGACGAACCAGTTGCGAGTCGGCTATCCGGTACACCTTCCACGTCGTAGCGAGGGCCTCGCCGTTATAGGTGGTGTGCCAGGGCCCGCTCGAGGCAACCTGGGTGAGCAGAGGATCAGCTGCTGCGGCCCGTTCAGTTGTCGTCGACGAGGCCAGGAAGTAACGAACTCCGAGCTGTTGCAGATGCTCGATGCCGAGCGGAACGTTCAGCCCGCCGTACGGCAGTCCCACCATGGCGTCAGACGGTGTGACCGAGAGCTCGCTCTGGTTGATGAAATGATACGGCGTCGTGGTCGAGGATTCGAAGAGAAGCCCTTCCATCGAATCGATGCATCCGCTGGTCCAATAGGGCAGCAACATCAGCGACTCGGTGGTGCCGAATCGGTTCAGGGAGGGGTCGTATTCCCACATGGTCCGTCCGCATCCCTGGCGTGCGCCGACATTGGCCATCATGTGGGCCACCGCCTGATATTCGGGGAAGTCGGGCTTGCGTTCGTAGCCCGAGTAGTTCCAATCGGCCCACGAGCTCGGTTGGTTGGCGCTGACGGTCACTCCGACGTGGGTCAGCGCCGAGGCCGGAAGCACCAGTGGGGGAAGGACCGCCAGGCACGCCGCCGCCAGCGCGATGAGTGGACCGATGACGGCGCCGGCAGGGGCGGCACTCGGGGTCGGACGTCGGAACCGGCCGGCCCCCCATTCGGGTCGGCATCGACCATCCTCGCCTGACGGGAGCCGACTGCCAACCAATGCCACCCAGTGCTTGAGCTGTCGTCGACGGATCCATCGAGCCGCCCCCGAGACAGTCTCCGACACGGCAATCCCACCGAGGAAGTACAGACAAAGGAACCAGAAAGGGAGGAAGCGGACGTTGTAGAGCTTTCCCTGCGGATCGAGACAGACCACCCCGGCCGAGATGCCCCCCATGATGGCGATGAACAGACCGACCCGATTACGTCTGATCACCGTCGCCACCAACCCGATGAGGGCGGCGGCCTGAACCCATCGAGACGAAGCCGGGAAGAGAAGGTGGGGGAAGCCATCGACATTCAGCCATCCCATGTTGGTGGCGTAGGCCTGCCGAACGGCAAACGGCACCAGCCACCATGCCGTCAGCCCGATACCGACAACGCCGACAGCCGACGCCCACAACAGGCGGCGCGACCACCGGCGTCTGGCCACTACCCCGAGCAGCCCTCGCCGGAAGGCGCGACGCAGATCGGCATCGAGGATCAACCACACGCCGGCCCCGGCAACCGCGAAGATTGCCGGGATCAGATGGCACAACAGGGTGACAGCCAGGAGAACCGCCGCCAGCGACCGGTGGCGACCGGTCCGAAGCCCGGCGGCCACCAGGCCCAGAAAAACCAGTGAGAGCGAGAGACTGAGCGAGTAGGAGAACTCCCCGGCCAGGGTGGACAGGAGATTGCCGCCGTAGATGGAGAAGCTCGGTTCGAACAGAAAGGGCAAGGTGGCCGCGGCCAGGCACCCCGGTCCCGGATCGCGCAGACCGGACAGCCGTCCGAACACCCACGCCGCCAGGGGCAGGGTCAGCGTGCCGAGCACCGTCACCAACTTGAAGGCGACGTCGTAACTCACTACGCCGTTGAACAGCACCGTGAACAGAGCGGGTAGCGGGAAGTAGAAGGTGTACAGCGGGAACCCGTCGTACCACGCTGGATCCCAGCCGGTCAGTTGGCCGTGGACAAGGAGGTTCGACTCCAAGAACTTGGGCAGCATCACGTGAGCACCGGTGTCACCGCCGGCCGTGGTGGTAGAGGCCAGCAGCAGCGATGGATGGAGTTGCCAGAGTGCAACCGCCGTGGCACCCAGAATTGCTAGGACGGAGGCCCAGGCCGGCCAGGCCGAAGGCCGGGTGATCCGTTGGATCAGGCGATGAGCGGGATGGACCGCTAAAGGAGAGGTGGCCACGTCAGAAGAGAACACCAGTGCCGGCGGCGAGGGTTGCCACCACCGCTACCAGGTTGAAGGTGGCGTGCGAGACCATATTCATGCCCAGCCGCCCGGTCCGGTACGCGACGAACGACAGGATGATCCCGAAGATGGCCAATCCGGGGAGTTGGAGCGATTCGGCGTGGGCAAGTCCAAACAGGACCCCGGTGATCACGATGGCCAAAGCCGGGCCGACCCAGTGCCCGAACGTTCCGAACAGACGGGCGAACGACCGCAACAACAAACCCCGGAAGAACAACTCTTCGAAGAATGGCGCACCGACCACCGTCAGGATGGCGATGACGGCGAATCCGATCCCGTGCGAACCCCCCGTCAACTTCTGACTGGGCGCATTGAACTTGCTGTTGAAGTTGTTCACGTGCTGCGAGATCGGGACGTAGATGGCGGCCACCAGAATTTGGCCACCGATCCCGATGGGTATCCCCATCAGATCAATCCATTTGAAGCGGAGGCCGAGATCCCGTACGGCACTACGGGTGCCGCGGACGGTGGAGGCCAGCCAGGGTCCCCCGAAGAACCCGGCCCACAGACCAAGCAGGGTGGACACGATGTACCAGGTCGGCGGCTCACTGAGATTGGCGATGGCATTGAGGCTGTGGAGCTTGCCGGCTGCCGCCGAAGCCACCACTACGAAAATGGCGCCCAGAACCTGACCGGCCAGGAAGCCCAGCGCACCGAAGAAGAGCCACATCCAGGCCGGACCGCGTGAAGTGGGCGCCGCCCCTGCGTCCAACTGACGATTCAGCGGCATATCTCCCGGGGCGAGGGCGGCGACAGGACCGCCCGGGTCGGCCGGGTCGACTATCGCGGTGTGACCCCACGGCGACAGGGGTTGTGCCCAGCCCGGAGGCGGCGGAGCCCATCCGCCGGGGGGTACCCAACCCGGTGGAGGTACCCATCCGGGAGGCGGAATCCACCCGCCTGCTCCGCCTTCTCCTCCGTTGGTCACGCCGACACGTTACCGATCACCACCCCTTCCCCGGTAGCGCCCCTCGTAACTGCCGCACGCATCAACAGGGCGATGCCTCGCTGCCACCCATGGCCGCATAACATAGGGCGGTGACCCCGCCTAACCCCAATCTGCCCCCAGGTCCGATGAACTCCGGTGGACCCGGCGATGGAGCACCAGGTCAGAACAGAAACCGCCTGATTCTCTATGTGGTGATTGCTGTCGCCGTCCTGGCCGTCTTGATAGTCCCTTCGTTGATGCACACGTCTCACGCGAATTCGCTGAGTTACAACACGTTCCTCAGCGATCTTCAAGCCAAACAGGTCAAGTCGGCCAATGTGAACCAGAGCAGCGGCGTCATCACCGGGACACTGAACAACGGGATCAGTTACACGGTCAACGGGCCCAACCCGGTCATCGACTCTGAAGTCACCGCCCTCCACGTCCTCGGAAACAATTACAAGTTGGTGACGCCTCCGTCCAACAGCTTGCTCGGGATCATCTTGACGTGGGTCCTCCCATTTGCGCTCATCTTCGGAGTCTTCTTCTACATCAGTCGTAAGGCGCAGGGTCAAATGGGAAGCATCATGTCGATCGGACGGTCCAAGGCCAAGCTGTATTCCACCGAACGGCCGTCCACCACCTTCGATGATGTAGCCGGTTACGGGGGCGTCAAACTCGAGATCAGCGAAGTCGTCGATTTCCTCAAGACCCCGGCCCGTTTCAAGGACATCGGCGCACGTATCCCAAAGGGAATTCTGCTGGTGGGCCCGCCGGGCACCGGCAAGACCCTCCTCGCCCGGGCGGTGGCCGGTGAGGCCGGTGTGCCGTTCATGTCGGTCAGCGGCTCGGACTTCATGGAGATGTTCGTGGGCGTCGGCGCCAGTCGGGTACGTGACCTGTTCGCCACCGCCCGGAAGCAGGCTCCGGCCATCGTGTTCATCGACGAGATCGACTCGATCGGCCGAAAGCGTGGTGCCGGTTTGGGCGGTGGCCACGATGAGCGCGAGCAAACCCTCAACCAACTCCTTTCGGAGATGGACGGGTTCGAACCGACCGAGGGCATCGTAGTGATGGCCGCCACCAACCGGCCCGACATCCTGGATGCCGCCATTCTTCGGCCTGGTCGCTTCGACCGGCAGATCGTGGTGCCTCTACCCGACCTCGAAGAACGGCTGCCCATTCTGCAGGTGCACTGCAAAGACAAGCGCGTCGCCCCCACCGTGGATCTCGGCGTCGTGGCCCGGGGAACGCCCGGGATGAGCGGAGCCGACCTGGCCAACCTGGTGAACGAAGCCGCACTCCACGCCGTGCGCCGGG
The DNA here is from genome assembly GCA_017883075.1 of Acidimicrobiales bacterium. Taxonomy (GTDB): domain Bacteria; phylum Actinomycetota; class Acidimicrobiia; order Acidimicrobiales; family RAAP-2; genus DASZIT01. The sequence goes on from JADGOI010000004.1 coordinate 31,153, forward strand.
GCTCGGAGGTCATCGAGAACGTCGACTTCGAAGCGGCGAGGGATCGCGTCCTGATGGGGCAGCGCCGCGAGAGCCTGGTGCTCTCCGATGCAGAAAAGGAACGGGTGGCCTTCCACGAAGGCGGCCACGCAGTGTTGGCCTATGTCCTCCCCGGTGCCGATCCGGTCCACAAGGTGACCATTCTGCCGACGGGGATGGCCCTGGGCGTCACCATGCAACTCCCGATGGAAGAGCGTCATATCCATCCACGCCAGAACATCGAGGACTCGCTGGCCGTCCGGATGGGTGGTCGGGCCGCCGAGTTGCTCGTCTATGGCGATCTCTCGACGGGGGCGAGCAACGACCTGGTGGGCAACACCGAACTTGCCCGCAAGATGGTGCGTGAATGGGGCATGAGCGACAAGATCGGTCCCATGGCATGGGGATCCCAGGGCCAGGTGTTTCTGGGTGAGGACCTGATGCACACCCGCGACTATTCGGAACACACCGGGCAGGTCATCGACGACGAGGTCGAGATCATCCTCAGGGGGCAAGAAGAACGGGCGCTCGAGGTCCTAGCCCGCCACCGGGGCGGGCTGGACGCAGTGGCCCGGGCCCTTCTCGACGAGGAGACGATCGACGGAGAGACTGTCGGCCGCCTGGTCGACACCTCGTACGGTCGGCCCGTGCACGAGCATGGTGCCAAGTCCATCCCCCCCGTCTTTGTGGCAGCACAACACGGCCCGACCGGATCAGACAACGACGATGGACCCGTGGGAGAAGGGTCGATCCCCAGCGCCAGCGCCAGCGCCGAGACTGCCTCCGCCGACGCGGGAGTGCCGACACCGGCCCCCACGGACGCGGACTCCCCTACCAACGTCGGTGTCTCCGGGGCCAAGGATGCCGAAGCCCCGTCACCCACCCATTCACCGTGGCCACCCCCATCGACCCCTGCGGGTCATGCTCCCCAGGTTGCGACCCCCTGGCCCAAGCGTCCGGCACCCGGTCACTGGCCCCGCCAGGCACCGTGGCCACCGCCACCGCCACCGCCGCCTTCTCGATAAGCCCGACGGCTGGCCCCGAACCGGGCGGGAAGTCGGCCTGTTGGCCGCAGCCGGTGGGTGGAGCGATCGGTTGGCCAGGGACGGACCCTCGGGGTCGGCACCCGAGCCATCGAGGAACTCAGGAAGTGAATGGCATGCCGGTCGACGACACGATCCCCACCGCTCCGGTCGGGCCGTCATCCACCTCGACGGTGACCGGTTGAGTTGAGCTCACATCGAATGTCTCGAGCCCACTGACCAGTTTGGAGTCAAGGACCATCAACGAGCCGGGAGCAACGGTGAACGAGCCCACCATCGCACCGGTTCCCGCCGTTGCGACCCGCACGTATGCAGGCGACGTCCCTGGGTTCGCAATCCCCAAGCTGACGACGGTGGCGCCGGGGGTACCCGGGGCGGTCCCGGCCCCAGGGGCCGGGACCAGCCAGTGGGTTCTCGCCGCCGACGTTCCGGCACTCGCCCCCCACACCGGAGGTGTCGAGCCCGCTGCTGCCTGTACCGAACGGGAGACGACCAGGCCCACCGAGGCGTTGACAGTCACCGCATACGGTGCCTGACCGGGCAAGCGGCTCGAGCCCGAGGCCACGAAGGTCACCACTGATTGAGCCGGTACGGGGACCTGGATGGGAACCACCGACGCCGATGGAAGTCCGATGCGGAAGGTCGCCATCCCTGCCTTGGCGCCAGGGTTGGCCAGATGAAACGTGACGGTTCCTTTGGCGGAGTTCGTCGTCTGGGCGAAGTGCCAGACGGTGGAGAGGGAGGGAGATCCAAGCCGAAGCGCCAGGCCGCCGGTCGGGCCGGTCGACCACTGCTGCACTTCATCGGCCACGATCGCTGTCGACTGTGCCGAGACCAGGGTGGCGATCTCCGGTTGATTCTGCACAAAATCGCCGACGTTCTCCGCTACAACTTGGCCCGCCGGCACAACCAAACCCTGATAGGTCGACGGCGTGATGATTCCGGAATCGGTCAGAAATGAGACGTTGATCACCGCGTCGGTTGAGGTCGGGTTGAACAAGTCGAGAATCAATGCGTTGCCGGCGGTCGTCGACCCCCCGGCGAAATACCACGACGTGGCTATCTGTGAGGCACAGGGGGTGGTGCTCCATCCGCCCGTGCCGGTCACCACCTGGTTGGCGGCCACTCCTCCTCCGGCGAACACGAACGACGTTGCCACATCACCGGCCGTCAACCCGGCCCCCGGGTTGACGGCAGTCGTCGCCATGGGCGGGACGCCGATCGTCCGAACAATGGGAGGACCCGGTGTTCCAGAACTGGCGGCGCCACTTCCCGTCCCCGGCGCAACCCGGGAGGTCATGGTCCCGTCAACGGTCTTGTTGGTGGTATTGGTCAAGTAGATGGTGGTTCCCGCCAGGCCACCGAACCCCGAGGCACCGCCGGTGCAGAATGCCGATGAAGCAGAAGAACTGGCTGCGGGAATGGACACGGCGTCGGTGACACGGGCCGCGCCGGGCTGGGACGGAGCGGTGACGACGACATCAACGATTCCTATGCCGATCGCCACGATGGCCACCCCGACCAGCGCTGCCATCCGACCCTGCACCGGACGGAGCTGTCGACGGGTCCGGGCCGAGGTCCGGTCGGAATGGCGAGCTCCATCGGAATGGCGGGATCGACCGGATTTGGCATGACGGCCTGTTTTGCCGTGGCGTCCGGATTGGCGGATCAAGGGGTCGCTCACTCTTCCAACCCCCCGAACTGGTCGGCCTCAGCTTCAAAATCGAGCTCAGGTATGGGATGGGGCTCGGAATGACGACGCCACCGCAGGAGTACCGATTGCAACCACGGCCGCATGACCCCGCGCTGTTCAATCAGTGCCGCAGCCACAAGTAGCCATAGGACCAATTCGAACCCCACTGAAAGCGGAGACCACAGGCTGCCGTTGAATCGGAGCGTTGCCCGCCCGCCTCCGGCCACGCGATACTGGCCGGCCCACCCGAACGCGGCAGACATCGGATACGTGGTTCCATCCGACGCCACCAAACTCCACCGCGCCGCAGGAGCAAGCGCGGAAAGGACAGTTCCGGCGGGAATCGTTCCCTGATACGAGAGTGAAGCTGCGGGACCCGGCAAGACAGGTACCGCCCCGGGGACAATGGGGGCTCCGGTAGCAGTTCCCAGAACATCTGGTGTTCCCGGGGATCCCCTTCCGATGGCCGCCTCTGCTGCCACGGCCGTCCGCGATGCAGACGCGACAGCCGACCGCTCGGGCAACCACGCGGTGTTCTCATAGACGCTGATCCCGGTTTCGGCAAAGACTGATTGGAGATCGAGTTGGTGAGCCAGGGCCGGTGCCAGGTCAGCCGGAACCGGGTATTCCGTCGGGTTCTGGACCAAAGAGATGACGGGCGCCAGTGCGGTCACCTTCACCACGTAGCGCACCCCGGCCGGAGCCAGCATGCGTCCGAGTTGATCGGTCTGACCGGAACGGGCCTGATTCACTGCATGCGCCAACGTGGAAGCTGGACCCGGTCCGGTTGCATTCCACAGCCAGGAGGCATCGGGTGTTCCGTCCTCTGAGGTGGCGTAGGCCAGCCCATCTCCCGCACTCCACGACCCCTGGTTCAACGCCCGCGCGTCACCCAGCCACAACACCCGAAATGCCCCATCCGCCGTCTTTGCATGCATCCACGCCAGAGTCTGGCTGAAGTCGTTCTGGGGGAGGTCCCAACGCCCCGGGAGTGCCGAGGCCAACATCGGAAAGGCTCCGAGCACCATGGCGGCAGCGGCGGCAGCAGTGGCGAGTTGCTTCCACCCAAAGGTGGCGGCACGCAGGTCTTCCTCAAAGGCAGCGATCCCGAGACCGATAGCCATCGAGATGGCCGCTGCGGCCGGTCCCAATAGGACATTTGGATCGATGGCCAGAGTGCCGGTCCAACCCCTGCCGACCACCCACGCCACAAACCAGAACACCATGGCAATCGACCAGCACCGACCGGCCCACCCGAACCGGGCATTCCGACCCAACAGCAGCGGAAGCAGAGCGGCCACACCGAACCCCCAGGTCAGCGGCGAGTTGCCGATGGGCCCGACCGAGAACTGCAGCAGATTTCCCCACGACGCCGCCCCCGAGGTCGGCCCGCCTACCCCAAAGACGCTGATGGCACCACCACCGGCAGACACCACGCCGATCAACCACGGGAGGCAAAGGACCCCGGCCACCGCGGTGGACCCGAGCGCTAGCCACAGTGCCCTCGCCGCCGAGGTGAACTCGCCGAGGATGCAGGACGAAAGTGCCACCGCCAGGCCGGCAAGGACGACGACGAAAGCGGCGGCGGGCACAATGGAGATCAGAACGGCTTCAAGTACTCCCAACAAGAGGAGTCTTCGCAAGGTTCGGTGACGGGCCAACCATCGCCTTCCCGTCGGGGCCGTCGGATCGAGCGCAGTTCTCCTCCGACCCGAGCCTCTCTTCGCTCTATTCGCAAGCGCCCCGGACCGGTCAGGTCCCAGAACCGGGGCGAACGGGGCGATCCGGGTGAATCGGAAGAGGTGGCCGAAAACCCACGGAGCGCCGGCATATACGGCCAGTGCCCCGAGCCGCCCAAGGGCAAGGGCGTTGTAGGGAATGGGCACAGCCAAATAGACGATCCCGGCCACCAGAGATGCCCGTTGGGATCCAAATGGGCGCACAAGTCGCACCATGCCCCACGCTCCCAAGGGAATACACCCGAAGATCAGCACCTTCTGGGTAAGTCCCATGGCACCGATGAGCACCGTCCCCACCACTCCTACCAACGCGAATGCCGGGGACGCGGGGGCGGTGGAACCGACGCCTGAGGGGTGCCAGCCGGCGGCGAACTGAACGAATGTCGAAGACCAACTCGGAAATGGCACGAACTGCCCAATGGACGGGAAGGCACCCGACAGCAGACTCCGGGAACCGACACCCACCACGAATGCCACCGCCAGCCACGACAGCACGCGCACCCGGCCGCTGATCTGCCCGCGGGATGATGTCGCCGTTTCGGCGGCCCATGCATCGTTCGGTGGGGTAGGTCGGTCGCCTCCGACACCGTTGTCAGCCTCCACCAAGTCATCGAGGACGCTGCCCAAGCCACCCTCAGCTTCCCCGCCGGAAGCCTCGAGTTCATCGGCGTGCGCCCCACGGAACCCGAATTGGAAGACCCGGCGGGCATACGCCGACAATCGAGCACTCCCCGCCACCTGCAACAGGCGTATCTCCTTGTCGCTGAGCTGCCGATGCGATTGGATTTCTTTTCGCTGCCGCCGGGTGATGCCCACGTGATGAAGATTCCAACGCCATGCCTCCAGCACGGCGCGCACCCGGGAGCGATTCCCCGCCGCCGCGGCCACGATGAGCTCGCCCAGGGTCAACAGGATGATCTGGGGCACCACGCGTAGCAGGTGGAACGTGCCGTAGCATTTGAAGACGACGTGCAGCTCGTGGCGCCGCTGCAACTCCTGCAGCGTCACCGGATGACGGCGGTGCTCCCCGGGGACAGCAACGAGAGAGTCAGGTATCAGGCGAGACCCACTGGCCAGCTCTTCACGATGTCGGACTCGCGCATCAGGTACCACGATGATCCGGGCCCCAACCACCTGGGCCCGCCAACAGAGATCGAGATCTTCACCCAGGGCCACGATGGTCGGGTCGAACCCACCGAGATCTTCAAAGAGGTCCGCCCGGACCAATGTGCATCCACCGGGGGCGACGAACACATCCCGGACTGCGTCGTGCTGTCCGTGGTCTATCTCGCTCGGATGCACCCGGTCCACCACCGAACCGCCCTTGTCCACCGTCATGCCGACATGCACCAGTCGGCCGGGATCATCCCAACCCACCACCTTGGGGGAGACGATCCCGGCATTGGATCGGAACGCCTCTTCTACCAACAAGTGGACGGTATCGGGGAACAGCGCCACGTCGTCGTGACAGAAGAGAAAGTACGAGGCGCCATCGACCATCGATCGCACCTCGTTCGAGGTGGCTCCGTACCCTTTGTTCTCCTCGAAGCGGCGCACATAGGCGGAAGGAAGCGCGGCGGCCACCCGGGCGGTGAGGTCCTCAGTACTGGCGCTGTCAAGGACCAATACCGACAGTGCGGCATAGTCCTGCGATCCGATCGAAGCCAGCGTCTCATCGAACCACTGACCAGGATCGTGGGCGATGACAACGGCGACGACCGGCGGGGCCAGTGTGTCCATCAGGGTCAGAGGCTACCGGCCCAGCCGAGCCTCAGGAGAAATCCCGTGGCCAGCACCACAATTTGGCACTCACCCACCGAATTGGTGCGAGAGTGCTTGCAAATGTTTAACAGATCACATACACTTGTATCTATCAGCACGCAGCCCATATCGGCAGCGTACGGAAACATCAATCGCAGGGAGATGAACATGCCAGAGATCAATGCGAACATCAACAAAGCAGCCAAGGACCTCGCCAGCGTGGCCAAGGATGCCACCTACGTAGTCGTCGGCGCAGGCGTCATCGGTTTCCAGAAGGCCCAAGTGCAGCGCCAGGATCTTCTCAAGCGCCTCGGCGATCCCAAAGTTGAGATCGGGAGCCGGATCCAGGGCGTCCGTTCCGACCTGACTGGTGCGATCCACACGGTGGATGCCCAGCTCGAGGACCTTATTTCCAAGGTTGAGGCCGCATTCGCTCCGTTCGAGGACCGTCTCCCGACCCCGGCCCGCGACCTGGCCAAGCAGGTACATGTCCAGGCCAAGGAGACCCGGACGCAGATCCTCGATCGGATCCTGACCGTCGCCGGTTGACGGTCCACATTGCGACGGCGACAGACCTCCCCCCGGTCGTCGCCGGTGCTGGCCTCGCCCCTTACGGGGTTTGCAGGCCAATATGGGCCGGATACCCCCCTTTCCGGTCCAACGAAGAACGGTCCGCCTCGTGCGGGCCGTTCTTCGCGTCAGGGATTCTCAGGATTCCCTCAGGTGCACCGGGCAAACTCTGGTGTCATGCGGCCTGACGGTAATGGTGACGGCTCGGGCGATTCGCCGCCTGTCGGGGCGCAACTGCCAACCGGTGCCGACCCAGACGACGTACCTACCACCGGTGAGTCGTTGACCAAGTGGCGGATACCCAGGCGACGGTTCCTCATCGCCGCCGGGGTGGGTACCGTGGCCCTGGCCGCCGCCGGGTACGGGATCGACGACTGGATCACCTCCGGGCCGCCGGCGCCGCTCTTTCACTCGCAGCCCGATCTCGCTCCGGTGACCGTGAGCGTGGCCGTTCCCGGCGAGGGAACCGCGCCCGGCTACCTCTTCCTCACACCTGCCGCCGGTCCGGACCAGTACGGGCCGATGATCGTCGACAACTTCGGGAAGCTGGTCTGGTTCCGCCAGATCGTGCCGGCGCCCATGCAGGTCGCCACCAACCTCGAGGTGCAGCAACTGGACGGGGAGCCGGTGCTGACCTGGTGGGAGGGGACAATTCTCATCCCCGAGGGTTACGGCCGAGGTGCGTACGTCATCGCCGACACCTCCTACCGGGAGATCACCCGGGTGTATGCCGGCAACGGACTCTCCGGCGACCTTCACGAGTTCACCCTCACTCCCGAGGGCACTGCGCTCTTCACTGTCTATCGGAGCCAGAACGCCGACCTGTCAGCCATCGGAGGCCCCAAACAGGGCACCTTGCTCAACTCCCTGGTTCAGGAAGTCGATGTCAAGACGGGTCAAGTGCTGTTCGAGTGGGACCCACTCCAGCACATTTCCCTGGACGAGTCGTACCAACCGGCATCGGCCATCCCCGCCAATGGCAATCAGTACGACTGGCTCCATCTGAACTCCGTCGACGTCGACACTGACGGCAACCTCCTGATCTCGGGCCGCTACACCTGGGCGGTGTACAAGATCGACCGGAAGACCGGGGATGTCATCTGGCGGCTTAATGGAAAACGCAGCGATTTCGAGGTCGGCCTCGGCGTCGCCTTCGAATACCAGCACTGTGCCCGTCGCGCTCCCGACGGTACGTTGACCCTCTTCGACGACGGGTCGGCACCTCCCCAGGTCGCACCCCGCTCACGAGGCATCAAGCTCTCCCTCGACGAGACCACCATGCGTGCCGAACTCGTACACGAGTACTTTCCCGACCCCATCGTGACGTCCGCCAGCCAGGGGAGTGTCCAGAACCTGTCCAACGGGAACGTCCTGGTCGGGTGGGGATCGGCTCCCTCTGTCTCCGAGTACACGTCAGATGGTCGGCTCCTCTTCGACCTCGCCCTTGCCGAGGGCGTCATCTCGTACCGAGCCTTCCGGTTTCCATGGGTCGGCCGTCCCGAAGGCCGACCAGCCATCGCTGCCCATGGGGGCGACAACGGCCAAGTGATCGTGTATGCCAGCTGGAACGGTGCCACCGAGGTGGTGGCCTGGCAGGTGATGGCCGGGCCGACAGGTAGCTCGCTCAGTCCGGTGGCCGTCGTCCCGAAGCAGGGATTCGAGACGACGGCCACGGTCACCACCGGTCATCCGGCGGTGGCTGTGGCCGCTCTCGACCAGGGACACCAGGTCCTCGGTACTTCCGCCACCGTCACCGTCTGATCACCGGTCCGACCGCCGACTACTACGCCTTGTGTAGCTACGTTCTACGTAGTAGCATATCGCCATGAAACGAACCGCCCGCGATGCGTCCCGGCGGACCAACGATCCGTCGATGTTGATCCTCACCAGCCTGGCCGGCGGCTCTAAGCACGGCCATGCCCTGTCCAGGGACATCGAAGGCTTTGCCGGGGTGGTACTCGGACCCGGCACCCTCTACGGAGCAATCACCCGATTGGAGGAGCGAGGGCTGATCGAACCACTCGAGTCCGACAACCGCCGGCGTCCGTATCAGATCTCGGCGGCGGGATCCGCCTACCTCTCCGAAGCGGTGAGCGAGATGCAGCGCCTGGCCGACGAGGGTGCCCGTCGACTCGCCATGGCCAACCAAGCCGTGGCCCAGGGGCGGGTTCCGAGAATCTCCGGGAGCCCGGCATGAGGACCGGAGACATTCATGAGGAAGACGACCCGGTCAGCCGGTCCATGCTCCGGTGGTATCCCGCCAGCTGGCGGGATCGTTACGGTGCCGAGTTCGGTGCCATGATCGAGGACAGTCTCGGAGGCGAACAACCGACGATGCACTTCCGGTGGTCGATCATGCGGGCCGGGTTGTCCGAACGCCTGCGCGGTGCCGGCCTCATCGGCGACACCGCCCCCCCGTCGGCGCGGATCCGGAGCGGCGCATTCACGGTTCTCTGTGGGTGGTTGCTCTTCGTCATCCCCGGCATTGTCTTCGCCAAGCTCAGCGAGCACTGGGAAGCCGTGATCCCGCGGAGTTCCCGACATCTCCCTGCTGTCTCATTCGGTCTGGTGCAGGTGCTGGCCGGACTGTGCGTTGTCGCCGTCCTGGCGGGGATGGCCACTGTCCTCCCTGCCTTCGTCCGCTTCGTGAAGGACGGGGGTTGGCCGGTCATCCGCCACCAGGTGGGGTGGGCGGCGGCGGCCACCGCCGCCATGGTGACCGTATCGGTCACCATCGTGGCCTGGGCCCACCACCTTCCCGCCCACCTCCGTAACGGGGGCTCGGCGCCCTACAAACTCCTGGGCGTGGCCTGGATGCTCTTGTTCGCCGTCACCCTCTTCACCTGGTCGAGGGCGGCCATCGCCGCTACCCGTCGCCTGACGCTCGGGACACGTCAGCTCGAGGCGGCGGGATCACTGGCCATCGCCGTAGCCCTGTCAATGCCGATCATGACGGCGGCCGCGGCGATCTGGTGGGGATCGATAGCGGCGGCCGCTCCCTGGTTCTTCTCCGGTGCACCCACCGGAAGCCCTTCCTCGCCATGGGTGGCTTCCCTGCTCGGCGCGCTCATCGTGATGACCCTGGCCTCGGTTGTGGGCGGGGCTGGGCTCCTTCGGATAACCGGCTCGTGGCGGTCTCTGCATGCCGTCTGAACGACGGCAATCGGGGCGGAGTAGAGACCGCAGGCGGTTGGCCCCGATTCAGTCGGTACGATCGCGCCAGTACGCCAACACGTCGGCCAATGTTTCTCCCAGGGGTATCTTCGGCTCCCAACCGGTGGCGCTCTGCAGCCGGGTGGGGTCACCCCGAAGCACCGGTACTTCCACCGGGCGCATCAAGGTCGGGTCGGTCTCGAATCTGAGCGAGGCTCCGGTCAATGCCAGCAACTCGTCGGCGATGGTCTTGATCTCCACGTCCCGGCCCGAACATACGTTGTAGACGACTCCCGACTCCCCTAACTCGATGAGCATCCGATAGGCCCGCACCACATCTCGAACATCGGTGAAGTCACGTCGAGCCGACAGGTTCCCCACCGGAATGGCACTGGCCCCCTTGCGCTCTGCGTCAACCATGCGTTTGGTCAATGCCGGCACTGCGAAGTCGGGTGTTTGCCCCGGCCCGATGTGATTGAACGGCCTTACCGTGATGACCGACTGTCCATGGCCAAGGAATGCCTGCTCCACCAGGGCCTCGGCCGCAAGCTTGCTGGCGGCGTACGGGGTGAGCGGGGCGGTGGGCGAGTCCTCGCGAAGCGGAAGGCGCGACGGGTCGGTCACAGCTCCATAGACCTCGGCAGAGCTGGTTACCAGCACCCGCGGGTTGGACCCGCATTCCCGGGCCGCAGCCAGCAGGATGGCGGTGCCTATTACGTTGACCTGGAGAACCTGGAGGGGATCGTCCCACGACTTTCCCACGTGGGTGAGCGCAGCCAAGTGATAGATGGCGTCAGGCGCAGCGGCAGTGAGGGCAGTGAGCACCGCAACTGGGTCGATGATGTCCACTTCCCTGTCGATGACGACGACGTCGTCGCCGACTTCACGAAGATGGGCGGCAAGCCAGTGGCCTACAAATCCACGACCGCCGGTAATGAGGGAACGCACGTCGGGTCACCCTACTGGGTCAGGTGGGTGTCGCCTGCCAGAGCCCTCAACTCCGGGTCGCCAGGCGATAGGCCTCCATGTGCTTGCTGGCGCTGGCGGCCCAGGTATGCCGGGCGGCGATGTCCAACCCCCGTTGCCTCCGCTCGGCGTCAGGTCCATTCCCGTCCAGCGCCCCGTCCAGCGCCTCACTGAGAGCAACCACATCCCCCGGTGGGACCAGGGTCGCCGAGTCCGCGGTGACTTCCTCCATGGCGGATCCTGACGTGGTGATCAGGTGAGCACCACATGCCATGGCCTCCAACGCCGGGAGGCCGAATCCTTCGTAGAGCGCCGGGTAGACCACCGCCACAGCCGAGCGGAACAATGCCGGGATGATGTCGTCCTTCACATACCCGGTGCGGATGATCCGATTCCTCATCCCTGACGCGGCCACGGCTTCCTCCACCTGCGACACTCCCCAGCCGGCCCCACCCGCCAGCACCAGTCGAGCCTCGGGATGGCGATCGGCCACCCGGGCGAAGGCATGTACCAGAGTCGGCACATCCTTACGAGGCTCGAGGGTGCCGACAAAAACGAGAAACGGCGTTCCGTCACCGAGTCGGCCGGACCCGCCTGCACCTCCGGATCCCTGGGCCCTCGTGCTGCCGATTCCCAATTCGGACAACCGCGCCGCGTCCGATCCGGGCACGGACTCGACCGGCCGGAAGCGCTCGACATCGACGCCATGGTGGGCCACCACCACGTCGCCATCCACCCGGCACCACCGGGCCAACTCGTCGGCCGTCGCCTGACTCGGACACACCACCACCGCCGCCCGTCGAGCAGCCACCCTGATCGCCCGTTGGAACAACAGCACCTTCGAGCGCTCGTGCCATTGGGGGGCCTCGAAGAAGCTCAGATCGTGAATGGTCACCACTGCCGGCACCTTCGAATGCTCCGGCATCGTGTAGTGGGGCCCGTGATGGACCGCCACCGCCTGGTGTTTGAGCAGCGAAGGGAGGCGGACCTGTTCCCAGCCGAGCCGCAGCGGCCGAAGCTCCGGTGCAACGGTGATGACACCGCTTCCCGGGGTCACGGCTCTCCAGCGGGATCCATCCCGACGTCTGGCGACAACCAGCAGTTCGGCGTCAGGTCGCTGGTCCAGAGCGTGTGCCAACTGGAGGGTGTACTGGCCGGCCCCGACCGGATTGGTCGGCACCGCCGTCACGTCCAGCGACAGGCGCAACCGGTCAACCACGGTGACCCCCGTGCTTGGCGGCTGCCACCTCGTCCCACACCGAAACGTGCCTACCGGCGATCACCGACCAGCGGAGCTCGGCGGCCCGTTGGCGACCAGCCAGCTCGAGGCGGGCACGCACGGCGGTGTCGGTGGCCACCGTCAGGAGTCCGGAAGCGATGGAGTCGGTATCTTGGGGATCGACTTCGAACGCCGCCCCAGCCGTGCTCGGCAACGGACTCGCCACGACGGGCGTGCCGAACACCATGGCCTCGACAGGGGGAAGCCCGAACCCTTCGAGGAGAGGCACATACGCCAGCAATCGGGTCATCGAATAGAGGGCCGACAGCTCCCCGGGGCTGACCATCCCGGCGAGCACCACGCCCGGTTCGGGATTGACCCGCTCGCCCCATCCGGCCGGACCCACCACCACCAGCGACCATGGCTCGGGTAGGGATCCCCGGATACGGCGGTACGCCTCGGTGATCCGAACCAGGTTCTTACGCGGCTCGAGGGTGCCGACACTCAACAAGAATGGCCCGTTCACCCCGAGCCGCTCCAACAGCGCAGCTCCCGCCTCCAGATCGGGTGGGGGAAGGTGGTCGCATCCCATCGGGATCACTCGGATGGCACCTCGGGGCGCTCCAGCCTTTTCGAGGTCGGATGCCACCTCCTCGGCAGGCACGATGAACCGGTCAGCCCGATGAAGTGCTCGCTGCAGCGCAGCTTCGTGCCAGGACCTCCCCCGGAGCGGATAGGCGTCGGGAAGCCGACGCCACAACAGGTCATGAACCGTGGAGACAAGCACGGCGCCTCGTGGCTCGAGGGTGGCCAGCGAAACGGCGTGAACCACATCGAATCCGGCAGGGGCGCCCAACAGACCCCGATCCCACGCCCGGGTCAACGCCGGACCCGGAAGTACCGAACTGCGCACCGGATAGCCGTGCGCGGCAAGTGGGTCCCCCCCTCCCCAACCCTTCCGGCCCGGGCGGCTGGCCAGCAGCTCAACTTCGGGCGCATCAGCCGGATCGAGCTCGCCGAGCCCCTGCATGAGACCGCGGGCATAAGTGCCGATTCCGCCAGGGGTGGACCTCCGCAGCTGTTCCACCACCATCAACACCCGGGTCCGGGTCATGGTCGGGCACCTCGTCCTCCCGAGGTCGCCCATGCGTCCCGATAGAGCCGGTCGAGACCCTCCGCGCACTTGGACCAGGTGAAGTCCGCGGCCCGGCGACGACCCCGGGCGACGAGCGCCTCGATGTCGGGGCCGCCGTCGAGGACGTGGGCCAGCGCGGTCGCCAACCCATCTGAGTCTCCTCCGTCGACCAGGAGCGCTCCGTCGAGGACTACCTCGGGGATCGCCCCCACCGAAGTGGACACCACCGGGACACCGGCGGCCATTGCTTGCACTGGCGGGAACCCGAACCCTTCGTACACCGAGGGGTAGGCCAACACAGAAGCCCCACGGAGGGTCGCGTCCAAGGCCGCATCATCGACGTAGCCGGGTCTCACGATCCGATCCCGAACTGGCGAGCCAGCCAGGGCATCCAGAAAAGCGTCCGCACCCCATCCATCGGCGCCCACGATCACGAGGGCTACATCCCGATGGGCGCGGCTCACCGACGTGAATGCCTTCACCAGGGACGGATAGTCCTTTCGGGGCTCGATAGTCCCTACCGCCACGACATACCGTGAGGTCCCGGCAGGAAGAAGAAAAGGCAGGCTCGACGCGCCCTGTCCATTTCCGGTCCCACCGGTGCCACCCACCAACTCCGGTATGCCATGGTTCACGGCACGGACCCGTTCGGCCTCAATGCCGAACGCCTCGATAACCTCCTCCGCGACGAACTCGGACGGAGTATGGACCCACACTCCGTCATCGACTGCCCTCCGGATCAATGCCGGATAGCGGAGCGTGGAGCGATCGCAGAGTTCGGGGAACCGCACGATGGTGAGATCGTGCACCGTGACCACCCGTGCCGCCCTCCTCGACGGCGGCACAACGAAGTTGGTTCCATGGACCACCTGGTGCGGTCCGATGAACCATTCGACCGGCGGTTGGGACGAGAGGTTCCAGGCCATGTGCAGCGGGCGGGCGGGCATGGCTCGCTGAGAAGTGGACACCCCGGCGGGGACGAGATCAGAGATGGCCTGCCGGCGTCTCCAACTAATGGCGAATGCCGAGACATTGAGATCCGATCGAGAGGCCAGGCCGCCGAGAGCACCGGCGCAAAACGCACCTACCCCGGTCGGACGTCCCAACAGTGGTGTCGCATCGAGGGCAACCGACAACCGGCCTTTGTCGGCAATCGCAGATCGCTCCGTCGGCACCAAGTGAGCCTTGCACATTCACCGGTGCCTACCGACATGCGGGCATGGGACGAGTAGCCTGCCGATCCATGCCCGACTCCACCCACCCACCGTGTGCGGTCGAACCCCGCGGTGGCCTCCGCAACCCTTCTGTCGTGGGCGCCCACCGGTGATCACGGCCCTGGCCGGGGGGGTCGGAGCTGCCCGCATGCTGCGGGGTCTGGCCGAGGTCATGCCTCCCGGCGATATCACCGCCGTCGTGAATACCGGGGACGATACCGTCCTCCACGGTCTCCACATCTCACCCGATTTGGACACGGTGATGTACACATTGGCCGGAGCCATCAATGCCGAGACCGGGTGGGGACTGGCCGGCGAGTCATGGCGGGTGATGGAGTCGCTCGAACGCCTCGGCGGCATCACCTGGTTCAACTTGGGGGACAAGGACCTCGCCACCCACTGCTATCGCACGCAACGTCTCAACGAAGGCGCCACCCTGAGCGAGGTCACTGCTGAGCTGGCCAGTTCGTGGGGCGTCGACGTCCGCCTTCTTCCGGTCACCGATGACCCCCTCCGCACCCGGATGCAACTGGTGGACGGCCCCGAAGTGAGCTTCCAGGAGTACTTCGTACACCTCCACCATGAGGTGGCCGTCGCCAGCGTGCGCTTCGAAGGGTCTGCCTCGACCCAGCCCGGTCCAAGAGTGCTCGAGGCCCTTTCCGGCTCGGACGTCATCGTGGTCTGTCCCTCCAACCCGGTGGTCTCCATCGACCCACTTCTCGCCGTTCCAGGGGTCCTCGACTCTCTGCTGGCGAGACGCGACGACATTGTCGGGGTGTCCCCCATCGTGGCCGGCGCGGCATTGAAGGGACCGGCAGACCGATTGCTGGCCGAGCTCGGGTTTGAGCCATCGGTGGTCGGAGTGGCCAAGTGGTACGCACCGTGGATGGGGACTCTGGTGATCGACCAAGCTGATTCCGCCCTGCAGCACGCCGTCGAAGCAGTGGGGATCCGTTGCATGGTAACCAACACCGTGATGTCGACTCTCGAACTTTCAGCCGACCTCGCCAGGACGGTACTCCATGCCACCCGGTGACGTACACGGCAGTGGCACGGTCCTGGGCCACGGATCCCTGGCCATCTACCCGGTCACCGGACTGGCCGAGATTGTGCCCGGTGACGACCTCGCCGGTCTCCTGATGGATGCGGTGACCCACGTCGCCACCGGCGACCACCTCGCTCCGGTTCGCCTGACCGACGGGGATGTCCTGGTGGTCACCCAAAAGGTGGTGTCAAAGGCCGAAGACCGCCTGGTCCACATCGACCCCGGTGACCCCGGCGCCAAGCAACGCCTGGTCGAAGAAGAGTCGGTCCGTATCGTTCGACGCCGGGGAGACCTTCTGATCACCGAAACGAAACACGGCTTCATCTGCGCCAACGCCGGTGTGGATCTGTCAAACGTCGAGGAGGGTACTGCCGCGTTGCTGCCGATCGATCCCGATCGCTCGGCCCGACGCATCCGCGAGGCGCTGGAGCATCGGCACGGAGTCTCGGTCGGAGTGATCATTTCGGACACGTTCGGCCGTACCTGGCGGCGTGGGGTCACCGACGTCGCCATCGGCATCGCCGGCATCGCCGGCGTGGTGGATCTGCGTGGAACACCCGACGCCACCGGCCGGGTACTCGAGGCCACCGAGGTGTGCATCGCCGATGAGCTGGCTTCCGCGGCTGAACTGGTGATGGGTAAGGATCGCGGCATTCCCGCCGCGGTGATCCGTGGGGTTGACCCCCGATGGCTGCGGTTTGCGTCGGTGGCAGCCGAGATCATCCGACCGCCGGATGAAGACCTGTTCCGCTGATCGTTTCAGCCGACCCCAACCAGGTCCACCACGAAGACGAGCGTCTCGTTGGGCCCGATGGCGCCACCGGCGCCTCGTTCGCCGTATCCGAGATGGGGTGGAATGGTGAGGCGTCGGCGTCCTCCGACTTTCATGCCGGCGACGCCCTGATCCCAACCCGAGATGACGTGCCCGGCGCCCAAGGGGAACGAAAAATGCTCACCCCGATTCCACGAGGAGTCGAATTCGCTGCCCGTCGACCATGAGACGCCGACATAGTGCACCTTGACCGGCGAGCCGGCCACCGCATCGGGGCCGTCACCGACCTCGATGTCCTCGACGAGCAGGCCGGTAGGTGGTTCCCCGTCGGGAATGGTCACAGTGGGTTTGGTGTCAGATGCCATGACCACGACTGTATGCGCTCAAAGAGCCCGTGGTGACCCAACCGGACAGTTGGTCAGCGGCCTCGGCGCCCACCAGCGCCGACGGCTTGCTGCGCCCCACCCGCATGCCCAGCGTGGGCGTGAGAGTGCGATCCGCTGCCGGGCTTTCCCCCACTGCCCTTGCCGCTGGCGGAATGGCCACGAGCCCCCGAGGGCTTGGCACCGGGCTTGCCCGTCTTGCTCCACCCACCCGCACTCGCAGGCTTCTTCTTGTGGCCACCACCGGTGCCGTTGCGATCAGGACTGCCTTCCGACGGTCCCCGGTCGGACCCGTTGACCCTCGAACCTTTGCCGGCACCACGACTCGATGCCGGGCGCTGCTTCCACGGCCTACCGGTGCGGGTCGACCCGTTCGAGGACTCAGAGCGACCGGAGCCATGGCGGTCGGAGCCATTGGCCGAGCCATTGGCGCCGGCGTGCTCTTTGCGGGGCTTCCGCTGGGGCGGTGCACCCAGGACGTCGGCGATCTTCGACATGTCCGGAACATCCAAACCTGCCGGCATGCCCAGGTCTCGTTGGATCCGCTTTACAGCGCCGGTCTTGTCAGGGGTGACGAAGCTGACGACCACTCCGATGGCTCCGGCCCGGGCAGTTCGGCCCGAGCGGTGCACGTAGTCCTTGGAGTCTGTCGGAGGGTCGAAGTGGACCACCGCATTCACCCCGTCGACGTGGATCCCACGAGCGGCCACGTCGGTGGCGACCAACGCATCGACCGAACCCTGGACAAACGACTCGAGCGCCCGCTCCCGTTGTTTTTGACTCCGGTCGCCGTGAATAGCAGCAGCCCGAACGCCTCGTTGATCGAGCTGACGAGCGATCCGATCCGTACTGTGCTTGGTCCGGCAGAACACGATGGTCGGGCCCGAGGCCGCGGCAATCGATGCTGTCGTCTCGACTCGATCGCCCGACGACACTCTCCAGAAGAGATGCACAGCTTCGCTGGCATCCTCTTCGGCTTCGAGTTCATGTCGTACAGGATCCTTTTGGTACCGCTTCACCAGGACATCGATGTCCCCGTCCAAGGTGGCCGAAAAGAGGAGTGTCTGACGGGTACTCGGGGTCTTGTCGAGTAGCCGACGTACATCGGGGAGAAACCCCATGTCCGCCATCCGGTCCGCCTCGTCGATGACCACTATCTCGATGGCATCAAGCCGGATGCTGCCCCGCTCGATCAGGTCGCCCAAACGGCCCGGGCACGCGACCGCGATGTCGACGCCGCGGGAGAGGGACTTGAGCTGGGGCCCGTAGCCGACACCGCCGTAGAACGTCTCCACCCGGAGGTTCCGGGAGGTGCAGAGGGTGGCCAGTTCCGAGGCGACCTGGGAACAGAGCTCACGGGTCGGGGTAAGGACGAGCATCCGGGGATGCTTCGGACGGGCTGGTTTCCCAGTCAGACGGGCCACGGCTCCAATTCCGAAGGCAAGTGTCTTGCCCGATCCCGTGGGAGCCTTGCCGCAGACGTCGCGGCCGGCCATGGCGTCGACAACGGTGGCGGACTGGATGGGAAAGGGCGTAATGATCGATCGCGCTTTCAGCGCGGCGACAATGTCTGAGGGCACGCCAAGATCGGCGAACGAAGGTTGGGGCAGGGACATGGAAGCGCTTTCATGCGACAGTGGGGGACGACGGGGAGAAACCCCGACCGTGGCCTGTCGCGAAAGTAAGGCGCACCAGGACCTCACCAGTGTAGTACCTAACGCCTCGGTGCGAACGCACTCCGCTTGATCTCATCCAAAATGCCGTGATCGAGCGTGCATCTGGTCGGTTGTGAACCACGGAAACGGCCTCTCAGAGGTGGATCCGATCCTGCACCTGTCGATTCCTATGCACGATCTGGCCGAGGCACGACGGTTGGCTCTACGGGATGAGCTGTACGAAGAGCGGCATGCCGCCACGATTGTGGCTCCGCTTCGTAGGGGTGGAGTCGCCAAATTGCGCTTGGTCTTCCGCCAGCCTGGCTCGATTGGTCTACCCATATTGCCGCTGCTTGCCTGTAGGTGGTCGGCGTGGCCCAGGGTTCCAATTCCTGGCAGTCGTTGGCATTGGAGAAACCAGGCGAAGTCAAACCGAATCCACCGCCATGCCGTCCAACTGAACGCAGCCAGTTCGTGCAAGTCCCGCTGATCCGTGCCACACTCCCTTCTCCATTGCGGGGAGGTCTCGTCGTGGGGCACAGGGGGAAATATGAGCGACACCTCGCAAGGACCGGGATGGTGGAAGGCTTCCGATGGTAAGTGGTACCCGCCTGAATCTGCGGCCACTCCTCTAGCCCCTGCCCCTGCTCCGCCTGTCGGCGGCGGCGGGCCTCCGGGACCTGGATACTGGCGGGCGACGGACGGGAACTGGTATCCGCCACAAGCGCCTCCTGGCGTGGCGGTGAAGAAGTTCTACACCCGAGTCTGGTTCTGGCTCCTCGTGATTGTCGCACTGGGGATCGGCGGTTGCGTGACCGTCATCAGCGTGGCAACAGTCGCGGTCAACAAGGCCAACACTACGGTGCACACGGTTGTTTACTCGGTCACCGGATCGGGCACCGCTGACATCACGTACGACGCATTCAGCCACGGGAACAGCGGTAGCTCACAGAACAACAACGTGACGCTTCCCTGGACCAAGACTGTAACGGGAAGCGGCATCTTCGCCCTTTACAGCGTGGATGGGACGCTGTCGTCCAGTGGAACTGTCACCTGCACAATCACAGTCGACGGAAAGCAGGTCGCAACCAACACGTCGACCGGCCAGTTCGCCTCAGCGGTCTGCACGGCCAGCGCTCCCTGACCGCCGATTAGGCAGCCACCTCAAAGCTGAACAGCCGGTCGAATCGTCGGTTCCATTCAGGGCCAGGAGCGTCGGTGTCATCCTCGGAACCGACGAACTCGCCCCGCTCGTGGACCGCGTGAACAGACACGACATTCGCTGTCTTGATCCCTTGGGCACCGAGTGCTCCGGCACGCCGACCGAGCAAAGGGAAGGGAAGGGAAGGGAAGGGAAGGTCCGGGATCCGAGTGGCAGCCCCATCGAGATCAAGGCGTCCGTAGCTCGGGAGGCCTCCCTCGCCGCGGCGGGCCGTCCCTCCGGTCGACCCATCGTTTCGCGATGAGCAAAGCCCGGCCAAACTCGGATTCAATCGCCGGAAGCGCTGATCCGTTCGCGTATGAAGTCGAGCACCGCGGCGGTGCCGGTTCCGAGCCCGGTCCAGGGTTTCCACCCAAGGTGGATGCCGGCACGCCCGGGATCGAGGCTGTTCCGGAGGAGCTCGCCGGGACGCGACGGTGCGTGCTCAACCGGAACGCTGACACCGGCTTGGGTCGACAGTTCGCGGAGAAGTTCGTTGACCGAGGTCTCTCGACCGGTGCCGATATTGCACACCAGCCCTCCACCTTTGGTCGCCCCGCGCACGAAGGCGTCCACCACATCATCGACATAGACGAAATCGCGGGTCTGCTCCCCATTCCCGAAGATGGTGATCGGATGTCCCCGCAGCAGGCGCTCAGCGAAGATCGATACCACGCCAGCCTCACCGTGAGGATCTTGGCGGGGGCCGTACACATTGGCCAGGGCCAGCGCCGCGAATTCCAGCGCGTGCAGGTCCCGGTAGGCGACCAGATAGTCGATGGCGGCCTTCTTCGACACGCCATACGGCGACAACGGCCGATGTGGGAGCGACTCCTTGATCGGTAGATCGGCAGCATCAGGGTCCCCGTAGAGGGTTCCGCCACTGGCTGCGAAGACCACCCGGGTGACACCGGACGTGCGGGCTCCTTCAAGGATTCGCAGGGTGCCGAGCAGATTGACATCAGCATCGAAGATCGGTTGCGCAATGGACACACGGACATCGGCCTGGGCGGCGAGATGAAAGACGACCTCGGGGTGCCGGCGGTTCATCAGGTCCACCACTTCGGACGACCGGACATCGAGGTTGTTCACCCGCAGACGATGCCCGGCCGTCGCCCGGGACTCCGCCAGATTGGACAAGGATCCGGTCGAAAGGTCGTCCACGACATCGACGGAGTGGCCTTCGGCAAGCAATCGATCAACCAGAGTCGAGCCAATGAACCCGGCGCCTCCGGTGACCAGGGCGTGCACCCGTTTAGGCCCCGGCCGGTACGCGGCCACCGTCGACGACGGTGCCCGACGCCGTCACGACGCCAGCTCCGATCACCGACAGCGGTTGGATGACACACCGTTGACCGATGATGGCATCGGGTCCGATGATCGAACCTTCGACTGTTGCCTTGGCGGCGACTCGGGCACCGGAAAGCAACACGGACCCCAGTACGGAAGCACCCTCTTCGATCACCGCTCCATGGCCGACCACTGACCTGTCGACGACGGCGCCTGCGTCGATCAGGGCCCCTTTGCCCACCAGCGAACGAGTGACCGAGATGCTCGCCACGTCCACTTCTCCGATC
Organism: Acidimicrobiales bacterium; assembly: GCA_017883075.1. GTDB lineage: Bacteria > Actinomycetota > Acidimicrobiia > Acidimicrobiales > RAAP-2 > DASZIT01. Next base: position 52,297 of record JADGOI010000004.1, read on the forward strand.
CGCCACACCCCCTCACCCAGGGAGTCGTCTTCGACAGCATCAGGAGCCGGTGGGATATTGCGCCGGCCGAGCAGTAGATCGGCGTGGGCCCGGAGATAGGCGTCCGACGTACCGGCGTCGATCCAGTACGCCTCCGAGCCCTGGGCATAGACGGACCCGGCCTCCACCAGTTGCGGGAAAGTCTCCCGTTCGATGGACACTCGGCGCCCCTCGGGAATCCGTCCGAGCACCGTCGGTTCGAGCACGTAGGTCCCGGCGTTGATCAGGTTGGTCGGGATCTCGTCCCGAGGGGGCTTTTCAATGAACGCCTGCACCCTCCCGTCGGGGTCGGTGGGCACCACGCCGAACGCGGAGGGATCGTCCACCGGGGTGAGGCTGATAGTGGCCTCCGACCCGTGCTCATTATGGAAGGCGAT
>JADGOI010000112.1 GCA_017883075.1 Acidimicrobiales bacterium
CCGAGCACTAGCCCCTATCGCTGCCGGTTTACTGCGTGCCGCGCACTGCCAGCCGCCGAGATTGCATGCGGTCCGCGATCGCGCCGAGAAGTGCCGTTCGGCGCTGCTGTCATTGGAGCGATGGCCGTTGTTCTGTCGTGTTGTTCGGCGCCCGAGCGGGTGCACACGATCGTCGACTCGGGTGCGCTCGGCACCCGCAGCACCGGCTGCCGAGAGCGGTTCTCTATGTTGTCCGGTCGGGCAGGCGGCCAGCTTGCTCCTGTTGCATGCGCCCGGAACGGCACTTGTGCCACGACCCTCTGGGCCGACGGAACAAAATCGGAGCGAGCTTCCGTCCCAGACCCCACTTCATCCTGCGCCGTAAAACGGAGCGTGAAAGCGAAGATTCCGCCGTCTGCTGCTACCAACCAGTAGCCGCCGGCACTTGAGTCCGCCGCCATCCCGACCACTGGCTTGTTCAAGTGGATGGCACCAGTCGACCCGTAGAACTTGGCATTGCCAAAGGCGACGGCCCCACCATCGGAGGCGGCGAGCCAGTACCCGCCACCATCAGGGGTGGCGGCCATCCCGACGATGGGTTGGCTGAGCGGTATCCCCCCAACAGCTCCGAAGTACGGGGCATTGAAGGCATCGACCCCTCCGTCTGCGGCCACCAGCAGATAGCCGCCCGTAATGGGATCGGCCGAGATTCCGACAACGGGACCCCCGAGAACCTGACCACCAATCGTTTCGATCAACGTTTCAGTTGGCGTGGTCACCTGATTCGGCATGTTTGGGTTGACCCCGTACCACCGTCCCCCCGCACTACATAGCGACGGCGCTGCGCAGGAGATGCCCTCGAGGATGCTGAATCCCGACTTGAGCGGGTTGGGGCTCGGAACGACCGACCAACTGGCGCCATTCCACGACTCAATAAGCGTGTCGTTGCTCCCTTTTGGTAGATGCGAGTATCCAACGGCATCGCAGAGACCGGCTCCGCCATGCTCTCCAACGGTCGCAGAGACGGTGGGATAGGACGGCAGGAGTGGGAGATACCCTCCCCCGGCATCGCCTGGACCGTGGCAACCTCTCCAATGCCCAAGGGATGGTCCGGTGATGATGCACGGGCCCTTCAATTCCGCTGCCCCACATGAGGATTCGCTTGAAGGGATAGAGGTAGGGCGACCGGTCGCCGAGGACGGCGAGCAGGCACTCCGAGTGCGCCCGACGGGTCATTGGCCCGGCACATCACGATGAACAAGTTGGCACCGATGCCGTTGGAGGTGAACCATTTGTAACCGTCGATCACCCACTCGTCGCCATCCCGTACTGCTTCGGTCTCGATGGAGCGGAGATCCGAGCCCGCGTGGTCACGCTCAGTCATCGAGAAGCCGGACTCCATCTCTCCTTCGATGTGCTGGAGCAGCCATTTCCGCTTCTGCTCTTCGGTGCCGTACTTGACCAGGATGCTGGCATTCCCCGAGTTGGGGGCGGCGATGCCGAACAGGGTGGCCGCTCCGACGGCGTAGGCAAGGATCTCGTACATGTAGGCCAGGGCCAGAAAGTCGAGGCCCATCCCGCCGCACTCCTTGGGCAGGTGCGGAGCCCACAGGCCGGCCCCATTGACCTTGGCCTTGATCGTCTCCCGCAGCTCGATGCTTTGCTGGCGACCGGCCTCGCGGTCGCCGTCGGTGAGGTCGTTCCCCAGGCGTGTCTGCCACAGGATCTCCTCGTTGGGCAGTATCTCGGCATTGATGAAGTCGGCGGTCCGTCGGCGGAGGGCGTTGATCTCAGGGTCCAAGCCGGGGATGGGCTTCACGTTGATCGCCATTGCGGTCTCCTTGGTTGCGCCCGGGCGTTCGCATCCCATCATGGTGCCCCATCTCGCCGACGACGGACGGAGGCGCCACGGACGCCGAGCGCGGGTAGCCGTTCGTCGTCGACGCCGCTCTACGACGTCGGGCTGGTCAGGTCGTAGATGGTCGCTCCGTTGACCGTCCTGGCGGTGTAGTGGCTACTCACCCAGGTGGAGATCTGCGAAGACGGCGAGGTCTCGGTGGAACTGCCGCCTCCAGCACCTCCAGCGCCACCGAGGCCGCCTCCACCACTGATGTAGAAGTGGATCCGCCCCTCGGCCACGTACTTCTGAAACTGGGCCAGGGTGGGGGCCGGGTCGGTCCCGTTAAACCCGCCGATGGCCATCACTGGATCGCCGGTGGCCAACTGGTAGCCCGAAGCGGTGTTGGAACCAGTCGCGGCCGCCACCCATGAGTACCTGGAGGCGTTCGCACTGAGCAGCGCGGTCAGCTGCTTGCCCGGAGCGGATGCGTTGAGCAGTCCTCCGGCAGCGCCACCGCCGAAGCCGCCGGCTCCACCGGGAGGACCGGCTGTGCCCCCGCCGGCCCCGGTCCCTCCACCGGGGAAGGCACCACCGAGGCCACCGGCGCCGCCGTTCTTAAACGAGCCCGGCGGGACCTTGAGCCCCTTGGGCAGCTTGGTCCCGTTGGGCAAGGTGAAACCAGGAGGCAGGGTGATGCCGTTGCGGGCGATGTTCTGACGGAACTGTCCGGCCCCGCCGGTTCCGCCAAACCCGCCTGGGAAGCCACTGGCACCCTGAACGGCCGGGCCTGCGGACGGGATAGGACTACTGCTCGGCGTGGCGGCTGTGGTAAGTGAGTAGGCGGAGGGTCCGGCCAACACCGAGGCGATGCCGAATCCGGCGAGGCCGGCGGCCAGGACGCCTCGCGCCTTGGGGAGCAGCGCTATCGCCGCTGCACCGAGCACGCCCACCACAACGATCACCCAGCGAAGGGCCGGATACCAGTCGGGACTCCAGCCCAAGATGACGAACGCCCAGGCGATGGTGGCCACGATGGCCACAGCCAGGGCGGCGCGCGGGAAGAGCTCCTGGCGACGCAGCCAAAGGGTCGAGCCTCCCATGCCCACCAGGGCACCGATGGCCGGAGCCAGGGCCACCGTGTAGTACGGATGGATGATGCCCTGCGCCAGGCTGATGGTGGCGCCGGTCAGGAGGAGCCATCCTCCGAAGATGAGGAATCCGGCTCGGACTCGGTCGGTCCTCGGGGTCCGTCGGGTCAACCACAAGACGGCGACCAGGCCGATCAGAGCGCCGGGGATGAGCCAACTGATCTGTCCTCCCATCTCGCGGAGGAACAGACGGTTCCATCCGACGGGGCCCCACATACTTCCGGCCGTGCCTCGGCCTCCAACGCTTCCAACTTCGTTGCCGGTCAACCGACCGAAGCCGTTGTAGCCGAAGATGAGATTGAGCAGGTTGTTGTCAGTGGACCCACCGACATAGGGACGGTCAGATGCCGGAGTCAGCTGCACGATGGCCACCCACCAGCCGCCGGCCACCATCAGGGCCACGCCTGAGTAGATGACCTGGACGATGCGTCGGCCGAGTTTTGGCGGTCCGGCGAGCAGGTAGACGAGGGCCAGCACCGGCATGAGTATGAGTGCCTGCATCATCTTGGTGATGAAGCCGAACCCGATGACCGTGCCGGCCAGCACCATCCATCGGCTCCGACCATGTTCGATGGCCCGGATGGTGGCGTAGGCGGCACCGGTCAGCAGAAGGGTCAACAGCGCGTCGGGGTTATTGAACCGGAACATCAACGTGGCCACCGGCGTGAGGGCCATGGCGGCACCGGCCAGGATGGCCGCGCCCGGGGCGAACCACCGGCGGACGCAGGCGTAGACCAGGCCCACTGTGGCCACGCCCTCGAGGGCCTGGGGCACCAGGATGCTCCACGAGTTGACCCCGAAGATGCGGGCCGAGATATCCATCACCCACAGGGAGGCGGGGGGCTTGTCCACGGTGATGAAGTTGGACGCGTCAGAAGAACCGAAGAAGAAGGCCTTCCAGCTCTTGGTCCCGGCCTGGACTGCGGCGGAGTAGAAGCTATTGCCCCAGCCGGACTGATCGAGGGCCCATAGGTAGAGGAAACCGGTGCCGACCAACAGCGCGATGAGGGCGGGGCGTACCCACGCCGGGTCCTCGGGCCGGCCCCGCACGAGACGCATCCGTCTGCTTGCGGGCGGCGAGGTTGCGGGCGGCTCGGCTGAAGCCAGGTCGTCAGGATGATGTTGATGATGCGGCCGGATGACAGGTTCCTGCACCAACGTGTCGGTGCCGGGGGAGGGAGCCTCCCCGGTCAGTTGGGTGTCGCTCATGAAGGTGTCCTCGTCGTTTCTTGTGCGTGGAGGTCGTTGTCAACGTCAGTGGTGAGAGCGACCGGAGCCAGGTGGGTTCCAAAGTCCGGACGGAAGACCCAGGTGCGAAGGATGCCGAAACGGATGATCGCCGCGGCAACGTTGGCCGCGGTTACCGCCACCAGCTCGGGAAGCAAGGTGGTGAGCCCGACCGCCCGGGTGACGGCCAACGCTCCGGTGGTGAAGGCAAGACTGATCCCGAGCAGCGCCGCCGCGGTGAGCACCCGGTACGGGCGGTCGAGACCATGACGGGCGGAGTCGGCCATGCCCCGGTGGGCGGCGGTGTTGCCCAGGCTGCACAGGACGATGGCCACGGCATTGGCCGTGTAGCCGCCCAGACCCGACTCCATGGCCGCGAACAGGGCGAGATAAGCCACGGTGCTCACGGCGCCCACCCCGGCAAAGCGGAGGAGCTCGTGGGCAAACACCTCGTCGGCAGTCACACCGGAGCGGCGACCCACTCGACGAGATCCGCCCGGTGACCGATCATCCGAGGACAACCCGGAAGCCGGCACAGGGGTGACGGCGTCCTGCGTTGCGGGGGCCTGAGGCGAGGGACCGGAAGGCTGCTCGGTCGCCGGTCGGGCCGAGCGCAGGATGGCCCGTTGTCTCGAAGCCGGTCCGAGCATGCGGCACACCCCGCGGACATCCATCCACGCGGTGCGGGCGACATCGACCCGCGAGTCGAGATCGTCGACCCAGTCCACCGGGACTTCGTGGATTCGCAGGCCGATTCGCTGGGCCGTGACCAACACCTCGGTGTCGAAGAACCACTCGTTATCCTCCACCAGGGGGAGCAGCTCGACCGCGGCGTCACGACGCAACGCTTTGAACCCGCACTGCGCGTCGGAACAGGTACTGCGGAGCGCGGACCGCAGGAGCAGGTTGTAGCCGCGGGAGATGAACTCCCGCCGGGTGCCCCGGACGACGTGCGCTCCTGCGGCCAGGCGGCTTCCGATGGCGAGGTCGCTGTGACCCGACAGGAGCGGGGCAACCAGGGGAAGGAGTGCGTCGAGGTCGGTGGCGAGATCTACGTCCATGTAGGACACCACGGTCGCCGTGCTCTGCGACCATGCGGCCCGGAGAGCACGCCCCCGGCCCTTCTGGTCGAGATGGATGGCGTCGACCAGGGGAACGCTGTCGGCCAGCTCGGTGGCCAGCCTCCAAGTGTCATCGGTGCTGGCATTGTCGACGATGGTGATGGTGGCGACGAAGGGAAACGATCGGTCGAGATAGGAGCGGAGCGTCGAGATGCTGGTGACCAGCTGCTCGGCCTCGTTGTACACCGGGATCACGATGTCCACGTCGGACGTGTGCCGGGTCTCGTTTCGGAGATTGTTCGAGATGGGGATCACGCTCATGGCAGTCACTGTGCACCCCGGCCTTTTGAGCACCTTGAGAGCCACCTGTGAGGATCGTAAGAATTCAGGCCCATCGCCGGCTGGATATCCGATCGGGACCCTCTCGCATCGTCCACGGCACCGTGGCCGTGGACGGGAGTCATCGTTCGGCGTCCGGCTCCGGTGCACGGTCCTGGTCGGGCGTCGACTCGGGCGCGGGGGGCGTGGATGGGAGGTGCACGACGAACGTGGTCCCCACACCGGTGCGTCCTTCAGCTGAGACGGTGCCTCCGTGGGCGGCCACGATGGCACTCACAATGGACAGGCCAAGTCCGGCCCCTCCGTGCAGACGAGACCGCGAGGGGTCGGACCGGTAGAAGCGCTCGAAGATGTAGGCGGCCTCGTCTGGCTCCATGCCGGGGCCGTCGTCGGCCACGGTGATCAGCGCCCCATCGGCTTCGGCTTCCACCGACACTCGGGCGGTCGTGCCGGCCGGGGTGTGTGCCCGAACATTGCCCAGCAGGTTGTCGACCACCTGACGAAGACTGGTGGCGTCACCCATGATCTCGATGGGTTGGGAGGCCTCGAAGGTCAGGGGCCAGTTGGGCCCCACGGTCCCTGCGGTGTGGACGGCCTCGGCGCACAAGGCGACCAGGTCGACCGAGCGCTGCTCCATCGGTCGGCCCTCGTCGAGGCGGGCCAGCAGCAGGAGGTCGGCCACCAGACGTTCCATGCGCGCGGTCTCGCCGCGGATGCCGCCCATCAAGCGCTCGAGGTCTTCCTTCTGTTCCGACGCTCCCCGCCCGAACAGTTCGGCATAGGCGGAGATGGCGGCGATTGGGGTACGCAGTTCGTGCGACGCATCGGCCACGAATCTCCGGAGTCGCTGCTCCGAGGCCCGCAGGCGTCGTTCGGACGCCAGGCGGGCGCTGAAGGCAGACTCGATTCTGGTCAGCATGACGTTGAGGGTTCGAGCCAGGCGACCCACTTCGGTCTGTTCGTTCTCCCCAGGAACCCGCTCGGTCAGGTTTCCGGCCGCGATGGACTCGGCCGATCGCTCCATGTCGCGAAGAGGTCGAAGCCCGATGCGGACCAGCCACAATCCACCGATGAGAGCCACGATCACAGCACCGCCGGTCACAGCCAGTTCGACGAGCAGGAGATGGTGCAGCGTGCTTACCGTGGCATCCAGGGGCTGGGCCACGATCAGGATGTCTCCGTTGTTGAGGGTGGAGGCGCGGACTCGGAAGACGGGACCGCCTTGTTCGGTGGCCGCGGCGTCGAAGTAGGCAACCTGCGTGCCGCCCTTGGCTTTGGAGAATCCGGTGATCACCGTGGGCACCAGGGGCAGATAGTTGCTCCCGTCCCGGTACGCCGCGCAGCTCTGGCCGTTGACCACGCCGCCGCCGGGGGCTCGGACCTCGACGGCCAAGGCGCCGGTTACGTTGGACGGGGGCTGACCGGCATCGGGACGAGACGACAGAGCGGAGGACGCGGTGCTCGGGTTGGTGAACGGGACGGGGGCGAAGCAGAGCGAGCCTCCGGGAATGGAGTGGCCGTTGTTGGCGGCTGCCTCAAGACCGCGGTGCGCCTGGTCGAGCTGTTGGTCGGCCTGCTGATAGAGGAACGATTTGAGGTACCGGTAGGTGGCGACATCGGCGAGGGAGAGCGCCACGATGGCGATGACCCCGATGGCAACCAACAGACGGGTACGGAGTGACATCTCCTAGGCCGCGACGGGTTCACGTAGCGCGTACCCGACAAGACGGACCGTATGGATGACCGGAGGGCCGACCGCTTCGAGCTTCTTGCGGAGATAGCTGACGTAGGTCTCGACCACGTTGCCGCCTCCGCCGAAGTCGTAGTGCCACACGTGGTCGAGGATCTGGGCCTTGGACAGCACGTGGCGCGGGTTGAGGAGGAAGAAACGAAGCAGGTTGAACTCGGTGGCCGTGAGGGCGACGGGCTGACCGGCCCGAGTCACTTCGTGGGCGCTCTCGTCCATCTCGATGTCGGCAAAGCGGAGGATGCCCTCGTCTTCGGGTTCGCTGCCGATGCGGCGGAGGATGGCGTGGACCCGGGCCACGATTTCGGCCAGGGCGAACGGCTTGGTCACGTAGTCGTCGCCGCCCACGGTAAGGCCGGCGACCTTGTCCTCGATGGCGTCGCGGGCGGTGAGAAACAGAATGGGCACCCGGATGCCATCGGCACGCAGGCGACGGGTGACCTCGAGCCCGTCGAGATCGGGCAGCATCATGTCGAGCACGATCAGGTCGGGCGGATTCTCCTGCGCGGCGGACAGGGCGAGGCGACCATTGACCGCCTCGTCGACGCCGAAGCCCTCATAGCGAAGCGACGTTGCCACGGCATCGACAATGGACGGTTCATCGTCGACCACCAGGATTCGCTCGGTGCGAGTGGGTTCCACTGACCTTCTCCTTCTGTCACACCTTCACCGCAGTTGACCTGCGAGTTCCTCCAGCATCGCGCCGCACGTTGGACACAAGGTGTGATCCGGCTGTGAGTCTCCTGTGAACCAACCAGGCACACCAGGCACACCAGGCACACATGAGCACCTTTCACAGGTAACTCCCAGCTGACCTGAAACTGATTCTGCAAACCACCCTGTCCAATGGAGTCACCAAAACGGAGCATCGCACTGACCGGACCCCAATGAATGGTCCACCTGACCTGTTTCAGGGGATCAGGTCAGCGTCCCGTAGGCCCCGCCCGTGGAAGATTCTCGTATGGGGACGTCAATCGGGACGGGCAGCGAATTGACGCAGACCTTGAGCATTTGCTTCCGCCAGCCAAAGGGCCCACAGGCGGCCACGCATAATGACGCCCCGCACGACCACGTACCCGGCTCACAAGTCACGCCGAACCGGCGGTCTGAGCGGCAACTGCTTACGGCCACGAGCTTCCCCGGTTGGGATGGGATTGGCGGGCTCTCGATCTGTGCCTCGCTTGA
>JADGOI010000231.1 GCA_017883075.1 Acidimicrobiales bacterium
GGCGGAGGCAAGGCGTGGCTACCCTGCATTTACCCACCCCCACCCGGTGCCGACCCCGGCGATTTGCCGGTGCATCCCTCGATTCGCGGGAACCACCTGGGACTTGTCCGGCGGGCCATGCCGGGCCCAGTGCATCCACGCGTTAGGGTCCTCCGCTGAATAACACGCGCGATGTACTCTCGTGCTGTGGAGGTTGGCCCTGATGCACTCGCGCGATTCTTCGAGGTGGTCCTTCCCCACCTGAACGAACGCCAGCGCCGCATGGTCGTCGGTGCGGCGGTCGGAATGTGCGGCCCCGGCACGAAGTCGATGGTGGCTGAGGCTGCCGGCATGAGTCGCAATACCGTGATCAAGGCGGTCTCGGAGGTGGAGGCGGGCATCGACCCGTCGGACCGGGTCAGAGCCCCGGGTGCCGGGGTGAAGCCGATCACCGAGACCCAACCCGAACTGCTCGCCGCTCTCGATGAACTGGTCCACCCTGAGACCCGTGGCAACCCGATGTCGCTCCTTCGTTGGACGTCCAAGTCGACGGCCAACCTGGCCAGCGACCTCGTCCGTCAAGGGTTCACCGTGTCCGACGACACCGTCGGCCGATTGCTCAAACGACTCGGGTTCTCGCTGCAGGCACCTTCCAAGTCCAAGGAGCTGACCAAGCATCCCGACCGCAACGGCCAGTTCGAGTACCTGAACGCCACAGCCGCTGCATTCGTCGCCGATGGTCAGCCAGTGATCAGCGTGGACACGAAGAAGAAGGAACTGGTCGGCGAGTATGCCAACGGCGGTGTCGAGTACCAACCGGCCGGGCAACCGGTAGCGGTTCTCGACCACGACTTCATCAATCCCGAGACCGGCAAGGCCATTCCCTATGGCGTCTACGACGTCATCAACAACGAAGGATGGGTATCGGTCGGTGACGTGGCCGACACCTCGGCCTTCGCCGTTGCGAGCATCCGCAGGTGGTGGGCAGAGATGGGACGGGCGCGCTTCCCCGAGGCGACCACACTGCTCATCACCGCCGACGCTGGTGGATCGAACGGACATCGAGTCCGTGCATGGAAGGTCGAGCTGGCCAAGCTCGCTGCCGACACCGGCCTCGAGATCACCGTCATCCACTACCCGCCGGGGACCTCCAAGTGGAACAAGATCGAACACCGGATGTTCAGCTTCATTTCGATGAACTGGCGAGGACGTCCACTCACCTCCTACCGAACGATCGTGGAGCTCATCTCCGCTACCACCACCGAGACCGGCCTCACCATCCGCGCCGAACTCGACACCGACTTCTATCCGAAGGGCGTCGTCGTCACCGACAAGGAACTGGACGCCCTCCCACTCACCCGACACGAGTGGCACGGCGACTGGAACTACACCCTGCATCCGACGGCGAATGCGCAATCAACTCAGCGGTGAGCCCTAAGACTTATGTAGGCGATGAGAGCTAGCAACAGCGCTATGGCGGCTCTTCGGATCTAAGAAGCTGTCGTTGAAGTTTGACCAGCATGGTGGTTGAATTGACCCCATCCGGGTTGTTGGATCTCATAGACTCGGATGATGGGATCCAACGACAAGCCGATTGCGACTACTTGGCGATCGACCCAGGGTGATTTGACCGATGAGGAGTGGGAACTGATCGCCGATCTGATCCCTACCTACTCGGGGAACGGTCGCATGGGACGTCCGACCAAGTGGGCCAAGCGCGACATCGTGAACGCCATCTTCTACGTGGCGGCGACGGGCTGCCAGTGGCGAGCGCTGCCTCCGAACTACCCCCACTGGAACACCGTCCACCGATACCACGTGCGCTGGTCGGAGAACGGAGTATGGGAGCGGGTCTGTGAGCGGCTGCGGGAACAGGTGCGAGAACGCGAGGGCCGTGACGCACAACCGTCGGCCGGGGTCATCGATGCCCGAAGCGTGAGAGGAGCATCGACGGTCACCAGTCCCACCAGGGGATATGACGCCGGAAAGAAGGTCTCCGGGCGCAAGACCTTCGGTGTGGTCGACACCCTCGGACTCCTCATGGCCGTGGTCGTCGTGGCCGCCAACGTGTCGGACAACGTAGGAGGAATCGCCGCCGTCGAGCGGGCGAGGAACCACACCAGCCGACTGAAGAAGATCTGGTGTGACGGGGGCTTCAAGAAGACCTTCGTCTCCTCATGCGGGGCACACCACATCTCCGCCGAGGTCGTGAACAAGATCCATGACCATCGCTTTGAAGTGCTCCCACGACGGTGGGTTGTCGAGCGCACCTGGTCGTGGCTCATGAACAACCGTCGGCTCCAAGTCGACTATGAGCGCAACCCGATTGTCACTGAGGGATTTGTATGGGCCGCCCATGCCCGATTGCTCCTCCGCCGATTGACCGATCCGGCCATCGGGTGATCGCGCTGGGGAAACATGCGCGACAGCCTCTGAGGCCGGAGACGCCGTAGTCTGGGTAGGCAGGCTTTACCGGCAGGCCGAATCGGCGCCGCAGCCAACAGACGTGGAGGACGCCATGGACGGGGA
>JADGOI010000232.1 GCA_017883075.1 Acidimicrobiales bacterium
CCGCCGTGCCCGTCTCCACCTTCGACGCCGTCGGCATCACCGCTCTGGACGCCGGGCTCACTCCCCCGACCGTGGTGACCGGACAAGCCCCCCTGTATGCGGCGGGAAAGCCCGAGGTGCTCTTCGTGGGGGCGGAGTACTGCCCATTCTGCGCGGCGGAGCGGTGGCCCCTGGTGCTGGCACTCTCCCGATTCGGCCACTTCGGGATGCTCCATGACATGCTGTCGTCGACCACGTCGGTCTTCCCGGGAATCCAAACCTTCAGTTTCTTCGACGCGTCGTATACGAGTCCGTACATCACCTTCACAGGTGTCGAGATCTACTCTGACGTGGCTGCCCCCAACGGCGCGTTCACCAAGATCACCAACCTCACGCCGGGCCAGCAGTCCCTGATGACGCATTACGGGGCCGCGAGCCGCACCGGCAACGCCACCTACCCACTGGTGGACATCGACAACATAGTGGTGTCGACCACCTCAGGCTTCAGTCCGGCGACAATCTTGCGGCGGCCCAGGTCGACGATCATCGGCGACCTGAAGAAGGGGGAGACACCGGCCGGCCGGGCCATCGTGGCGTCTGCCAACTATCTGGCCGCGGGGATCTGCGCGGCCACCAACCAGCAACCGACCTCGGTATGCACATCGAAAGGAGTCCGTGCCGCGGCGAAGTCGTTGGGTGTGGCCTGACCGCGCCAGCCGGCCATACAAGGACCCCGACGGTCAGCCGGCCCGGCGATCGGTCAGCAGCTTGCGTTCCATCTCATTGAGGCCTCCCCATATCCCGTGAGGCTCACGAATCCGGATGGCGTAATCGAGACAGTCGGACTGAACCGAACAGGTGAAGCAGATCGCCTTGGCGTGTGCCTCACGTTGGAGCTTCTCCTCTTTGCGCTCCGCATGGGCGGGAGGAAAGAAGATCTCGGCTTGAGGCCCGCGGCACGACGCTCTGATCTGCCAGGTGTCGAGAGCTTGCGCCATGGTTTCCTACCCCCTTTTGCCAGTGGGTGCTGCCCCCACGCCAGCGAACGTACTCGCGCCGCGGCACGGAGACAAGGGGTCTGACCAGGATTTCCTACCCAACCCCTTCACCAGTGCCGGCCAGGGGCCCTCCACCCACCCCCATTCGGCCCAAAACCGCCGATGGGTGGCCGGAACGCTACGCTCCGGAGCATCATGGACGTCAGTACTTTCTGCACGCAGAGTCACGTTCTGATCGTGGCGGGCAAGGGCGGCGTCGGGAAGACGACCATGGTGGCGGCCATCGCCCGGATGGCAGCCGATGCCGGACTGTCCGTCCTGGTCATCGAGCTCGAAGGTCGATCGGGTGTCTCCGACGCCTTTGGCCACGGCGACACCATCGATTACGCCGGGGCCGTGCTCAGCGCGGCGGGCGCCAACGAGGTCGAAGAGGACCTCGGGCCCGAGAGCGAGGCGCCACACATCCCGCCGGGCAGTGTGCAGGCCCGGAGGATCACCCCTGACGATGCCCTCATCGAATACCTGGCCGACCACGGGCTCCGCCGGTTCTCGAAGCGCTTGATGTCGTCGGGAATCATCGACATCGTCTCGAGCGCGATTCCCGGCATCCGGGACATCCTGGTGCTCGGCAAGGTCAAACAGATCGAGCAGGCCGGTCTCGCCGATCTGGTCCTCGTCGATGCACCGGCCACCGGCCACGCCATGACGTTCCTGTCATCGGCCAGCGGGCTGCTGGACGCCGCCCGCGGGGGCCCGGTCCGGACCCAGGCCTCCGAGGTGGTGGAACTGCTCACCGACCCCGTCCGGTGCCAGGTGGCGTTGGTGACTCTCCCCGAAGAGATGCCGGTGAACGAGGTCGTCGAAGCCGCCTACCAACTCGAGGACAAGGTGGGCGTCTCCCTCGGTCCGATCATCGTCAATGCCTGTTACCCACCGATTCGGGGGTTGGAGGTGTCGGCTGCCGACGCCGCCGAGTCCGCCGGAGTGACCCTCGACGACGACTTGCGTGAAGCACTCGACGCCGCCAGTACCTTCCGCCGTACCCGGGAGGTCCTCCAACGGGAGCAAATCGACAGGTTGGATCACGAACTGCCGCTACCCCAGCTGCGGGTGCCCTTCGCCTTCGCGGCGTCCATCGGTCCCGATGAGCTTCAGCTTCTGGCCGACGCATTGAAAGCGGGTGTCACTGCGCTCCCCGATACTGCCCTCCCTCATACCGCCCTCCCGGACACCCAAGCGGCTGTCCCATGAGCGAGGGCGTCACCCTCACCGACATTGCCCAGGACCGGGCGATCGTTGTCTGCTGCGGTGCCGGTGGGGTGGGAAAGACCACCACCGCGGCGGCGTTCGCTCTGCACGCCGCCCGTCTGGGTCGAAAGGCATGCGTGGTGACCATCGACCCGGCCCGGCGGCTGGCCAACTCGCTGGGGCTCGATGCTCTCTCCAATCGGCCGTCGCAGATCGAAGGTGACTGGCCGGGAGAGCTCCACGCGCTGATGCTCGACCCGAAAGGCACCTTCGACGACCTG
>JADGOI010000113.1 GCA_017883075.1 Acidimicrobiales bacterium
CCGGCCCGGCCCGAGGTCCCACCGGCCCGAGCCCCACCGCGCGCACTGCCACCCTGGCCCCGGGCCCGGCCCCGGCCACTTCCGGCTGCCGGGCTCATGCGGTCACCCCGGGGGACGCCTCTCGAGAAACCTCTTCAGCCAGAGACACCAGGAGGACCGAGGCGGTGCAGGCGATGCCCTCGGCCCGGCCCAGTGCACCCAGCCCCTCGGCCCGAGTCGCCTTTACGTTGACCGGGGCATGCAGCACCGCGCTCAGGCGTTCGGCCATCTCGGCCACGAACGGGGCCAGCTTGGGGTGCTCGGCCACCACCGTGCAGTCGGCATTGACCGGAGACCATCCGGCTTCGCCGGCCAGTTCCACCACCCAGGTCAGGATGCCCATGCTGTCCGCGCCGGACCAGGCCGGGTCGGTATCGGGAGCGTGTTGTCCGAGGTCGCCGAGTCCCGCCGCCCCGAGCACGGCGTCGGCGATGGCATGGGCCACCGCGTCGGCGTCACTATGCCCGTCGAGGCCCCGGATGCCCTCCCCGGTGATGACGACTCCGCCCAGCACCAACTTTCGGGCCGGGTCATCCGAGAACCGGTGCACATCGATGCCCTGGCCGATGCGGAGGGCCGAGGCCGGATCGGTCATCGGGCCGCCCTGTCGCTCCGTATGAGGGCGTGGGCCACGGCCAGGTCCTCGGGATGGGTCAATTTGAAGTTCCGAGGTTCGCCGGGCACGGTGCGAACCGTAGCGCCCAGCGACTCGAGGAGTCCGGCATCGTCGGTGGCCTCGCCGCCTCCGGCGTGGGCGGCGCGAAGTGTGGCCGCCACAAATGCCTGGGGGGTCTGCACCGAGACGATCCCCTCCCGGTCCAGAGTGGAGGACACCTTGCCGGCGACTATCCGCTTCAGGGTGTCGGCGACCGGAAGGACGGGAATGACTCCATCTGCACCGTGGGAGCCCGGGACCCCGCCTGCACCATCTCCGGCCAACGCTTGCACCACCGAGGCGAACAACGATGCCGAGGCCAACGGCCTGGATGCATCGTGGATGATGATCACCGACGCCTCCATGGGGACCGCGGCCAGGCCGGCCCGAACCGAGAGCGATCGGGTGGCGCCGCCGGTGACCACTTGGTCGACTCCCATTTCATCAGCCGACACTGTCGGCGCCGAAGTGGTCGATGGGTCGGGCACCACGACGACGATGCCATCGGCGACCGTGCGGGCCGCGGTGATCGACCAGGCCACCACAGATCTTCCGTCCAAGTCGAGGAACTGCTTTTGGCTTCCGAACCGGCTTCCGGTTCCGCCGGCGACGACGACGGCCCAGACAGGCCCGAGTCGGCTCAGGGAAGTTCCTCGTCGAGCCGCAGCTCGGCGGTCTCCTCGTCGACATTCAGGGCGAAGGTGAGCTCGGAAACCAGAATCTGCCTGGCCCGTTGGAGCATTCGCTTCTCACCTGCCGACAGGCCCTTGTCCTTGTCACGGATCGACAGGTTTCGGACGACCTCGGCAACCTGGTAGATATCGCCGGATCGGAGCTTCTCCGAGTGGTTCTTGTACCGACGAGACCAGTTGGTCGGCATCCGGGCTTCCTTCTTCCGGAGCACCGCAAATACCTCTTCGACCTCTTCGTCGTTGATGACCTCACGCAGCCCGACACCCTCGGTGTTGTCGGAGGGAACCATCAAGGTGAGGTCTCCATAGGCGAGACGAAGAACCAGGTACTCCTGTTTCTTCCCGAATGCCTCTTTGGTTTCACGTCGTTCGACTACAGCCGCGCCGTGGTGCGGATAGACGACCTTGTCACCGATGTCGAACACCGTTCCTCCTGGCGTTGCGTGCTGATCCCGGGCAGGTGAGCGACATCGGGACCGCGTAGAGCGAGCACTCCAGGATACACGGTGGAGGCACCCCTCTCTCCCACACCCCGCCGGGCCAGCACTTCCCTTACCGGTGGGACCGAAAAACTACTGGTATCGCTCGAAAATGCTGGTCTCGGCCAAACGGGTGAGACCGTCCTTGACCGAACGGGCTTTGGCTATCCCCACCCCTTCGACCTTTTCCAACTCGGGCAGCGAGGCCCCCATGATCTGCTGGAGATTCACGAACCGGTCCACGATCCGTTCGATGATGACGTCAGAGAAGCGGGGAAGCCGATAGAGGAGTCGATAGCCCCGAGGCTCCACCCCGGAGTGGGTGTCGGTCAGCGCCGCCGGCAGGAAGAGGAGGTCCGCCACTTTGTGCACGTTGCGCAACTCATCGGAGGTCAGGTTGGCCAACCTTGCCACCGCCCGTTCCACCGCTGCCTCCCTGTCGCGGGGGTCCGATGACGGATGACGCAGATAGTCACGCACCACCAGCCGCAAGGACGGCTCGACCCCGTCGACCAGCTCCGCGAGTTGGAGGCGTACCAATCGACCGTCATCACCCAGTTCCACCAGGTATCCGGTCACTTCCCTGGCGATGCGCACCACCGTCTCCGCCGACTGCAGCACACCGGTCACGTCACCCACCGAAACGGTGTCCTCCACCTCGAGGGTGGAGAGCCCGGAGAGGGCCACGTCGTATCGGCTGCGGAACCGCTGCAGGGTGGTGAGGGCCTGGTCGGCGCGGTCCCGGAGCCAGCTGATGGGTTGCAAGGTGTGCTTTTGGTCATGGCGGTAGATGGCGATCAACGACATGGCCGACGACACAGACACCACCGGCACATTGATCGACCTGGCCACCCGCTCGGCGGTGCGGTGCCGGGTGCCGGTTTCGGTGGTGGCGACGGATGACTTCGGCATCAGCTGCACATTGGCCCGGGCGATCCGCGAGGCGTCGCCGGCCAAGATGATGGCACCGTCCATCTTCGCCAACTCCGACAGGCGCTGCGGGCTGAACTCGGCATCGAGTAGAAAACCGCCGGTGCAGATGGACAGCACCTCGGGTTGATCCCCGACCACGACCAGACCACCGCGTTTGGCCTGCAGAATCCGGTCGAGGCCTTCCCGGAGGGGCCGTCCCGGAGCAACCATCGCCAGGGCTTCATTGAGAGCCGAACTCTGGCGTGCGCTCACACCCGCATGGTACCCGTCAACGCCGGCGTTCGCCCTCGACGGGGACGGGGCCCTTAGCCTGGGACGCGGCCGCCCCCACTGCCAAACCTCTCGACGGCTTCGCTCACCGTCTCCACCCGAATCAGTTCGACCCCGGCCGGGGCGGCCGGCGACGATGACGGCACCACCACCCGGGTGAATCCCAGCCGGGACGACTCCTCGAGGCGGCGGGGGAGATTGTTGACCTGTCGGACTTCGCCGGCCAGGCCGATCTCCCCGATGGCGGCCAGATCAGCCGGGAGCGGCACCCCGGTGGTGGCCGATGCCACGGCCAGCGCCACGGCCAGATCAGCAGCCGGCTCGGTGACCCGAATCCCCCCGGCGACCGAGGCGAAGACATCGAGACCCAGCACCGGAAGCTCCACGTGACGGGCCAACACGGCCAACGTCATGGCCAACCGTCCGCTGTCGAGGCCGACCACCGAGCGTTTCGGCTGAGCCTGCGCCATCGGGGTGACAAGGGCCTGCAGCTCCACCAGCAGGGTGCGACGGCCCTGCATGGCCGGGAGGACGATGCCGCCGGCCGCGCCTGTGAGCCGGTCACCGAGGAGGAGCCTTCCCGGGTCGTCCACCGGATTCAGGCCTTGGTCCCCCATTTCGAATAGCCCGAGCTCCCCGGTGGGCCCGAACCGGTGCTTCACCGCGGCGAGGATGCGGAGGGCGTGATGCCTGTCGCCCTCGAAGCTCAACACGGTGTCCACCATGTGCTCGAGGACCCTGGGCCCGGCCAGGGAACCATCTTTGGTGACGTGCCCGACCAGCACGGTGGCCACCTGGCGGGCTTTGGCCAGTCCCACCAGTTGATCGGCGCACTCCCGGACCTGGGTGATGCTCCCCGGGACCCCGCCGGCCCGACGCTCGCCGGCGGTGGCCGGTCCGATGGCCACCGCCTGGATGGAGTCGACGACCACCAGATCGGGTTCGGCTTCGATCACCGCGTTGATGACCGTGCCCACGTCGGTCACCGACAGGATCAGCAGCCCGGGGGGAACCGGTCCCAACCGCTCGGCCCTCAGGCGGACCTGATGGGCGGACTCCTCGGCCGATACCAGAAGGACCCGGTGCCCGGCCGCGGCCCGGGCCGCCAGTACCTGGAGCAGCAGGGTGGACTTGCCGATCCCGGGCTCCCCCCCGAGCAGGGTCACCGATCCGGGGACCAGTCCACCCGCCAGCACCCTGTCGAACTCCTCCACCCCGGTGGGCACCGCGGCGGCGGCCGCCACGTCCACCGAGGAGAGAGGGATGGGCATCGATGACAGGTCGAGGTCGTTCACCGCTTGCTCCAAGGGCCCGAGCGCCGACTCCTCGACCAGGGTGTTCCACTCCCCACAGGCCGGACACCGGCCCACCCACTGGGGAGTGGTGGCCCCGCAGTCGATGCACCGGTGTCGTTTCACGGTTTTGGGCATGGCCCGATAGTACGAAATGGATGTGCCAACCAGGTGCCACGCAGCAATGACCGATGCCGGACGGGTATCGGTCGTCCGGGCTATGGCACCGGACATCCCGATCCATCAGCGTCGGCGTATCGGGATATGCCGGTATCAATGCTCCGAGACAAGCGTCCTACGCGCCGATCGTGCCGCATCTGCGGCCGGCTCGACAGGTCGGATGAGCCGGCAGTCCGAGTTCCGGCCCGCATCAACCCCCAAACGCAGAACGCCCGGTCACCGGAGTGGCAGGACGTTCTGATCAAATCGATGGCGACCGGCCGGGGCCGGCCAGCTCACGGTCAGTCGGTGTCGGCGCCGGCGCCGGCCAGCTCCACCGGAGGGGTCTCGACGCCCTCGGACACCACGCTTTGCACGGCCCTGAACGACAGCTGCTTCTCCCCGGCGATGAGCGGTGGGGCACCCTTGACATCGAATGCCGCGGCCGCCTCGGGAGTGATGGTCTCAACGTCCACCACGATGGTCTCGCCGGCGTGGAACTCCTTCCACAGAATGCGTTCCGACAACGGATCTTCGACCATCTGCTGGATGGCCCTCCGGAGCGGCCGTGCACCCAATTGCGGGTCGTAGCCCTTGTCGGCCAACAGCTGCTTGGCCGGAGCGGTGAGCACCAGGCTGAGCCCCTGTAGTTCCAACTGGTTGGTCACCCGCTGAATCATCAGGTCGACGATCTCCACGACCTCTTCCTTGGACAGCTCGTGGAACACGACCACTTCGTCGATGCGGTTGAGGAACTCGGGACGGAAGTGCGCCTTCAGCGCATCATTGACCTTGGCCTTCATCCGCTCGTAGGTGACGGCTTCCGACGTCTTGGCAAACCCCACCGACGTCTTGCGGAGGTCGGCGGTTCCCAAGTTGGAGGTCATGATCAGCACGGTGTTCTTGAAGTCGACCGAACGGCCCTGGGCGTCGGTGAGGCGGCCGTCCTCCAGAATCTGGAGCAGGGTGTTGAACACGTCGGTGTGGGCCTTCTCCACCTCGTCGAACAGGACCACCGAGAACGGCTTGCGACGGACGGCTTCGGTCAGCTGCCCACCCTCTTCGTACCCGACGTACCCGGGGGGCGAACCCACCAGCCGGCTGACGGTGTGCTTCTCCATGTACTCGGACATGTCGAGCTGGATGAGCGCATCCTCATCGTCGAACAGAAACTCTGCCAGCGTCTTGGCCAGCTCGGTCTTCCCCACACCCGTCGGCCCCAGAAAGATGAATGAGCCGCTCGGGCGCTTCGGGTCCTTCAGACCGGCACGTGTCCGCCGGATCGAACGGGCGAGGGCGGCGATGGCCGGATCCTGTCCGATGACCCGCTTGTGGAGCTCGTCCTCCATGCGGAGCAGCTTGGCCGTCTCCTCTTCGGTGAGCCGGTAGACAGGGATACCCGTCCAGTTGGCCAGCACCTCGGCGATGACTTCCTCGTCGACCACGTCGAACAGGTCCACGCCGTCGGCCCGCCACTCGGCTTCCATGGCGTCCTTCTTGTCGAGGCGGTCCTTTTCCTGTTCGGCCAGCTTCTTCGCCTGGTCGAACGCCTGCTTCTCGATGGCGGTTTCCTTGTCGGCCCTGAGCCGGGCGATCTCCTCTTCCAACTTCTTATAGGCGGGAGGAGTGGTCATCCGGCGGATCCGCAAGCGGCTGCCGGCTTCGTCGATCAAGTCGATCGCCTTGTCGGGCAGGAAGCGGTCGGCCAGGTAACGGTCGGCCAGGTTGGCCGCGGCCACCAGGGCCTGATCGGTGATGGTCACTGCGTGGTGCGACTCGTAGCGATCGCGGAGACCCTTGAGGATCTCGATGGTGAGGGCGACGTTGGGCTGATCCACCTTGATCGGCTGGAAGCGCCGCTCCAAGGCGGCGTCCTTCTCGAAGTGCTTGCGATACTCGTCGGTGGTGGTGGCGCCGATGGTCTGCAGCTCACCGCGAGCCAGCATCGGCTTGAGGATCGAGGCAGCGTCGATGGCTCCCTCGGCGGCGCCGGCTCCCACCAGGGTGTGCACTTCGTCGATGAACAGGACGATGTCGCCGCGGGTGCGGATCTCCTTCAGAACCTTCTTCAGTCGCTCCTCGAAGTCACCCCGGTACCGGCTTCCGGCCACCAGGGCGCCCAGGTCGAGCGTGTAGAGCTGCTTGCCGGCGAGAGTCTCGGGAACGTCGTTGGCCACAATCCGTTGGGCCAGTCCTTCGACAATGGCCGTCTTCCCCACGCCCGGCTCCCCGATGAGCACCGGGTTGTTCTTCGTCCGACGCGAGAGGACCTGCATGACCCGCTCGATTTCCTTCTCGCGGCCGACCACCGGGTCCAACTTGTGGTCGCGGGCCAGCGCGGTGAGGTTGCGGCCGAACTGGTCGAGTACCGGTGATCCGGTCGGAGAGTCGGGACTCTGGCCGCCGGCCACCCCGGCACCGACCGGTTCCTTGCCCTGGTAACCGGAAAGCAGTTGGATGACCTGCTGGCGAACACGCGGCAGGTCGGCACCCAGGCTTTGGAGGACTTGCGCGGCGACCCCTTCGCCCTCGCGCACCAGGCCGAGCAGCATGTGCTCGGTGCCGATGTAGCTGTGACCCAGTTGCAGGGCCTCGCGCAGGGACAACTCGAGCACCTTCTTCGCTCGAGGCGTGAAGGGTGGGGACCCGGTGGGGGCGGTGCCCGCCAACCCGATGGTCTCCTCCACCTTTTCGCGCACAGCCTCCAGCGAGACGCCCATTGACTCGAGCGCCTTGGCCGCGACACCCTCACCCTCGTGGATCAATCCCAAGAGGATGTGCTCTGTGCCTATGAAGCTGTGGTTCAGCAGCCGCGCTTCCTCCTGTGCGAGCACAAGAACTCTGCGGGCCCTGTCAGTAAATCGTTCGAACACTCCACCGCCTCCATCCGCGGTCCGGGAACAACCCGGAGTCTACAGGCACCGGTGCTCGACGCACCCTCACCCCTCCGCTGTACCAACCGGCACCTCTGTCGCCTATCGTCTGTCTAAAGTGAACCCCGTAGAACTCCTGGGTCTTCCCGCACTGGCCGAACAAATCCAACTTCTTGAGCCCTTGCTCATGGAGTCGGTGGTGACTGGTGACGGCTTTCTCGACGACGTGACCACCCATCTGATCGCCGCGGGGGGAAAGCGCCTCCGACCGGTCCTTGCCCTGGCCACAGCCACCGGCGGATCGGAACCGGCCAGCCGCGAGGACCTGCTCGGCGCCGTCTCGGTGGAACTGGTCCACCTGGCGTCGCTCTACCACGACGACGTGATGGATGAGGCGACCATCCGTCGCAACGTCGAAAGCGTCAACTCGCGTTTCGGGAACCTGGTGGCCATCGTGGCCGGGGATTTTCTGCTGGCCCGCTCGGCGGAGATCGCCGCCGGCCTGGGAACCGAGATCGCCGGCCTACTGGCCGCCACCCTCGGGGAGCTCTGCCAGGGCCAGGTGGCCGAGGTGCGGGCCGCCTTCGATGTCGGTCGCACCCAGCAGGATTACACCCGGGCCATTTCGGGGAAGACGGCCGCCCTGATGGCGACCTCGTGCCGGATCGGCGCGATCACCGGGGGCCTCCCCCCCAATCAGGTTGATGCCTTCACCACCTTCGGGCGCAGCTTCGGCATGATCTTTCAGGTGCGCGATGACATTCTCGATGTGATCGGCTCCGATGCCGAGCTCGGCAAGCCGGCCGGCCAGGACCTGGCGGAGGGGATCTATACCCTGCCCACGCTTCTGGCCCTGGCCGATCCAGTGGTTGGACCCGAGCTCAAGCCCATGTTGGGCCAGCC
>JADGOI010000114.1 GCA_017883075.1 Acidimicrobiales bacterium
CTCTTCCCGACCGCGGACGAGATCGCCGCCGCCGGTGATCCCGCCTTTGCCATGCCCGGCGCCCGGCGCCGCGCCCTCGGGTCGCTGGCCACCGCCATCGCTGAGGGCACCGTCAGGATCGATCCCGGCGAGGACCCCGACGAGTTGGAGGGACACCTCCTGGCCCTGCCGGGCATCGGACCGTGGACGACGGCGTATATCTCGATGCGGGCACTTGGTCACCCCGATGCCTTCATGCCCACGGACCTCGGGGTCCGACGCGCCATCGCCCGGCTCGGTCACAACGACGACGTCGCCACTGTGAAACGACTGGCCGAGAAGTGGCGGCCGTGGCGGGCCTACGCCATGGCCCATCTTTGGAGCATCCCGGCACTTACCGAAGGAGAAGTCAACGCCGCATGAAAACCGCAAGGAAGCCACATTCCGGACACCGATACGACCAACCGACCCCCATCAAGACAATGCGGCTATCAACACCGGTGGGCGAGTTGGTGTTGTGGGCCGATGACGATGGGCTCACCCACCTGGTCCTGCCCGGTGCTGCGAGGCCACTGCAGCCGGCTGGTGCCGAAGCAGACGACGGTGGCCAAGATGCCGCCATCCACCATCACCTACTAGCGGCGGCGACCCAACTCGATGAGTACTTCGCCGGGGAACGCACGTCCTTTGATCTTGCGCTCGACCCCCAGGGAACGCCGTTCCAGCGAAGTGTGTGGTTCGCCTTGGCCGATATCCCGTACGGGAAGACGACCAGCTATGCCGAACTGGCCCGGCGGGTCGGGAGTCCAAAGGCGTTCCGGGCCGTCGGGCAGGCAAACGGGAAGAACCCGCTGGCCATCATCCTTCCGTGTCACCGGGTCATCAACTCTGACGGGTCCATTGGTGGGTACGGGGGTGGCCTCCCGATGAAACGCCAACTGTTGGCTCTCGAAGGTGCTGCTTCATTCCATTGAACTGACGGCGGCTCGCTGCCCCGGCTCCCCGCTGACCGCCGCGCATCTTTGACGATCCCGTCGACATCGCACTCGCCTACTCGCCCTCGCCTACTCGCCGAACAGCAGCCCGTAGTTGGCCCCGCGCCGCAGGTGATGGCCACCGTCGACGGCCAGACTCTCCCCGCTGATCCACGATGACTCCGGCCCGGCCAGGAACCTCACCGCCGCGGCGATGTCCTCGACGGTACCGAGGCGGCTGATGGGCATCTCGGCGAGATAGTCATCGAGTAGTGGTCCCCCCGCGGTAATCGGCGCCATCAGCTCGTCGTCGACAATCCCGGGTTGCACGGTGTTGACCCTGATGCCCGAACTGCCCAACTCTTCGGCGGCGTACTTGCACAACATGTCGATCCCGGCCTTGGCCGTGCCGTAGGCCCAGAGGTAGCGGTGGGGGAAGGCCCCCGCCCCCGACGACATGCCGATGATCGAGCCGCCACCGGGGGCGGTGCCTGCTACCCCGGTCCCCACACCGGCACCCATCAACGGCGCGCCGTGCTTGATGCACAGGAATGTCCCGATGAGGTTGAGATCCACCGTGGCCCGCACCTGTTCGAGGTCGGCGCCGGCGATCGGACCCATGTGGGTGGCACCACCGGCATTGGCGAAGAGGATGTCGAGTCGCCCACGCTCCTCGGCGGCGATGGCCACCGCGTGGGCGATCTGGTCTTCGATGGTGACGTCGGCCACCACATAGCGGGCGGTCCCCACCGGCGCCCCCGGTGCCGACGAATCCGCAATGGAGGACAAGGTCGCCACCGCCTGTTGCAACCTCTCTTCGGTCCTCCCGCAGATGGTCACGTGGGCCCCATCGGCCACCAGTCGGGAAGCCGTCCCCAGCCCGATGCCACTGCCGCCGCCGGTGATGAGGGCTGACAGCCCGGCGATGCCCGTCTGACCTGTAGTCGCGCCTGCCATGTCCCTGCCCCTTTTCGAATCCTGTGTCTATCGTGCGATGCAGATCGTGCGATGCTGATCGTGCTGCACAGTGACCGGTTGACTGGCGCATGATACGGCTCCGGGCCGACGGGCCGGAAACCCGCGAGGGAACCGAAGACGGGGAGGGACGCATGGCCGACAGAGAACTGAACCTGGCTGACCTCTTCGAGGTGGTGGCGGACACGGTTCCCGAGCGTGACGCGCTGGTGGCGGGATCCGCTCGGCTGAGCTATCGGCAGTTGGACGAGCGGGCCAATCAGGTCGCCCACGTTCTCCAAAGCCGGGGGATCGCGCCGGGAGCCCACGTCGGGATACTTGCTCACAACTGCGTGGAGTGGGTCGAGTCGATGTTGGGCTGCTACAAGGCCCGGGCCGTACCGGTCAACCTCAATTTCCGGTACGTGGCTCCCGAGCTCCGGTATGTGGTCGACAACGCCGACCTTCAGGCATTGATCTACGAGCGGGCTCTGTCCCCGTTGGTGGCCGAGGCGTTGGCCCCACCCGTGGAGCCGGCCGAAGCTGAAGGCGGCGGTTCACCTGTCGTAGCTCCGCATCTCCTCATCGTGATCGAGGATGGTTCCGGCCCGGCAGTGGATATCGGGCTTCCCACCATCGAGTACGAGGCGGCGCTCGCGGCTTGCAGCCCCGACCGTGACTTCGGACCTCGCTCGACCGACGATGTGTATCTTCTGTATACGGGCGGTACCACCGGGATGCCCAAAGGTGTGATGTGGAGACAGGAGGACATCTTCTTCGCCGCCATGGGTGGCGGAGGGTGGGGTCAGGAGCCCATTTCTTCCGCCGAGGAGTTGGCCGGGCGGCTGCCGTTCGATGACGCGGCACGAGCGGTGATGTTGGTGGTCGGCCCGATGATGCACGGCAACGCTCAGTGGGTGACATGGAACGCCTTCATGATGGGTGGGACCGCGGTGCTCTATACCTCGCACCGCTACGACGCCGATGAGTTGTGGCGCCTGGTCGGTGACGAGGGTGTGGTGTCAGTGGCCCTGGTGGGCGATGCCATGGCCCGTCCTTTGGTGGAGGCGCTCGTCTCCGCGGAGCCGGGGACCTATGACACGTCGACCTTGCTGGCCATCGGGTCGGGTGGCGCCATGTTGTCCAAGACGGTGAAGGACGAACTCCAACAACAACTTCCCGACGTCATCGTGTTGGACCGTTTCGGCTCGAGCGAGAGCGGGGCGCACGGGTCGGTCGAGAGTGGCGCATCTGGGCCCAGGTTCGTGATGGGTCCGGAGACCTCGGTGCTCGATGACGATCTCCGGCCGCTGACTCGGGGAGGAGGCCAAATCGGTCGGTTGGCCAAGACCGGCCGCATCCCTCTCGGCTATTACAGGGACGAGGTCAAGACGGCGGCGACGTTCCCGGTAGATGCTGACGGTGTTCGTTGGTCGGTTCCCGGGGACTTGGCCACCGTCGAAGCCGACGGCACCATCACCGTGCACGGCCGGGGCTCGGCCTCCATCAATTCCGGTGGCGAGAAGATCTTTCCCGAAGAGGTCGAAGCCGCGGTGAAAGCCCACCCCGGCGTGTTCGACGCCATCGTCGTGGGTATCGCCGACACCCGATTCGGTGAACAGGTCGTGGTGGTACTTCATCCCAAGCCCGGGGCTGACGCCGTGACTCTCGAAGCCATCCAGGAGCATTGCCGTGCGCTCATCGCCGGATACAAGATCCCGCGCCAGATGATCCTGGTCGACGAGATACCCCTCACCGCGGCGGGCAAACCCGATGCCAAAGCGGCCAAGACGCTGTTCTGAACCCGGACGGTCTGTTTGGAATCAATGTCGAGCCGGTGATGTCCACCCATCCATCGACGCGGTGGCCACTCCTCTGTTCACGCCACCATCGACATGCGGGCATCCACAACTGCGCCTATGCAGGCAATCACCCGATCCCCGGTGGCGGTGAGGACACCGCTGGTGATGTCGACCGACCGATACTGCCCGGCATCGGGCCACAAGCCGACCACCCGTGACGGCACCGGACGGGACGGCGACCTCAATGACGCAACCAGGGCCAGAAATCCGAGTTCGGTCTCCCATCCGGTGCGCGGTATCCCTGTGGCCACCGATACCAGGGCTGTGCTCTCCGCTCCATCGGCGTGCGCCGCCCCGAGTCGAACCTGCAACTCGGATCGACCCCTGAGGCGCACCGTCCTCGCCGCGGTGCAGGCCCACTGATCGTCCGGTCCTCCTATCCGAAGTGGGCTATCGAAGCGATGCCAGTCGATGGACGACCATAGGGTTGTGGCCCAGGTCGCGGCTTCGGCCACCACGGTGGATCGGGCGGCGGGATGCAACGCTGCGATCCACGGTTCCCAGTGGAATGTGCGCCAACCGGTCCGATTCCACTCGGCAACCGCCTGGTCGGCTACGGGCCCGACAGCTTCGGCCGGACTCGAGAAACGGTGGTCGATGCATGCGTCGACGGCGGACAGGCCCAGTGACCGGCGAACGAAGGCCGGCTTCCACGCAAAGGGCTCTTCTGGTCGGGAAAGAGCCGCCGGGTCCCGTGCGACTTGGCGGAGCATCGCAAGCGTGACCACCACCTGATCAGCCAAAGGCAGGTTCTCGACCATTGCCGGGATCGCAGTGGTCAGGCTGTGGCGCACGAGCCGGCGGTCACTGTGGCCGATCGGCGCCAAGGGAGGGGCCAGGATTGCTGCGGTGAGCTCTTGTGCCCGCATCAGCGCCGATACCCACCCATGTCGGCGGTCACCCGCTGTCGACCCGGGCGACAGCCGGGCAGCACCGCAGACTTTCCGCATTGCTGGTCGGGAAGCCGGGAAGGTGCGGCCGCCTCCGCCACCTGACCCAGGGTCCTGGCCCCGGCCACCGTGCGTCGAGCCGCGGCGGCGAGGAGCTCGTCACTGACCGGATCGACATCCAATTCCCCCGTCCTCGTGTAGTACGTCGCCACGACGAACGGGGGGGCCGGACTCCTCAGCGTCTCGATGAGCGCGTAGAAGTGCAGATCCTTTCGGTGTTCGGGACGTCGTGTCCCGGACTTGACCTCGACGATGGCGACGGATGCAACGTTCAGTCCGGGCCGTCCGATGGCGAGGTCCACTCTCCCTGATAGCTCGACCGCCCCTGCCGCGACATCGGCCCGGATCGGGAGTTGGGTGCGGGGGAGCCACGCCGGATCGAGCCTTGGCCACCGGTTGACCAAGGCAGTGGACTGGCGATCGACCTCGGCGGACAGCGCTCCTCGTTCTGTCCTCGACAAGCTGTCGATCCACCCGATCAGGTGGGTCTGTCTGTCGTCAAGGGCCAGTGCGGCCAGGCCGTCGATCATCGGGTCGCCGATCGACCCGATGGTCACAAGCTGGCGAAACAGCACATCGATCAGCGCACCACATGCCATCGACACAGTGGGAGGTTGCTCCCCGAGCCCGATGGCATCGTGATGAACGCCGGGACTCAGTGCCCGGGTCAACCGATCCTTGGTGACGACCAGTGGCGTGGAGCTGGGGGGTTGGCCGCGGCGCCCACCCTGGTTGGCGGCGGTGCCCGGGGCAAGCCCGCGCTCGATGGTTTCCCGTAAGAGCGCAGCCCGATCGGGGTCGGCCAAGGGCCGGGGGCGACCGGTGACCCGGAGCCGGTCGAGGAGCGCGTCCCCAGCCAGTGGTGTCCAACATCCCATGACCCTCGACTTGGGTTTCGGCGTCCCCCGTCGTTCCGCTTCGCCGTTCTCCTCTCGTCTCTCAACGTCCATCACGAGCATGGGAGAAGTGTGGCGGATGGCTGTGACACACCAATGGAAGAGCAGTCCCTATAGCCTTCCGATGATGATCCCGGCTGCGTCCAACACCCTGTTCACCGTCGGATTCACGCTGTTTGTCGTGGCATTTCTGGTTCTGGCGGTGTTGATCGTGCGTTTCACCCTCAAACGGGGGGCGATCGCCCGGCAGGCGTGGTTGGCCGAGCGCGAAGCCCTGACCGACAAACCCGAGGGGCCAGAGCCCTGAGCCGGCCAGGTGTTGGCGGGCGGAGGCAACCGAAGTCCTCCGGCGTCGCGGGCTCGCCAATCCGACGCAACTACTCGTGCTGCCTTCGACCCCTGGCCAATAGGCCTTTCCTCAACCGGTCGCGATCAATCGATCCCATCGGAACGGACCTCGGAGAACTGACCACCGAGCGAAACCACCACCTTGATCCGCCGCCACCCGGGAACGTCGCCAACCGTCACGTTCGACGCGGATGAAGCGTTTGACCGACCAGCGACCCCTCCGTGAAACCCCGTCATCCCCGGCAGCGCCGAAAAGGCCGCTGCCGCTCGTCAGGACCCGAGGTTCAGGGGCAGTCCGAGCGTGGAGGACGCTCCACTGACGGCGCTGCTTCCCGAGGAAGTTGCACCACCGACCGCGCTGCCGACGCTGGCGCCGGCAGCGGAACCCGTCACGCCGGAGATAGCGGAGCCGGTGCTCGATCCGAGCGAGCTCGGCTGACTTCCAGGTCCGCTCACCACCGGAGCCGGGATGGGGTTCACTGGATTGATGGTGGACGTGGCCGCCGACCCGAGTTGCTCGACCGGTCCGACGGCCGGTCCGACGACAGGTCCGACGACCGGTCCGACTGCACCCACACCGACCGATCCGGCGCCAGAAGCGGCTCCTGATCCGAGGATTCCCCCGGCGAGCCCATTTCCGCCACTTCCCGTGGGTCCACTGACACCAGTCGAACCCGACGCGGTACTCCGGCCCCCGGTTGATCCGTTCGTACCGGCACTCGTGTTCGTTCCACCGACGACAGGCGTAGCCAGTGTCGGCACCACCTTGGCGACCGGCACCGGGCTCGGTGAGCCGGTGGAGGTTCCACCCACCGCGCCGGCGACCGGCAACATCAGAACCGTCCCGACACTGAGGGCGACCGCACCGGTAGCCGCGGCTACCGAGGGCCCGAATATTCCGAAGGCACCGGAAGTCCCGAATTCGGACAACCCGGACCGCAGTGACCCGACGGCATGTTTGGCGCCGCTGACCGCATGGTTGAAGCCGTCGGCGGCATGCCTGGCTGCCTTGGGCAGACGAGCGACCGTGCGGGCGGGGAGCACCATCAAGAACCCGATGAGAGCGCCCACCTTGCTCCACTTCTCGTCGAGCATGAGGAACTCTCGCTTGAGAGCCTGACGCGCCCGCCACAGGAGAGTCTCCACCGCAGTGATTCCAACGCCCTCGTGTTCGGCGATCTCCCTGTAAGACCACTCCGAACCCTCACGCAGCTGCAGGACCCGTTGGTGCCGACTCGAGAGTTGGCCAAATGCGGTGGCCACCATCTTCGAGTCGACCTCGTGGAGGACGGCGTCCTCGACGTCGTAAGTGCCGGCGTCCGAGGCGGCGATCTGTGACTCTTCGACGGGGGTGAGCCGGGCTCGGCGCCGCATGGTGTCGACGCACAGGTTGGTAGCAATCACTGTCAGCCACGGATAGAAGCGACGTTCCCCGGCGAACCGGGGCAGGGCGCGCCACGCCCGCACGAACGCCTCTTGTACGACATCTTCAGCATCGTGAGCCTCGCCCAGACGCTGCATGCAGAATCGGTGGAGCCTGCGTTGGTAACGGAGGTAGAGCTCCTCGAACGCTTGGCGATCCCCAGCTTGGCAGCGCTCCACCAGCACTCTGTCCCGGGACACGTCAACGGTGCCGTCACGCGACGGGACGTTCGTATGGAGGAGTTCTTCCGTAAGACGATCTACCTGCTCGACCTCGTCATGCCGGAGCGCCATGCGCCCAACCTCCCCATTGATCCCCGTACAACCCCGTTGAAACGATCTTCACACCTGTCCGTTCCCAGGACAGCGCCTCTCACCGAAGTAGGGCAATTGCCAAAGGCTAGGGCAATTCGAGCCAAATAGAAAGAGGAAGCGCGAATTGGCTGGGTCTGGCCAATATCCGCCGAAACCGGGAAATCCATCCGATCCGCCGATCCACGCCGGAGAGGCCCGAAGAGATCATCGTTTGATCGAGTCGTGCAGCATGGGCTATCCTCACCGGCAGCGAGCGCAATCTTGTCTTCTTATCTCGCGGAACCTCGACGAAAGCTAAGGATTAATTCTATGACTGAATCGACCACGACCAGGGTGCGCTCAGCCCGCCCTGTCGGCTTGTTCCGTCTAGTGGGCGCAGTACTGCTCGCCATGGGCGCAGCCCTCGGCTCCTTTGCTTTCTTCGCCGGAACGGCCGGGGCGGCTACCGGTCCGGACCTTGCCACTGGTAGCGCATTCGGCGCGTCGATCAGCGGGCTCATCCCGTTGTTGCCGCCCACGCCTGCGGTGACTCTGCCCGCGTCGGGTACCGCCACGTC
>JADGOI010000115.1 GCA_017883075.1 Acidimicrobiales bacterium
GGGGGCCCCATTGGCCTGGTTGCCGACGGCGACCGGATCGTGGTGGACGTGATGAACCACACCATCGACCTTCTGGTGGACGACGATGAGCTCCAGCGACGGCGGGCGGATCTGAAGCATCCCGAGCCCCGCTATACGACCGGCGTGTTGGCCAAGTACGCCCGTCTGGTCACCGGAGCCGAACGGGGCGCGGTCACCGAGCCCTGAGCGCAGACGTAGGGGCGCCTTCAAAATCCATGGACTGGCGTACGACAGCGCCGATTCCTCGGAGTGAGGGTTGCTGCTTGGCCCGGGAGGGAGCACCGATCTGGCCGGCCACCAGGCACTTGTCGAGACCCTCCCAGTCGTGCAACAATGCAACCACCATGCGTACCATCCCCATCAACCCCAGCATCATCTTGGTACTCGTTTCGTAGCGCACGCGACGATCTTTCGCCGTGTGCGCTTTCCGACCTCCCAGATGGGAGGTCGTTTTCATTCCCCGACACAAACGACACAACCAACCCAACCAACGCAGATAGACCGATTGCGCCGACAAGCGCAGATGAGGCAGACAAGGGAGTATCCCGATGGACCCGAGGGAAATGACAGGAGCACAAGCGCTGATCAAGAGCCTGGAGATGCAGCGGGTAGAGGTGATGTTCGGCCTCCCCGGTGGTGCCATTCTCCCCGTCTACGACCCGATCATCGACTCGTCGATCCGTCATATCCTGGTCCGTCACGAGCAGGGCGCAGGCCACATGGCCCAGGGATATGCCCAGGTCACGGGGCGCCCGGGGGTGGCCATCGTGACCAGCGGTCCCGGCGCCACCAACATCGTCACGCCGTTGGCGGACGCCTACATGGACTCGACGCCATTGGTGGTGATCACCGGACAAGTGGCGACGTCGTCGATCGGTTCCGATGCCTTCCAAGAGAGCGACACCACCGGAATCACCATGGGGATCACCAAGCACAATTGGTTGGTGACTGACGCCAACGACATCCCCCGGGTGGTGGCGGAGGCATTCCACGTGGCCACCACCGGTCGACCCGGGCCCGTGCTGATCGACATGCCCAAGGACATCGCCCAAGCCAGCATGGAGTGGTACTGGCCTGAGCCGTCCGATCTCGATCTTCCCGGCTACCACCCGGTCACCCGGGGGGACCCCGAGTTGGTGCGTGAGGCTGCCGAGATGATGCTGGCCGCCGAACGACCGGTCATCTATGCCGGCGGGGGAATTCTGAAGGCACGCGCTTCGGAGGGCCTGCGGGAACTCTCCGAGCGGACAGGTATCCCGGTGGTGACCACCCTGATGGCACGAGGCTGCTTCCCCGATTCACACCCACTCTGTCTGGGGATGCCGGGCATGCATGGGAACTACACGGCAGTGACCGCCATGCAGCGTTCGGACCTACTCATTGCACTGGGAAGCCGGTTCGATGACCGGGTGACCGGTCGGGTGGATGCTTTCGCCCCCGAGGCGAAGGTCATCCATGTGGATATCGATCCGGCCGAGCACCACAAGGTGCGCCGGGCCGACGTCGCCATCGTCGGCGACTGTCGATTGGTCATCGACGAGTTGTTGATGGCGCTCGACAGCCTCGGCCTCCCTCATTCGGATGCGACCCGGGTCGGCTCGGGCGGCACGCCTTCGGACGCCGCTCCCGGAGCCCCGGCGGTGCCGGGATCGTCGGCGGCTTCATTTCCCCGTGACAGGGTCGACCTCTGGCGGGCCAAGCTCGGCGAATGGCAGATCCGGTTCCCCTTGGTCTATGCCCAAACCGATGCACCCGGTGAGCTGAAGCCCCAGTTCGTCCTCGAAACCTTGCGCGACGCCACGCCTGATGACACCATCGTGGCATCCGGAGTGGGGCAGCATCAGATGTTCGCCTCTCAGTGGTGGAAGTTCGACTACCCGAACACCTGGATCAACTCGGGTGGTCTGGGCACCATGGGCTTCGCAGTGCCCGCGTCGATCGGGGCCAAGGTGGGACGTCCCGACAAGATGGTGTGGGCAGTCGACGGCGATGGTTGTTTTCAGATGACCGCCCAAGAGTTGGTGACCGCCAGTTCCGAACGGATCCCCGTCAAGATCGCCCTCCTCAACAACGCCTACCTCGGCATGGTCCGGCAATGGCAGGAGATGTTCTATGAAGAGCGCTACTCCGAGGTCTACCTGTCACCCGACCTTCCCGACTACGTCGGATGGGCCGAGTCGATGGGTTGCATCGGCATCAGGGTCGAGAGTCCCGAAGAGGTCGGCCCTGCCATTGACAAGGCCAACTCCATCGACGATCGCCCGGTGGTCATCGACTTCCGCACCGACGCTTCGGAGAAGGTGTACCCAATGGTGGCGGCGGGAGCCTCCAACGACGAGATCATCGTCGACCCATCGCTGATGCGAGGAGACAACTGATGTCGGCCTATGGAATCGACAAGCGCCACCACACCCTGACCGTCCTGGTCGAGAACAAGCCCGGGGTGCTGGCCAGGGTGGCCGGACTCTTCGCCCGGCGGGGATACAACATCTTCAGTCTTGCCGTGGCTCCGTCCGACGATGCCCGGTTCAGTCGCATCACCATCGTGGTGGACGTCGAGTCGGCCCCATTGGACCAGATCGTCAAGCAACTCGACAAACTGATCCCGGTGGTCTCTATCACCGAACTGGCCCCATCGGCGGCTCGCGAGCGTGAGTTGTTGCTCGTCACCGTGGAGGTCTCACCGGAGACCCGGGGCCAGGTAATCCAGCTGGTTGGCGTGTTCGAAGGCAAGATCATCGACGTGGGCCACGACCGGCTCACGGTCATGCTGGCCGGGTCACCGACCAAGGTCGATGACTTCGAGGACCTCATCCGGAGCTACGGAATTGTGGAGCTGCAGCGAACTGGTCGAGTGGCATTGCCTATGCTCGAGCGGTCCGACGACCGATCCAACCTGAGTGCCAAGGTGCTCGGATTCGCAAATCACACAGAGAAGGCAGGTTGATCACGATGGCCACGCTTTACTACGAAAAGGATGCTGACCCGAGTTTGATCGGTGGTCGCAAAGTGGCGGTCATCGGCTACGGCTCCCAGGGTCACGCTCACGCACTGAACCTGTCCGAATCCGGGGTGGACGTTCGTGTCGGGCTCCGGGACAGCTCGTCGTCCAAGCAGAAGGCCCAGGAGGCCGGGCTCCGGGTCCTGTCGGTGGCCGAGGCGTCGGCCGAGGCGGATGTGATCATGATTCTGTTGCCGGATACCGAGCAGGCCTCGGTGTACGAGGCCGAGATCGCTCCCCACCTACAGTCGGGTGACGTCATCCTCTTCGCCCACGGCTTCAATATCCGTTTCGGGCTCATCTCCCCTCCCGCCGACGTGGACGTCGCCATGGTTGCCCCCAAGGGCCCTGGTCACCTGGTGCGCCGGACCTATACCGAAGGGGGAGGGGTTCCCTCCCTGGTGGCGGTGTCCGCCGATCCTTCGGGCAAGGCCCACGACCTGGCCCTGTCCTACGCCCATGCCATCGGAGCCACCCGGGCCGGAGTGCTCGACACCACCTTCGCCGAGGAGACAGAGACCGATCTGTTCGGGGAGCAGGTCGTGCTGTGCGGAGGCCTCACCGCGTTGGTGCAGGCCGGATACGAGACGTTGGTGGGCGCCGGGTATCAACCTGAGTCCGCCTACTTCGAGTGTCTTCACGAGCTGAAGCTGATCGTTGACCTGATGTACGAACAGGGAATCAGCGGGATGCGCTTCTCCATCTCGGATACCGCCGAGTACGGCGACCTCACCCGCGGCCCCCGGGTCATCAACGAGGCGGTCAGGGAAGAGATGGGTCGTATCTTGGGAGAGATCCAGGACGGCACCTTCGCCAGGGAATGGGTCGAGGAGAACGCCAATGGGCGTCCCAACTTCAAGGCGTTGCGCCAAGCCGGCTTTGACCATCCCATCGAGAAGGTGGGCGCCCAGCTGCGCGACATGATGCCGTTCGTCACGGCAGGGAAGCAGAAGATCCAGGACATCTCGGGCGGCTGATCGTACGGCGTCAGGGATGCTCCGCGAGCTGGCGACGACACGGCCCGGCTCCGACGTCCTCGACGGCTGTTCAGACGGCCACTGCGACGGCCGAGCCTCCCATCGGCTGCTCCCGAACAACCGGCGGCCTACGGGCCCCAATCGATCGGGAGCAGGATCGAGAGAGCATCCTCAGGCTCGCCGGCCTGAGGCCACCGGTTGGAAGAGCGGTGCCCCGACCATCTCCGGTTGCGCCGGGAAGTTCGCCGGGCACATACTGGGAGATGCTCGACCATCTCTCGATCCAATGTGCAGATGTCCCCGCCAGTGCGGCGTTCTACGATGCCGTCCTCGCTCCTCTCGGAGGCCACCGGCTGATGGACTTCGGTTCGGTCATCGGTTTCGGAGTGGCGCCGATGCCTACGTTCTGGCTCGGCCCCCGCACCAGCGGCGAGGGCTTTCGCGAGTGCCACATCGCGTTTTCCGCCCCCGATCGGGCCGCGGTGGATGCATTTCTGGCCGTGGCGAAAGGTGCCGGGGCGGAAGTGCTGCACGAGGCCCGGGTGTGGCCCGAGTACCACCCCGGCTACTACGGAGCATTTGTCCGCGACCCGGACGGCAACAACGTCGAGGCTGTCTGCCATACCCCCGAGTAAGCCGGGACGAACTGAAGCAGGTACCCGTTCGCCGACGCCCCGGCCGAAGCTGCTCAATCAGCCGACGCCCCCACCACGTAGTTGATGCAGGCGCACAGCGCGGCCACATCGTCGGGATCGATGGCCGGGAACAGGGCGACACGGAGCTGATTGCGCCCGAGCTTGCGGTAGGGTTCGGTGTCGACAATTCCGTTGGCCCGCAGCACCGCGGCCACGCTGGCGGCATTGATGGAGTCGGCGAAATCGATGGTGGCGACCACCCGGCTCCGGTCGACCTCCCGCTGCACGAAGGGCGTGGCAAAGTCGGAATTGTCAGCCCAGGTGTAGAGGATCTCCGCCGAGCGGTCACACCGACCAGTGGAGAACTTCATGCCACCGTTGTCATTGAACCAGCGGACCTGGTTGTCGAACATGAACACCGTGGCCAATGCCGGCGTGTTGTAAGTCTGGTCGAGCTTGGAGTTGTCGAGGGCGATGGCCAGATCCAATGACGCCGGCACCCACCGACCCGAGGCCTTGATGCCGGCGATGCGCTCTTGGGCGGACGGGGACACCAAGGCGGCCCACATGCCCCCGTCTGACCCGAAGGATTTCTGCGGGGCGAAGTAGTACACGTCGAACTGCTCGGGGTCGACCGGGAGCCCGGCGGCCCCTGAGGTGGCATCCACCGCCACCAGACCGCCGCCCTTGGCTGCCGATCCGGCCCCTGTGGGCCGGGTGATCTCCATCATCACCCCGGTGGAAGTCTCATTGTGGGTGAGGGCGTAGAGGTCGACGTCGTCCCGGGCGATCGACGTGGGGTGGGTACCGACATCGGAGGCAATGATCTCGGGATCGTCGAGATGGGGGGCGTCGGAGGCGGCGGTGGCGAATTTGGCGGAGAATTCGCCGAAGCTGAGGTGCTGGCTCTTCTTCTCTATGAGACAGAAGGTGGCCGCGTCCCAGAAACAGGTGGTGCCCCCGTTGCCGAGCATGACCTCGTACCCGTCAGGCAGTGAGAACAGGTCTCGGAGGCCTTCCCGAAGGCTGCCGACCACTGACTTGACGGTCTTTTGGCGGTGGCTGGTGCCGAGGTAGTGGTTGGCCGCCGCGGCCAGGGCCTCGACGTTCTCGGGTCGCACTTTGGAAGGTCCCGAGCCGAAGCGTCCGTCGGCCGGGAGCAAGTTGGCAGGAATGGTGATCTGTTGGTTGTCAGGGGCGTCGGTCACATATGGAATCATGGCACCCATGGCTCACCCGCCCGGAAACCGCGTCTCGGCACGTATCGCCGCCGTATCGCCGTCGGCCACCCTGGCGGTCGACGCCAAGGCCAAAGCCCTGCAGGCCCGGGGGGAGAATGTCATCGGCTTCGGGGCCGGCGAGCCTGATTTCCCTACTCCTGACCACATAGTGGCCGCGGCGGAAGTCGCCTGCCGGGATCCCAAGTCCCACAAGTATTCGCCCACCGCCGGCCTGCCCGCGCTGCGGGACGCCCTGGCGGCCAAGACCCGGCGCGATTCAGGGCTGGAGGTCACCGCCTCGCAAGTTCTGGTGACCAATGGCGGAAAGCATGCCATCGCCAACGCCTTTGCCGTCCTGTGCGACCCCGGCGACGAGGTGCTGGTGTTGGCGCCGTACTGGACGACCTACCCCGAGTCCATCGCCCTGGCCGGTGGCGTCCCCGTGGTGATTTCTACCGATGAGTCATCGGGATTCCGGGTTTCGTTGGATCAGCTGGAAGCCGCCTACACCGACCGGACCAAGGTGTTGCTCTTTGTGTCTCCCTGCAACCCGACGGGGGCGGTCTATCCGCGCCCGGAGATCGAAGCCATCGGCCGCTGGGCGGTGGATCACGGCGTGTGGGTCATCACCGACGAAATCTATGAACATCTGGTCTATGGGGACGCCGAGCACCACTCGATGCCGGTGGTCGTTCCCGAGCTGGCCGATACCTGTGTTGTGGTCAACGGCGTGGCCAAGACCTACGCCATGACGGGTTGGCGGGTCGGGTGGCTGATCGGCCCCACCGACATCGTCACCGCCGCCACCAACCTCCAGTCTCACCAAACCTCCAATGTGGCCAACGTCAGCCAACGGGCGGCGCTGGCCGCGGTGTCGGGTGACCTGTCGGCGGCGGCGGAGATGCGATCGGCCTTCGACCGCCGCCGCCAGACCATTCACCGGATGCTCAACGAGATCGACGGGGTCACCTGCATCGATCCTGACGGAGCGTTCTATGCCTTCCCCTCGGTGCAAGGGCTCTACGGCCGGGAAATCCGCGGCCGGAAGATCACGTCGAGTGCCGAGTTGGCCGAGGTAGCCATCGACGAGGCCAAGGTGGCGGTGGTGCCCGGCGAGGCGTTCGGAGCACCCGGGTACTTTCGGATGTCCTACGCATTGGGCGACGACGACATTGTCGAGGGTGTCAATCGATTGGCCGAGCTCTTCAGCGACGCCGGCTAGCGCGGCTTTCACATGACCACCGAGATCTATCCGATCTCACAGAGGAAGGATCACCATGGGTAGGGTTCTCGTCACCGAAAAATTGGCCCAAACCGGGCTCGACCTGATGGCCGAGGCCGGGCATGAGGTCGATGTCCAGTTGGGACTGTCCCCTGACGAGCTGCTGGGAGCCATCGTGGGGGCTCAGGCGCTGGTGATTCGGTCGGCCACCACGGTGACCGCCGAGGTGCTTGCGGCCGGCACCGATCTGGTGGTGGTGGGAAGGGCCGGCATCGGCCTCGACAACGTCGACGTGCCGACGGCCACCGAACGCGGGGTGATGGTGGTCAACGCCCCACAGTCCAACATTCTGTCCGCGGCCGAACAGGCCATGGCGCTGCTGTTGGCGCAGGCCCGGAACATTCCTCAGGCCCACGCCGCCCTGGTGGCGGGGAAGTGGGAGCGATCCAAATGGGAAGGCGTCGAGCTCTATGGCAAGACCCTCGGTGTCATCGGGCTGGGCCGGGTCGGTGCCCTGGTGGCTCAGCGGGCGCTGGCGTTCGGCATGCGTCTGGTGGCCTATGACCCGTTCGTGTCGGTGGATCGGGCCAAGCACATGGGTGTCGAGCTCATGGGCATCGAGGAGCTGATGGGCGAGTCGGATTTCGTCAGCGTCCACCTACCGAAGAATGCCGAGACGCTGGGGCTCATCGGCAAGGACCTGTTGGCCAAGTCCAAGCCCGGCCTTCGCATCATCAACACCGCCCGTGGCGGCATTGTCGACGAAGACGCCCTGGCCGAGGCTATCCGCTCGGGCCAGGTGCAGGGTGCGGGGCTCGACGTCTTCGCCAAGGAGCCGACCACCGAGTC
Organism: Acidimicrobiales bacterium; assembly: GCA_017883075.1. GTDB lineage: Bacteria > Actinomycetota > Acidimicrobiia > Acidimicrobiales > RAAP-2 > DASZIT01. The sequence continues at coordinate 7,926 of JADGOI010000115.1, forward strand.
ACCGCTCTTCGAGCTCCCCTCGGTCATCGTGGCCCCGCACCTCGGGGCATCGACGGCTGAGGCCCAGGACAAGGCCGGAGTCACCATCGCCGAGCAGGTCATCCTGGCCCTGGCCGGTGATTTCGTGCCGTTCGCGGTCAACGTGTCAGCCGGAGATGTCTCCGAGACCGTGCGGCCGTTCATGGGCCTCGCCGAGCAACTGGGCCGCATCTTCTCGTGTCTGAACGACGGGCTTCCCGACGCACTCGAGATCGAATACCAGGGCGGCCTGGCCGGCTCGGGTACCGGCATTCTCACCTTGTCGGTGTTGAAGGG
>JADGOI010000116.1 GCA_017883075.1 Acidimicrobiales bacterium
TGGCGACGGATCCACAGCGCGGCTTTCGCGGGGTCCGGCTCGACCACGAACTTGGCTCCGACCACATCGTCGAGCCCGCCGGCCAACAGGTCGACGACGTGGGGACTGCCGAAGATCGCGGGCTGGACCCCGAGCACCGTGGTGATGCCCGAGGCCACCACATAGGTCCCGATGGCTACTGCCTTCTCCGAGTACCACTCGGGGGCGGCCCCGGCCAAAGGCAACTGGTCGATGTCGACGCCGAGGAAGTCGGCCAGCGCCGCGGCCAGCGCCATGACCCGGCTGTTGTCCACGCAACTCCCCATGTGCAGTACCGGCGGGATGCCCAGCGCCTCACAGACCGATCGCAGCCCCGGCCCGGCCATGGCGGCCGCCTCGGGGAGCATCTGGCCGGCCTTGCCATTGGCCACCGCGGCACAACCGGTGACGAGAACGAGGATGTCGTTCTCGATGAGTCGTCGGGTGAGCTCGATGTGCTCGAGGTCCTGGGGAAGCTTCGGGTTGTTGCAACCGACGACCGCGACCGCACCCCGGATGGTTCCGGCGGCGATGGCGTCGACGAGCGGCTTGGGAGTGCCCCCGAGCGCACCGAGGATCGCCTCCACCGAAAACCCGCCCATCATGCGGACCGGCTTGGTGGGGATCCGGACCCGCTCGTGGTTGCGATTGGGATAGGCCTCGATGGCCATGCGGACGATCCGCTGGGCGGTCTCGGCGCCATGCTTGGGGTCGAACGACACGTGGGTGGCCCCGGTGAACTTGGCCTTGTCCGAGGTCGAGATGATCTTCGTGTGGTAGCACTTCGCCACGTCAACGACCGAGGGCATGATGCACTGGTAGTCGACGACCATCGCCTCGAGGGCGCCGGTGATGAGGACCAGCTCCTGCATGAGATGGTTGCCGGCCATGGGCACACCACGCCGCATCAGCAACTCGTTGCCGGTGCAGCACAGGCCGACCACGTTGATGCCGGTCGCACCGAGCGAGCGGGCCAACTCGACCAGCTCGGGGTCTTGGGCGGCGGACACGACGACGTCGGACAACATCGGGTTGTGCCCGTGCATAGCGATGTTGACCTGGTCGGTCCGGAGTACGCCCAGATTGACCTCGGAGATCACGGGAGTCGGAGTGCCGAACATGACATCGGACAGCTCGGTGGCGATCATCGATCCGCCCCAACCGTCCGAAAGCCCCGTTCGCAATGCATGCAACAGGGTGTTCACGTAATCGTTGTCGACTCCCATGTGGGTCCGATGCAACATCTCGACGTTTTCGCGGTCGATACCCCGTGGAGTGATCCCCAAGGAGTCCCACTTGGCCCGTCGCACCTCGGGGACGCGCCCGACAAAGGACAGCGACCCCCGTCGGGTGCCGTAGTCATCGAGCAGGACGTCGGCCAGATCCGCACCCACGTCCTCGGCGGAGCGTCCCTCCGTAGCCACACCCACTTCTGCGGCCAGGCGGCGGAGCTTCTCCTCGTCGGCAATCTGGTAGCCGGTGGTCTCACCGTGAGTCAGGGAGCTGAACGTCTCGAGGATGTCTCGGCCATGGTCGGAGTGCGACGAGGAGCCAGCGGCGATCGTCCGACCCAGATTGCGGGCCACGATCACATCGGCATCGGCACCGCAGACGCCCTTTTGGGGGCCCTCACCGAACGGATCGATGCGGCACGGGCCCATGGCACAGTTGCGACAGCTCAGCCCGAGGGCGCAGTACCCGCACTGGGGCTGTTGGGCCGCGAGCCGATCCCATACTGTCTCGATGCCCTCGCGCTGTGCGATGTCGATCATCGCCTGCGCATCCTCGTTGATGGTCAGGCGCGGTGACCGGCCGTTCATGTTGGTCCCACTCATTGTGGCTCTCCCTTGCTCTCGTCTCTGCCCGAGGGGCTACTCCCGGCGTGACCATTGCCCTGGATCGCGCCGTCCGCGACATGCCGTTCGGCAACCCAGTCAGCCGCGGCGCCAGCAGCGGCTTGGATCGCCCCGCCCCATGCGTGCCAGCCTGCGAGGGGGTCACCATCGGGCAGCCCGGTGGGTGTCGCACCCGCGGCCGCGAGGACCGCACCGGTCTCGCGAAGCCGACCCGCGGTCATCAGCTCGTTCAGCTCGCCGAACACCAGAGCGTCGACCTTGCAAACTTCCGCACACGCCGGTGTCTCGCCCCGTCGCATTCGCTCGATGCATCCGTCGCATTTCACAGCCACCGCGATGTCGGGTCCCGGGCCATCGGCCAATGGATGGAACGTGAGAACGTCGAAGGGACACACCGCCGCACACATCGCGCAGCCGATACACCGCCTCGGTTCGACCAACACCAGTCCGTGCTCATCATCGCGGATGATGGCCCCGGTCGGGCAGACCTGCAGGCATGGTGCCGGATCGCAGTGGCGACACCGGTTGGGGAAGGAGAAGGTGACTACCGGGCCCGCCTCGACATGGACGCGCTTGCGCGGAACCGGTGTCTCGAGAAAGGCAACGGTCTCGTCCTGGCTGGACGAGTGTTCGACCGCGCACGCCAATTCGCACTGGAGGCAACCGATGCACCGCTCGGGATTCACGAATACAGTCCGCACGATACGGCCCCTTCCCTGTCCGTCAGGCATTCGGTCGCCCACTCCTTGCTTGAAGTCTCCGGCGATGGCTCGCCGGCCGCTAGGGCCGAAAGTCACGGCGTGCCGTTTGACGGGGGATCACCATGTCGGCCCCTTCCGAAGACGTTGGAAGGCGGGAGTCAGGCTCCGCACACCTCCGCGGGTCCAGGCGTCGGAAGGGCGTTGACCGCGGCCAGGTTCAACGCCGTGCAGCGTTGCAGCCAGCCCAGCCCCGTCGGTGACAGTCGGTCGCACACCCAGTCCCAGTGGAGCGAGACGGTGTCACCGGGAATCACCACCGGCGCCAGGCCGACGCCGTCGAGGCTCAGGCGCGCCACCTCGGTGCACTCGGGGCCGAGAACGAGGCGGGATCCTTCGAAGGCCAGGGTGCGGTTCCGCACGGTGACCAGGTCACCCGAGACGGTCTCGACCCGGCCCCAGCGGATCCGGCAGCGGTCCAGCACGGTGAGTGGAGCGCCTTCCATCCCAGCGCGGAGAAGCCCCAACCACGGGTAGATGGCAAAGACGTGGAAGCTGTGATGGCTGACCCCGCCCAGGGGGACGGCCGCGGCCATCGAGTTGAAGTGGGACCCGGCCCGCCGCTCGAAGCGGTCTCCGAGCGATGCCACCATCGCCGGGACGGGCACTCGTTGGAGCAAGCGGTTGCCCACCCAATAGGCCTCGACCACCCGGGCATCGAGAGGGTCGGCGATGCCGTTGCTGCCGGCGATCAGCTCGAGATAGGGCCATGCTCCGGCAAACTGGGAGGCGAGGTGGGAGAGCGTCGACAGGTCGGACCCCTCGGCGGCCGTCCCGAGCAGGGCGCCGGGGTCGGCCGGACCGCAGTAGCCGAGCTCGTTCGGAGGGTAGGCATAGCGGGCGAAGAGCAGAGGTCCGGGTGTGACCGTTGCCCGTGACGGGGCCCTGGTGGCCTCGGTGCTCACGCTGACACGGGTCGGGGGACGCGCCATACAACGACCGCCGTGCCCGCGGCGATAAGGGCGAGGCCCACGAGCTGAGGTGCCCGGGACTGGATGCCGGCAGCCGATTGGAGTAGCGCGGTCACCAGTGCGCTGGCCACCAGCACCGAGGTGACATCGACGGCCCGGGCCCTCGAGAGGGCGGTCATCCATGTCCCGACGTAGCCGGCCAGGAGCAGACCGGTGAGCAGGACCCAGCCGACCGGACCGACGCCCAGTGACAGCAGCGCCCCGAGTGCCCCGGTGGCCGCCAGGTAGACGAGGAGGGTGGCCGAACCGACGCCCATGCGGACGAGCGACAGTGTCGCCGGTGCGACATCGGCCATCAGGCGCCTGGCCATGATCACCTCCACGGCCCACAGGACCGTCGCCGCCATCACCAGCACGTCGCCGGATCCGGCGTCGAAGTGCCCGTTCGACAAGGACAGCGCAACCTCGCCCCCGATGAGCAGGGCGATGGCACCCATGTTCCAGCCGGTGACCCGTTCGTGAAGGAAGGGCACGCCCAGCACGGCGACCCAGATGACCAGGGTGTCCCGGCCCAGGGCGGCCGGCGTGGCCGCGGTCCGGGCCAAACCGTTGAAGAACAACACGAAGGCAAGTCCGCCGCCCACCACACCGACATAGCCGAGCCCGATCCACTGGAGCAGGCCCGGCCGGGCGCCGGTGCCGGACTTGGAGACAGGGGTTCGGTGTGGCGCGTCGATCCAACGGGCGGCCGCAGTTCCCGAACTCCTTCGGCGCCACGCGCCCGCCAGCAGCGCCCCAATGGCCAACGCCGCGAAGGCGACCAGGTTCTTGGCCGTCGTGTACACCGAAGGCGAGGGGACCGCGTGCACGCCGTAGCTGTTCACGAACACCGATACTCCGCTGATCACTGCAGTGATCCCCGCTACCGCGACGCCCCCGAGGCCGGGCCCCGCCGATGTGGCCTTCCCGTCGCTCACCGGTCGGCCCCCATGTGCACGGGGTCGTCGATTCCGCCGGATCGCAGTTCGGCGACGACCGACTCGGCCTCGCTCCCGTCGACCCGGTCGATGGCGTACCCGCTGTGGACGACCAGCCAGTCGCCGGGTTCGGGAACCGGCGGTTCGAGGGCGAGCAGCGATACCCGGTGTCGGTTCCCGTCGACATCCTCGACCACGACGGCGCCGGGCTCTGCCGGGGCCACCACACGGTGCAATCGGCTTGTGCACATCATTCGACCTCCTGGATCAGTTTCATCACATGACGGGCCGCGTGGGGCACGGCCCGGTCGACCGCCGGGCTCAGGCCCGTGCCTTGGCCGAAGTCGTCCCCCTCTATGCCCACCACCACCACCCGCTTCGGAGCGTTGCCTACCGCCCGGGCCAGTCGGAGCACTCCGGCCAGTCCGATCCCGTGGGTGCTGGTGGTCCCTGCTGGAACGCCACCCGACTCCCCCTCGGGTGCAGTACCCACCTCGATCAGCTGAACGGTGCCCGGCTCGGCTCCGGAGTGCACGGCATCGATCACGACGGCCAATTCGGCTCCGTCCCAGAGGCCGAGGAGGTCGAGGGGGTCGGCGATCGGCCCCAGGTTGGCCACACCGTCGAAGAGCTCGGCGACTCGATCGGCAACGGCAGGGCCTGCACCGTCGTCGCGGCGGTACTCACTCCCCATCCCGACCACCACCACCCGTGGCGCGGGCGACGTCCCGTCGTGCCCGTTCACCGCCGGGCCACCGTGACGTCGAGGAAGTGGGCAGCGCACGAGATGCACGGGTCGTGATTGCGTACTGCCTGTTCGCACCGCCAGCCGAGTTCGTCGTCAGGAAGTTCGAGAGATGCCTGGGCCACTCGACGGAGGTCAGATTCGATGGTGATCTGGTTCTGCGAGGTGGGGGGCACGATGCGGGCCGTTCGAATCAGACCGTTCTCATCGAGTTCGTAGCGGTGGAACAGCAGGCCTCGCGGAGCTTCGGTGGCGCCGGTCCCGACATCGGCCCTTGGCGGCACGAATGCCGCGGGTGGGTCGGGGGGCTCATAGGCGGCAATCAGCCTGAGCGCCTCGTGGCAGGCGAAGACCAGCTCCACCGCTCGTACGACGATGCTCCGGAACGGGTTCGTGCAGATCATTCCGAGACCGGCATCTTCCGCTGCTTGGCGGGCTGGGTCGGGAAGTTCGGACGAGTTCAGCGCATAACGGGCCAGCGGTCCGGTGAGGTAGTCGAGCCGGCCTTCGATCCGGGCGTGGAGCGCGGTGGACCTGGCCACGTGCTCCTCGATGACCATGTCGGCGAAGCCGGCAGGGCTGGTGTCGAGTCCATCGGATGAAGCGACCCGGCCGGACTCGATGGGGTACCGTCCGGGGCTGCGCAGGGCGACGAAACGGTAGTCGCCCTCGACATCGGGGAAGTCGAAGCCTCCCACCCACGCGACGGTGGCTACGGCGGCGTCGAGCGCCCTCCGCAGTGGTTCGACCAGCACGCCCACCTCAGCCACCGTGGGGGCTCGGTAGAAGCCTCCGACCCGCACATTGACCGGGTGGATGGCCCTCCCTCCGACCGTTTCCATGATCAGGTTGCCGGTTCGCTTGAGTGCCAGCCCGCGCTCGACGCTGGGCCGGTCCCGCTCCGCCAGTTCGACCGCGTCGGCACAGCCGAGGAAGTCGGGGGCGTGAAGCAAGTAGATGTGGAGGGCGTGGCTCTGGATCCACTCGCCACAGTAGAGAAGGCGGCGCAGGGCGGTGATTCGTTGGTCGACGGTGACGCCACATGCGTCCTCTACAGCGGCGCAGGCGCTCATCTGGTAGGCGACCGGGCAGATCCCGCAGATCCGCGCGGTGATGTCCGGCGCCTCGCTCGCCTGCCTCCCCTCGAGCAGCGCCTCGAAGAAGCGGGGCGGCTCGAAAATGGAGAGAGCAACATCGTGCACGACGCCATCACGCACCTCGACTCGGAGCGAGCCCTCACCCTCCACCCGGGAAAGGCCTTCAACCGCCACGGTGCGATGCGCGCCCGATCCATGGGTCACGTGGACTGCTCCTCCTGCTCGGCCAATCCTGTCTCGGCCGCTGCCAGGGCGGTCGCCTGGTTGCCGAAGACCGGGTTACCCACATAGAAGGTGGCGAACAATCGGGAGGCATCGACAGGTGCCATGCCCTCGCTGAGCAGGCGCCCGGCCAGAGCCTCGGGGTTGGCCCCTTCCGAGGGCCCGAAGCACCCGTAGCACCCGCGGCCGATTGATGGGCAGAGTGCACCGCAGCCGGCTCGGGTGACCGGGCCGAGGCAGGCGGTCCCTTTCGAGACGAGCAGGCAGACGGTGCCGCGGCCCTTGCACTGTTGGCACACGGTGTAGCCGGGGATGACCGGTCGGCGACCCACCAACTCGGCCGCGATCACCTCGAGTAGCTGGCGGCGGTCGATCGGGCAGCCCTGAAGCTCGAGGTCGACGGCAACATGGCCTGAGATCGGTGTCGACGTGTCGAGCGAAGACACAAACTCGGGGTGTGGGTAGACCGTGCTGGCGTACGCACCATCTTCGGCGAAATTGCGCAGCGCCTGGATGCCCCCGGCAGTGGCACATGCGCCGATGGTGATGAGGCGGCGCGAGGACCGGCGGACCTCGCGGATCCGCTCGGCGTCTGCCTCCGTGGTGATCGACCCCTCGACGAGCGACACGTCATAGGGCCCTTCGACGTGGGCCCGGGACATCTCGGTGAAGTGGGCGATCCTGACGGCGCCGGTGATCGCCAGCAGTTCGTCCTCGCAGTCGAGGAGGCTCAACTGGCAGCCATCGCAGGATGCGAACTTCCAGACGGCCAGGGTAGGTCGGGTGTCCGTCACCGCTGGCGCTCCATGAACAGCCGGTCGGCCATGCCCCCGAAGGGGACGATGGGACCGTCGCGGCAGACGAGGAGGGGTCCCAGCTGGCAGTGGCCGCAGAGCCCGATCGCGCACTGCATGTTCCGTTCGAGTGAGACCCGTATCCGCAGCGGATCGACCCCCCGGTCGGCCAGAGCACGGGCTGCGAAGCGCATCATGATCTCGGGCCCACAGGTCAAGGCCGCCGATCGGTCCGGATCGAACGGTGCCCCATCGAGGAGGGAGGTGACCACGCCGACCGGGCCCTCCCACCCCGGTGCGCCCACGTCGACGGTTACGGTCACATGGGCACCGGATCGGCGCCATTCCTCTAGGTCCTCGGCGAAGAGGATCTGTCCGGGCGAACGCGCTCCCACCACGACGAACACCTCTCCCCGTCCGGCCCGCCGCCTTTCGACCAGGTCCCGCACGGCGCCGCGCAGCGGGGCGAGACCGATTCCCCCGGCAACCACCACCACGTCGGCGCCATCCTCGAGTTCGTCGATGCCCCAGTTGGTCCCGAACGGCCCACGTACGCCCACGGTTGCGCCGATCGGCGCTATGCACAGCGCATGGGTCACCGCCCCCACGTCGCGAATGGAGTGCTCGATCGGGCCCGGGGCCCCAGGAGCACTGGAGATCGAGATGGCAACCTCGCCAACCCCGAACGCGGTGATCATGTTGAACTGGCCATGGGCGAATGCCGATGACGTCCGCCTGCCGGGGGACTCGAGGGACAGGGTGACCACGTCGCCGGTCTCGACCCGCCGCCCCACGATGCGGTAGAGCTCGGGGCTGAGCGGGCTGAGC
>JADGOI010000117.1 GCA_017883075.1 Acidimicrobiales bacterium
GGGCCAGTTCGAGGACGGTGTACTCGTCAGGATTCCCGATGTTCACAGGTCCGGTGATGTCGGCGTCGAGCAGCGCGACCAACCCGGCGACCTCGTCGTCGACATAACAGAGGCTCCGGGTCTGACTGCCGTCGCCGTATACGGTCAACGGTTCACCTCGGAGGGCCTGGAGCAGAAAGTTGGATACGACCCGTCCGTCGTCGGGGCGAAGCCGCGGCCCATAGGTATTGAAGATCCGGGCGATGCCGATATTTGTTCCCCTCTCCCGGTGATGAGCCATGGTGAGCGCCTCGGCGAATCGCTTGGCCTCGTCGTACACGCTGCGAGGCCCCACCGGGTTCACGTTCCCCCAGTACGTCTCGATCTGGGGATGGATATCGGGATCGCCATAGACCTCGCTGGTCGATGCCAACAAGAACCTGGCTCCATGCTGCTCGGCCAGCTCGAGGCCCCGTCGGGTCCCTTCACTCCCGGCCGCCAGGGTTTGCAGCGGACGGGCCAGGTAGTCGGGTGGCGATGCCGGGCTGGCCAAATGGAGCACGCCGGTGAGCGGGCCCTCGACCGGCACAGCGACGGAGATATCCGCCTCGACCAGGGAAAAAGCCGGATGGTCTGACAAATGTGTCACGTTCGAGCGACGTCCGGTGGAGAAATCGTCCACACAGACCACCTCGTCACCGCGACCGACGAGCCGGTCACAGAGGTGCGACCCCAGAAACCCGCTTCCACCCATCACCACATAGCGGCCGCTCACCGACGGCCGATCCCGGTGTAGTCGAATCCGATACGGCGCAGTTGAGCCGGGTCGAGCAAGTTGCGGGCATCGACCACCACCGGTGCCACCAGACGCTCCCGAACCCGGGAGAAATCGAGCCATCGGAACTCGTCCCATTCGGTCAGGACCACCACTGCGGTAGCCCCCTCGCAGGCGGCGTAGGCATCGGGGAAGGCACGGACCGAATCATCAAGCGTGGCAATCGCGTCACCGGCCTCGGAACGGCTCAGCTCCTCCACCGGGACCGACGGCTTTCCCGACGGAATCTTCACCGTGGGGTCGAACGCCTGCACGGTGGCTCCCTCGGCAACCAGGCGCTTTACGATCTCGACCGACGGCGAGTTTCGCAGGTCGTCGGTTCCGGCCTTGAAGGTGAGCCCCCACACTGCGATCACCGCACCGGCCAGTTCACCCCCGGTCGGCGTCACCGCATCGACAGGCGCAGGGCTAGCCCGGGCAACTGCCCGTTTCACTTTGTCGACCACCCGGGCGAACTGCTCTTCATTGGTAGAAATGGCGCCGCGAAGGAAGGAGAAGTCATATCCGGCCTGTTCTGCGATACTGACGAGGGCGCGGGTATCCTTGGGCAGGCAACTCCCTCCCCACCCAGGGCCCGGCCGGAGAAACTCGAACCCGATCCGCTTGTCATAGCCGAGCCCGAGTATGACGTCGCGTACGTCAGCCCCGACGGCTTCACACAGCCCGGCCACCGCATTGATGAAACTGAGCTTGGTGGCCAAGAATGCGTTGGCCGCGTATTTGATTGTCTCCGCGGTGGCGGCATCGGTGATGAGGAGGGGGGCATGAGTTCCGGCGAAGAGGTCCCCGACCCGAGCGGCGGCGGCCTGATCGGCGGCGCCAACCACTAGGCGTTCAGGGTGGAGACTGTCCGCCACCGCTGTCCCTTCCCGCAAGAACTCGGGGTTCGACACCACGATGATGTCATGTCGGCCGAGCACCCGCTCGACCACCAACGTCGAACCTACCGGAACCGTTGACTTGTTGACGATGATGGTGCCGGGGGCCAGGTGTGGTGCGATCTCCTTGGCTACAGATTCCACAAAGGAAAGGTCGGCCGAGCCGTCTTCACGCTGAGGTGTCGGGACGCAGAGGAAGACGAACTCGGCATCAGTCACCGCGCTGGTGGCACCCACCACGAAGTTCAATCGTCCGGCGGCTTGACCCTCACGCACCAAATCCTCGAGGTGCGCCTCGACGATCGGCACGTTGCCCTTTCGGAGTAGCGCAATCTTGTCAGGATCGGCATCGCCACAAGTCACCCGGTGACCGAGGTGGGCAAGGGTGGCAGCAGTGGGAAGCCCGACATAACCCACCCCGATGACGGCGACGACGTGTCCCTGGCCGTGGGGCAGGACCCGAACGGCAGCACCTCGTTGACCAAAGTAGGCACCCGGGCTACCGGCTTCGGGATCGCGCTTTCCTCGGCCTCCGGTTGCCCCGAATACCCCGCTCCTGCCTGACTCCTTCATCTTGATCCCATCGTCAGCTTGTGCCTTCATCGGTACTTCCAGCCGCACCATGCCATTGCTTCGGCGTCATCGTCCATATCGTCGATCAGCCGCGTTCCGCCACCGCCGGAAGCACCTCGACCAGACGGTTCAGTGATTCGGTCCACTCCGGCAGGAGGGCCAGCCCCGACAATCGCAGTGCGGCGTTGTCCAGCCTCGAGTTGGCCGGACGAGGGGCGGGTCGGGGCGGGTCGAGATCTCCGGTGGCAATCGGCTCTACCCGCTCAGGATCGAGCCCGGCCGCAGCCAGCGTGGCCCGGGCGAACCCGAACCAGCTTGTCTCGCCCTGGTTGGTGACGTGGAACGTCCCAGGGCGGCGGTCGAGCGCCAGGCCCACAATGGCGGAGGCCAAATCGGCGGTGAAGGTCGGTGTCCCGTGCTGATCGTCCACAAATCGCAGTGGGCCATCTCCGGGACCAGCAGCCAGCCGGAGCACCGTCTTGACCATGTTCGCCCCATGGGCGCCACTCACCCAGGCGGTACGGACCACGGTGGCGTCGCCACCACTGACGGCTGCCACCTCGTACTCACCGCCCAGCTTGCTCCGCCCGTAGACGGACTGTGGATTGGTGGCGTCCCATTCCACGTAAGGCCGGTCCAGAGTCCCGTCGAACACATAGTCAGTGGAGACATAGAGGATGTGGGCACCCACCCGACGGGACGCCTCGGCCACATGTCGGGTACCCATGGCGTTGACCGCGAACGCGGTATCGGGTTCTGACTCGCACGCGTCCACCGCGGTGAATGCCCCACCATGGATGACGACATTGGGGCGGAATGACTCGAACGCCTCGCCCACTGCCGTCCGATTGACCACGTCGAGCGTGTCGATGTCTGTGGAGAGTATGTCGATGTCACCGGCGCCGCGTCCGGCCGGGAGCACTCCGCCGTCGGGCATCACTCCAGCCAAGACGTCCCGAACATCGCGACCCAACTGGCCGTTTCCACCGGTCACCAGCACCCGGGGCCGGGAGCTCACGACCCTGAGCCGGGGCCACCCGTGCTCGGGCCCACCCACGCTCCTTCGAGCACCGGAGCCCGGTCGACCAATGGCTCCCACCACGATCGGTGGTCCGCGTACCAGCCGACGGTGGCGGCTAGGCCTTCCGCGAAAGGAACGGTCGGCTCCCAGCCCAGTTCGGTGCGGATCTTCGACGAATCGAGCAGGTAACGGCGATCGTGGCCGGGTCGGTCGGGCACGATCTCTTTGAGGGACTGGGGGCGACCGGTGGCGGCCAGAACCGCGTCGGCGATCTCTTCGATGCTGGCCTCGACGCCACTCCCCACGTTGTAGGTCTCCCCAACCTCGCCGTGCTGGAGCACCAGCTCGACGGCGCGGCAGTGGTCGTCGACGTGGAGCCACTCGCGTCGGTTCTGGGTCGAGGCGTAGAGAGGCAGAGGTTGGTCGTTCAACGCCTTGGTCGTGAAGAGGGGGATGACCTTCTCGGGAAACTGGTAGGGGCCGTAATTGTTGCAACAGTTGGTGATGGTGGCAGGAAGCCCGAAGGTCTCCGCGTAGGCGCGGACCGCATGGTCGGCACCCGCCTTGGATGCGTTGTACGGGGTCCGCGGCCGATAGGGCGTGGACTCGGTGAACACCTCGGCGGAGTCGAGTGGGAGGTCTCCGTAGACCTCGCAGGTCGAGATGTGATGGAACCGGGAGACTCCGTGGCGACGGGCCGCCTCGGCCAAGGTCTGGGTGCCGAGGACGTTGGTACGGAAGAAGCGGGCCGGATCCAGGATGGCCAAGCTGTTATGGGACTCGGCGGCAAAGTTCACGATCACGTCGATCTGGTACTCGGTCAACACCTCGGTCATGAGGTCGAGATTCCCGATATCCCCGTGGACGAACGAGCACCTGTCCTCCACGTCGATCAAATTGGGCCGATTGCCTGCGTAGGTCAGCGCGTCGAGGGCGACCACCGTGTCATCGCCGTGACGCTCTATCCAGTAACGCACGAAGTTGGATCCAATGAAGCCGGCAGCGCCGGTGACCAGTAGTCGCATAATCGGGGAAGCCTACTCTTTGCACCGCTCCCACCTGGGAGAAACCCGGGTTCAACCCGCCGGTCGGAGATGCAGGACGTCGCCCGCCACCACGGTGCGGGAACCACTCCCGGTGGCCACCACCAAATGACCCTCGTCGGTCACGTCGGTGGCCAATCCCTCGAATCCCCCACCGGCCAACTCGACCCGCACCTGCGAGCCGATGGTCACGCAACATCGCCGTAGGTCGGACGCCTGCTCAGCCCGGCCTTCGGGCGTGCCCAACGATGCGGCCCGGGGACCCAATGCCGCCAACAGGGCATGAAGCAGAGCCGACCGGTCCACCGGGCGCCCGGCCTCTTGCTGAAGCGATGTCACCGCCCCGACCAGATCCCCGGGTAGATCGGAATCCGACAACGGCCAGCCCACATTGATCCCGATTCCCACCACGATCGGCGGATATCCGTGCGCCTGGGGCCCGGCCAGGTCGGCCTCGGCCAAGACTCCGGCCAGTTTGCGGCCGTCCGGCCCGAGAAGGTCATTCGGCCACTTGATTCGGGGAGTCACGCCGCATTCGGCGATGACGGCATCCACCGCCGCCAACCCCACCACGACGGCGGCCAGGTGCCGGGCCTCCGGGGGGAGACCCAGTCTCAGGAGCACCGAGACCAGCAGGTTGGAGCCTGCCGGCGCCTCCCAACGGCGCCCGAGCCGACCACGACCGGCCGACTGGTGGTCAGCCACCGCCACCACCCCGTGTGGAGCCCCGCCTCGGGCCTCGTCGAGCAGGTAACGATTGGTCGAGTCGATTGATTCGAACCACCGAATATCGGTGAAGCTGGGGTCCGGCACGGCGTTCACCTTACGATTGTACGGCTCGACGTGGCACGCACCCTTCGAGCCGTGCCAGTGTTGTGGCGCCTGTCAACGGTCATCGGACAGTTGATTTCATCTGATTCGAAAGGCTCAGCGTGCTCAAGAAGGTTCTCATCGCCAACCGGGGAGAGATCGCCGTCAGGGTCATCCGGACCTGTCGCGAAATGGGAGTGGCCACGGTGGCCGTCTACTCCGAACTCGACCGGGACGCGCTCCATGTGCGGTTGGCCGATGAGGCGTACGCACTCGGTGGCCAGACGGCCGCGGAGAGCTACCTCAACACCGAGGCGATTCTGGACGCCATCGAGAAGAGCGGTGCCGACGCTGTGCACCCCGGGTACGGATTCTTCTCCGAGAACACCGACTTCGCCCGAGCCATCACCGAGCGGGGCGTGACGTTCATCGGTCCCCCGCCCGAAGCCATCGAAGTCATGGGTGACAAGATCAGTTCGCGCCATGCCGCCGAACGAGCCGGAGTCTCGGGGGTGCCCGGACGCTCCGAAGTCTTGACCTCGTCCGATGAGGTGGTCGCCTTCGGGAACGAATTCGGTTGGCCGATCGCCATCAAGGCAGCCTACGGAGGCGGCGGCCGGGGCATGAAGGTTGTGCAGGGGCCTGGCGAAGCGGCGGACGCCCTGGAGGCGGCCATGCGCGAAGCGCTCTCCTACTTCGGACGTGACGAGTGTTACATCGAGCGCTATCTGGCCTGGCCTCGCCACATCGAAATGCAGATCATCGCCGATACCCATGGCCACACGCTGTGGCTGGGTGAACGCGACTGTTCGGCCCAGCGCCGCCATCAGAAGTTGGTGGAAGAGAGCCCCGCCCCCGACTTCCCCGACGAAGTAAGGCGGGCCATGGGTGAAGCCTCGGTGAAGGTGGCCGAGGCGTGCGGCTATGTGAACGCCGGAACCGTCGAGTTCCTCTACCAGGAAGGTGAGTTCTTCTTCCTCGAGATGAATACCCGGCTACAGGTCGAGCACCCGGTCACCGAGATGGTCACGGGCCTCGACCTGGTCGAATGGCAGTTGCGGGTGGCCTCGGGCGAGCCCCTCGGATTTGATCAGGATGACATCCGCCGAGACGGGCACGCTATCGAGGTGCGCATCAACGCCGAGAATCCGGCCGAGGGTGCCTTCACCCCGTCTCCTGGGACCATCGCCCGGCTCGTGACCCCGGGTGGCCCGGGGGTCCGGCTCGATTCCGGTTACGCCTCCGGCGACACCGTGAGCCAGTACTACGACAACCTCATCGCCAAATTGGTGGTGTGGGGCCACGACCGGGAGTCGGCCCGGAAGCGGATGCTCAGGGCCATCGAGGAGACGGTCATCGAGGGGGTGGCCACCACCCTTCCTGCCGACGTGGCGATCCTTTCCCATCCGGACTTCGCCAACGCCAAGCACTCCACCAACTGGGTGGAGCAGTCTTTGGACCTGAGCGGAGTGAGCGCCGACGTGTCAGAACCGGTAGCCGAACCGGTGGCCGACGGTGGCGAACCGGTGGCCAGGGTGCTGCGCGAGGTCACCGCCGAGGTCGACGGGCGTCGGTATCAGGTCAAGCTCTGGGTGCCCGATCTCGGTGACTCGGTGGTCGTGGACGGTGGCGGCCGTTCCACCGCCCGGTCGAATGCCGGCCCCAAGCGTCCGAAAGCGGCGTCGGCCGGGTCCGGTTCCGGCACCGTGGCCGTGCCCATGCAGGGCACCATCGTCAAGGTGTTGGTCGACGTGGGCGACGCGGTCGAAGCCGGCCAGACCGTCTGCGTCCTCGAGGCGATGAAGATGGAGAACAACGTGAATGCCGAAAAGGGCGGAACTGTGAAAGAGATCAAGGTGAAGGTCGGTGACGCGGTGGGGCCGGGCGACGTCATCGCCCTTATCGAATAGCCGCTCAACCCACTGCACAACTCCCTTTTCACTCCACCTCACCGCACACCCAGAATCCCGGTCGGAAGGCACAGATGGCAGATCTGAAGGAGTGCGCACGGGTGGCCATCGATGACAAGCTCGGCGACCTGGTTCGCCTGAGCCACACCATCCACGGACATCCCGAGACGGCGTTCGAGGAGAAGCAGGCGGCGACATGGACCGCCGGCGTCCTGGCTGACGGTGGCTTTTCCGTCACCAAAGGGGTGGCCGGGCTCCCGACCGCCTTCGATGCCCGATTCGGGTCAGGTCCGCTGACGGTGGCCGTTTGTGCCGAGTACGACGCACTTCCGGGTGTGGGTCACGCCTGTGGACACAACATCATCGCCGCCGCTGCGGTCGGCGCCGGCCTGGGGTTGGCGGCAGTGGCCGACGAACTGGGCCTCACCGTGCGAGTGCTGGGGACCCCGGCCGAGGAAGGTGGCGGGGGCAAGGTGGTGATGCTCGACGCCGGCGTATTCGACGGGGTCCAAGCCGCCATGATGGTCCATCCATGGCCCACTGACCGGTTACAGGCGGCCTGTCTGGCCGTCGCCCACTTCGATGTGGCCTTCACCGGGAGGGACGCCCACGCCTCGGCCGCCCCATGGGAAGGCATCAACGCCGGGGATGCCATGGTGATCGCGCAGGTGGCCCTCGGTCTGTTGCGCCAGCAGCTCCCCCGCCATGACCAGGTGCACGGCGTGGTCACCAATGGCGGAGCCGCGGCCAACATCATCCCGGCCCGGGTGACCGGGCGGTTCATGTGCAGGTCCTCCACCTTGGAGGCGTTGGAGACCCTCGAGGCCCGGGTCCGGGCCTGCTTTGAAGCGGGTGCGTTGGCCTCGGGTTCGACGGTCACCTACGAGCGGTTGGCTCCTGATTACTCGCACATGGAGAGTGATCTTGGCTTGTTGAACGCCTACCGCGCCAACGCCGAACAGCTGGGTCGGTCTTTCGGCCTCGATGACGCCGACGTGCCACGGCCGACGCTCTCGACCGACATGGCCAACGTGTCGTTGGCGATTCCCACCATCCACCCTCTGCTCGGCATCGATGCCGCCGGATCGGTGAACCATCAACCCGAGTTCGCTGCTGCCTGCGTCACCGCTTCGGCCGACGCCGCCGT
>JADGOI010000118.1 GCA_017883075.1 Acidimicrobiales bacterium
GTGGAACGACGCCGGTGCCAGCCATCTGTCCATCAACACCATGAGGGCGGGCCTGACCACGGTGGACGATCACCTCGCTGCCTTGGAGTCAGCCGCCGAGGCGCTCGGTACGACCGAACGCTGATGGGGGAGTGGCACCGGCGGTCGGGTTGGCGACGATCCACCCCCATTTGACCGCCTGGGCCAGGGCAGCACGCAGGACGGCGTTCGTCTGGCGGATGGAGTTGGCGGAGAGTGTCTTGGCCGGCTCCCCGTAGAACTGGTCGAGATCATGGGCGGTCAGCTTGACGATGGGCTTGGTCTTGAGTGCCGGGGTCAGCCTCTTGGTGGTCATTCCGTAGGACTCGATCGTGCCCTGCCTCTTGCCCGTCCGGCGGCAGTGTTCCACGTAGGCATCCATGAGATCGCCAAGGGTCCGCATCACCGGTTCCGTTCGGTTGCACTCCAGCTCCACCTCGCGGGCGAAAGTCTCCAGTGCGGCGACAGCCTCGCCACGTCCGCCGCGGTCACGTTGGGCCACATGGACGACCTTGGTCCGCTGTCCGATTTCGCCGGGCATGCGGACCCTGAGGCGTGCCCGTCGTGGGCCCAGCCACGTGATACCGCCGGGTGCCGTACGTGCGCTTGGCGGAACCTGTCATGGCGCGAGCCCTAGCAGAAATTGAGTCATATTTGAGTCACGATCACCCCTGTTCGGGACAAAAGCCCTGGTTGACGGTGAGTCGGCCTGTAGGCGGGATTCTGTCCACCCTCTTGCGAGGGTTGGGTGGCCATCCATCTGAGCGGTCCACCTGGGGGCGGTGTTCCCGAAGAAGCACCGGGCGGGCAGCCCAATCCCCCTGTTTGACCTTGCTCCGGGTGGGGTTTACCGAGCCGTCCGGGTCACCCCGGGCGCTGGTGCGCTCTTACCGCACCGTTTCACCCTTACCTGTGCGGCGCCCGAGGGCGCCGCCATCGGCGGTCTGTTCTCTGTGGCACTGTCCTGCAGGTCGCCCTGACTGGCCGTTAGCCAGCACCCTGCCCTATGGAGTCCCGACCTTCCTCGACCCGACCCCGGTTGAAGGGGTGACCTCCTTCCGGAACGAGCCGCGACCACCTGGCCGACTCACCGTCGACCTCATGTTCTCACAGACGGGTGGAAGTTTCCCAGCCCTGAGTCAGCCCCGCTCTAGTCTGTCGCCGTGGTACCTACCCCCACAGTTTCCTCGCCCGGACCTGAAGGATCGGAGCGGCCGGCGCTATCGATCGCCGAGCTCTACGGTCGAGTCGATCTTGCCCTTCGTGAGGCGTTCCCGGGCGAGCTGTGGGTGTCGGGGGAGGTCCGGTCCTTCAAGGTGAGTTCGCGTGGCCACTGCTACATCGACCTGGTCGATCCGAAGAACGCTCAGGACACCGGCTCGCCGGTTCTGAAGGTGATCAGTTGGTCGAGCAAGTGGAGTCGGGTACGGGCCACCCTCGACCAACTCGGAATCGCCTTCGATGCCGGGTTGGTGGTGAGGGTTCGGGGCGAAGTGCAGTTCTACAAACCCCGGGGAGACATCAGCTTCATCTTGTCGGAGTTGGACACCGAGGCGTTGTTGGGCAAGGTGGCGGCCGAGCGAGCCCGATTGGTGAAGGCTTTGATCGACGAGGGCCTCTTCGATCGAAATCGGCGCATCGAGGTGCCCCGACCACCTCTCCGGATCGGCTTGGTCACCAGTCCCGGGACCGAGGGCTATCGGGATTTCATCGGACAACTCGATGCGTCAGGCATGGCGTTCGACGTCCGGATCGTCGCCACCCAGGTGCAGGGTCGCGAGGCCCCGGCGTTGGTGGCGTCAGCCATCGCCAGCCTGGCGTCCGATGGATGCGACGTGCTGGTGCTTGTCCGTGGGGGTGGCTCGAAGTCGGACCTGGCCACCTTCGACACCGAATTGGTGGCACGGGCCATCGCCGTCTCGAACGTCCCGGTGTGGACGGGTATCGGCCATACCGGCGACCAGTCGGTGGCCGACGAGATAGCCAACCGAGCGTTCATCACGCCGACCGAGTGCGGCATGGAGCTCGCCCGCCGGGTCACCGACGTCTGGGAGTCGACCATCGAAAAGGGTGCAGCCGCCGCCCGGATGGCCGACCTTGCCGTCACAGATGCCTCGACCCACCTCGACCGGAGCCGAAGTCGTCTGGCAACCGGTGCCCGTATGCACCTGGGTCGCCACACAGACGGGTTGATCTATCGAGCCCGGAACCTCAGGGGGGTGGCCCAGCGGCAACTGGACGAAGCCGATCGGGCAATGGTGCGACGGATCACCCTGCTCGCGGCTCTTCCGGGGCGGCGCCTCGAGACTGAAGAGCGACAGGTCCAACAGTGGACCCGCCTGCTCGGGGCCTACGACTACCAACGACAATTGGACAGGGGCTACTCGGTGACCCGGAACGACGATGGAGAGATACTGCGGTCGACGGTGGGTCTGTCGCCCGGAACCAACCTGGTGACCCGCTTGGCCGACGGCGAGGTGCACTCGGTGGTGGACACTGCCCGCCCTGACAATGACGAAGATGATCGAACCAAGGAGACACACTGATGGCAACAAAGAAGAGGGTCGATGACGGCGATGATCCCGGCCGGGGTGCGGCAGTGGCTGAGCTCAGCTACTCCGAGGCCGGGCAGGAGTTGGATGACATCATCGGGGAGTTCGAGGCGGGTGCCATCGATGTCGACCTCTTGGTCGAACGGCTGCAACGGGCCACATCCATCGTGGACGAGCTCGACCGACGTCTCCGTCGGACACGCATGCAGGTGGAGGAACTCGTACCCCGTCTCGAGGCGATCGGTCGACCTGACGTCGATACCGCAAGCGACGGCGGCGAGGGCGATCTCATCGCCGAGATGGTGGTGGAGGACGTGGCCGAGGGAGAAGGACCCACCGGTCTGTTCTGAGTGTCGGGCCGGCCTCGACCTCAGCTGATCGACTCATGGCGCCCCACACCGACCGACAGCTAGTGAATGTTGCGTTGGCGACCGATCCAGTAGGGCTTGCGCAGCTCGCGTTTCAACACTTTTCCTGATGGGTTCCGGGGCAGGACGTCCACGAAGTCGATCGAGGTGGGGCACTTGTAGTGGGCGAGGCGCTCACGGGAGAAGGCGAGGATGTCCTTTGCCAGTGATTCATCGTCGGTACTCGCCTCTGGTGCCTTCACCACGATGGCCTTGACCGTCTCCCCCCATTTGTCATCCGGGACGCCGACGACGGCGGCGTCGGCGATGGCCGGATGGGAGAGCAGGGCGTTCTCCACCTCGGCCGGGAAGATGTTCTCCCCGCCCGAGACGATCATGTCCTTGAGGCGATCATGGAGGTAGAGGTATCCATCTCCGTCCAACCAGCCGGCATCCCCGGTCCGGAACCAGCCGTCTTCCGACAATACCGAGGTGGTGGCCTCGGGTTGGTTCCAATAGCCGAGCATGTTCTGATCCGATCGGGTCAGAACCTCGCCCACCTTGCCCACCGGAAGGACCTTGCCCGAACCCGGGTCCACGATACGAAGCTCGACGTGGTCGAACGGTCGGCCGGCTGACTGCAGCAAGCGGGCTCGAGGGCCATCGGGATCATGATCCTCGGGGAGGAGCGAGGTGATCGCTCCGGTGGTTTCGGTGAGCCCGTAGACCTGGGCAAAACTGCATCCGAGAGCCTTCATGGACCGGACCAGGACGTCTTCACTGATCGGTGACGCCCCGTAGAAGACGGTGCGCAATGAAGAGACGTCGGTGGTCGCCAGTTCGGGTGTGGCCAACATGAACATCAGCACCGCCGGGACCACGAACGTCTCGGTGATGCGATGTCGGGCGATGAGGGCCAGAATGGCGGCCGGGTCGATATCTCTCACGATGATCGAGTGGCCTCCCCGGGACATTCCGGCCAGTGCCCACCCGCTGCCGCCGATGTGGAACAACGGCATGGCCACCATCGAAACGGTGTCGGCCCCGATATGGAAGACCCGGTCGGCCTCGGTGAGAATGCACGAGATATTGCGCCCGGTGATCATCACGCCCTTGGGAAGGCCGGTGGTGCCCGAGGTATAGAGCTGGGTGATCACATCGTCGGGACCGGGCTCGAACCCGGGATCGGCCGGTTCGGCCTCGGCATTGGCGTCGAGCCACGAACCGAGCTCATCCAAGGCCACCCATTCCCGCACCCCGGTGGCCACCCCGGCAATTTCTTTGCCGGCGTCGGCGTAGTCGGTGCCCACGAACATGGCGACAGCACCGGAGTCCTTCACGATGCTGGCCATTTCGGCCGGCGCCAGCCTCCAGTTGACAGTGACGTTCACCGCACCGATGAGTGTGCAGCCGAAGAACACCTCGAAGAATTCGATGCTGTTGCGATCGAGGAATGCCACCCGGTCTCCTCGGCCCACGCCTTTGGCCATGAGAGCCTGGCCTATCCGCCGGGCACTCCTGTAGAGCTCACCCCAGGTGAGTGTCCGATCGCCGGCGGTGAGCGAAGGGGAGTCGGGCTGTATCGTCGCCAGTTCGCGGAGCATCCCTGATGCCGTCCGGTACTCCAGCGGGGTCGGATTGTCGACAGTTCCTACGGTCATGACGGAACTGTAGGCCCAAGAAGGGCCGCCCGGCTGCGCATGGTCCGCCGGTGCGCTACAACGTGGGGACGACAGCGAGGAAGGAAAGGGGCCATACGTGGAACACGTAGCACTGACGGCTGTCGGTGCCGATCGACCCGGCATCGTGGCCGCGTTGACCGGCGTCCTGGTGGACCTCGGCTGCAACCTCGAGGACTCGACCATGAGCATCCTGCGTGGCCATTTTGCCGTGCTCTTGGTGATTGCGGCACCCGATGGCACGGGTGCTGAAGCCATCGAGGCAGCGCTGGCCCCGGTGGCCGAACGCCTCGGCCTGATGGTGGTCGTTCGTCCCCTGCAGATCGAGGCCGACGGACAGGGTGAGGGCCACCACGGTGAAGCCGACGCCGGCCCTGACGGCGAGGTGTACGCATTCTCCGTGCACGGTGCTGATCGGCCCGGCATCGTGCACCGGGCCACTGAGGCGTTGGCCGAGGCCGGGGGCAACATCATCGATCTGTCCACCCGGCTGGTGGGGTCGGACGACGAGCCCGTCTACGTGTTGACCTTGACGGTGGGATTTGTCCCCGGGACCGACGCGGAGGCAGCCGCAGCAACCATTCGTCGGTCGGTCGAGGCCTTTGGGGTGCAGTGTCATGCCCACCGGGTCGAGATCGACGTCCTCTGACCGGCGCGGCTGGTCCTCCCGATGCCCGTCCGACCGGTTCTGACGCTGCCCCACAGCGCACTCATCACTCCTGCCCGCCAGGTCGGGATGATCGACGAGAACGCCCGGGTGCTGGCCGCGGACCTGGTGGACACCATGGCTGCGTCCCCGGGGTGTGTGGGCCTGGCTGCACCCCAGATCGGGGTGGGTCTTCGGGTTTTCGTCGTCGATGTCAGCGGGCACCGGTTGGCTCGCTCCTGTCATGGCACATTCGTCCTGTTCGACCCGGTGGTCGAGGAGGTCTCCGCCCCCGAGACGGCCCGGGAGGGCTGCATGAGCGTTCCCGACCTGACCGGCGACGTAGCCCGGGCCACCCGGGTGACGGTCTCGGGAAACGACCCCCATGGCAATCGGCACACCTTGGAGGTTGACGCATTCGAGGCCCGCGCCGTCCTCCACGAGATGGACCACCTCGACGGCTTGGTCTTTCTCGATCGGGTGTCAGGCCCCCACGGCGTCTTCCCCCGTAAGGTGTACCGGTGACCGAATCGACCCCTCTTGCCCCGTCCGACCCGGCCGACGACCGCCTCTACTTCCGCCAGCTCCTGGCCGGCCGGGATTTCGCCGTCGGCGATTCGGTGGCCCAGCAGATGATGAACTTCGTCTACCTGATCGGGGACCGCACCACTGGCGAGGCGTTCATCGTCGATCCGGCGTACGGGGTCGACGATCTCCTCGAGGTGCTGGCGGCCGACGGGATGCGCTGTACGGGCGCGCTGGCCACCCACTACCACCCTGATCATGTCGGAGGAGACATGATGGGTTGGGGGATCGAGGGAATCACCCGTCTCCTCGAGGCGAATCAGGTGCCCATCCACGTGCAGGCCGACGAGGCGCCCTGGGTGGAACGGTCGACGGGCGTCAGTGGCGATGACCTGGTGACCCATCACGGCGGCGACGTGATCAACATCGGAGGGGTGCCGGTCACTCTGATCCACACGCCGGGCCATACCCCCGGAAGCCAGTGCTTCCTGGTCGACGGTCGGTTGGTCTCGGGTGACACCCTGTTCCTCGAAGGCTGCGGCCGGACCGATCTCCCCGGCGGCGATCCGGAGGCCATGTACGAGTCGCTGACCACCCGGCTGGCCCGGGTCCCCGACGAGACGATCCTGTACCCCGGCCACCTCTACTCACCCGATCCATCGGCCTCGATGGGTGTCACCCGCGAGCACAACTACGTGTTTCGATTGTCCACGCCCGAGCAGTGGATGAGCATGTTCGGCCGATGAGCCACCCTCAGGCATCCGACTCCACCATCGTGGTCGTGGGAGCTTCGCTGGCCGGCCTGCGAGCCGCCGAGGAGATCCGGCACCTCGGGCACAAGGGCGATGTGGTCGTCATGGGCGACGAGCTCCACGCCCCCTACGACCGGCCCCCGTTGTCGAAGCAACTGTTGTCGG
Organism: Acidimicrobiales bacterium; assembly: GCA_017883075.1. Lineage (GTDB taxonomy): Bacteria > Actinomycetota > Acidimicrobiia > Acidimicrobiales > RAAP-2 > DASZIT01. The sequence continues at coordinate 6,685 of JADGOI010000118.1, forward strand.
GGAAGTGGGATGTCGCCCGCATCCACCACCACACCCCCGAGAAACTCGACGCCCTCGGCCTCGAGTTCCGACTCGGTCGCCGGGCCACAGGACTCGACACCGAGGCCCGCACGGTGAGCTGTAGTGATGGGAGCGAAGTCCACTACGACGGACTCGTCATTGCCACCGGGGCCCGGGCCCGGCGGCTACCCGGGACAGAGGGCATGGCCGGCGTTCGCACCCTGCGTACTCTGGACGACTGCCTCGGACTGCGAGCCGACCTTCAACGGATCGGCCCCGCGGCGCGCGTGGTGGTCATCGGCGCGGGTTTCATCGGCGCCGAGGTGGCGGCCACTTGTCACGGGCTCGGGGTCGACGTCACCATCGTCGAGGCCCTCCCCACCCCCTTGGCCGGTGCGATCGGCGTACAGATGGGGGAGGTGTGTGCCGGGTTGCACCGCGATGCCGGGGTGGCGCTCCGGGTGGGCATGGGGGTGGAGCGGGTGGTCCCCGGTTCTGACGGGACATCGGCCACCGTCGTGCATCTCTCCGATGGCACGGCGTTGCCGGCCGACGTGGTGGTGGTGGGGATCGGCGTGGTGCCGGTGGTGGACTGGCTGGGTGACTCGGGAGTGGGCCTCGACAACGGGGTGGTGTGCAACGATCGCCTGTTTGCCGCCGACAGCGTGGTGGCTGCCGGGGACGTGGCTCGGTGGACCCATGTGGGATTGGGGGAGGACATCCGAATCGAACATTGGACCAACGCCGCGGAAGGAGGGGCGGTGGCAGCACGCAACCTCGTCGTCGGTTCTGCTGCCGCCGAGTCATATGCGCCGGTGCCGTTCTTCTGGTCGGACCAGTACGGGGCAAAAATTCAGGTGATCGGCCGCCCTCGGCCCGATGACGAGGTGGTGGTGGTCGACGGAACCGCCGAGGATCGCAAGCTGGTGGCTCTCTACCGCCGGGGGGACCGGCTCTCCGCTGCCTTGGCCATCAGCCGTCCCCGCCAGCTCATGGCCTATCGCCCGCTGCTCGAAGCCGGCGCCTCGTTCGACGATGCGCTGGGACTATCTCGCGGTTGAGTGTCGATGGGATGGGGGCGACCTCCCCGGAAGTGCCGGGCGAAGGATCCCACCAGCGCTATCTGTTCGGCTGAGGGCTCGATGCCGCCGTAGGCGAACGCCTCGATCATGGCGGCAGTCCTGATCAACTCGTCCCGACAGCCGGGTTCGGCATCGGCCAGGCGCCCGCAGTAGGCGGTGAGCGTCTCGTAGGGCCCCCTGGTGACCCCCGAGCGAGCGCCGGCCCGTTCGAGGTCGGCGCTTGCCCGGTGAGCCCAGGTCGGTGGACGATGGGAACGGCGACGCCGAACCTCCATTGCCCCGGTAACGACGACCGCCACCACGGCGATCGGGATCCACGGAAGGTGGAGGAGAACCCGGCCGGTGCCCTTGGCGATGATCGAGCCCGGCGATGGATTGGCCAATGGCACGTTGGCAGTGGGGTCGAAACTCTGCCATCCGTAG
>JADGOI010000005.1 GCA_017883075.1 Acidimicrobiales bacterium
TTCGTCGGGGACCGGGCTCACCACGTTCGGGGGCACGTCGGGAGCGGTGGAGAACCTTTCGACCACCGGGCCCGGAAGTGCCAACGCCAACCGGACGTCATCGCCGGCGACATCCGCTATCGCCTTCCCCATCCGGGGGGTACCCGCTCCTCTCGGATGGGCAGTCACCGCCCTGGCGCTGTGCATGCTGTTGGCGTATCCCCTGTTGTTGCTGGCCAGGTGGCAGTTCCTGGCCGGGAGGAGACGATAATGCTCGACATGGAACATCCGCAGAGTGGCAGCCTGGGTGTGGCGCCCGATGGAGATCGGTCCCCCCACGCTGATGGCGATGGCGCGCCGGGCCCCGGCGAACGCCTCGAACGACTCCGGCAGCGGCTGCCCAAGGGGCGGGGGGGCGGGGCCACCAAGGTTCGAGCCGATGGTGAGGACAGCGGAAGCTACGACCTGCGGAATGCCTGGCAGGTAGTGGCCGGTTCGATCCTGATCCCCCTGGGTCTCATCTTCATACTGCTGGCCTGGTACGGAGCCGCCCATGCCCGGGTCGTCCAGCAGCAGATCCCGTACATGGTGAGCGGCTCCTTCATCGGGCTCGGCTGCATGGTGTTGGGCGGGTTCCTCTACTGGGGTCATTGGCTCTACCGCCTCTATGACCAGAAGGAACTCCATCACGAGGAGGAGCTCCGGGTCTTGCGGGAGTTGGTCGGCACCATGGCTTCCACCGCGGCCGGGGGTGGTGCCCACTCACTTGTCCCGTCGCCGGATGCGCACCCTGGCACCGCGGCCGGGACCTTGCTGGTGACGCCGACCGGGACCGTGTACCACCGGGCCGGTTGTCCGGTCACCGCCCATCACCCCGAGGACGTGAGGGTGGCCGGAGCCGCGGATCTGGCGGGGCTACACCCGTGCCAGATCTGCTCGCCCGAATCGGAACCCTCGGTGGCGGCCCCCTCTTCTGGCGGCTGATGTGGGCTCTCCCGCCTCAGCCCTCGCCGCCGCCCAAGGGACCATGACCGTGGACGGTGAGGAGCTCGTGGCCACCTTCGGTGATGAGGATCGTCTCCCCGGCCACGATGGTCCCCACCTCGGGCTCGACCACCTGGCCTGACACGAAGAGGACCATGCCGGGGGCAAAGCCGGTGGTGGCTCCCGCATCAGCGGGAAATCCGTCCCCGATCAATGGCGGTTCCATGCCCAGCCCGACCCCGTGGGCCACCGGCCCGGAGGGAAGAGGCTCACCTGCCATCTCGTATGCCGCCAGTAGATCGGTTCCGTTGCCGCCTGGTCGGCACGCTTCCATCAGCCGATCGAACAAAGCCCTCCACCGTTCGGCGAGACTTCTCTGGCCAGGGGTCGGGACCGCGGCAAGTCCCTTCGCCCCGGGGTTGAGCCAGGTGCGGACGACCTCACCCTCATAGCCGGCGTAGATGGCACCCACGTGACAGCTGACAAGCGCACCGGCGGGGAGTTCGTCGACGGGTGCCTGACCCCCTGGCGAGGACGAAGAGAACACCGCTTCGAGATCGGGGGTGGTGACACCGAGCCCGGCCATTCGCTCGGCAACCCGGCCGGTGAGTTCCCGCCCGCGCACGCCGGGCCGGAGCCCGGCCAGGGCATGAGCCAACGCCGAGTCCGCCACCGTCGCCGCCACCCGGATGCAGGCCTGTTCGTCGGGGGTCTTGATCCGGCGGCGCTCGGTCAGCACCGCCGATGCGTCTTCGATGTCGGCCTTGGGCGCCACCGCATGCAAGAGGCGGGCGGCGCCCGGTGTCATGGCGTCGACCCCGATACGCCGGGATTCGGACAACCCGGGGATGGCGGCCAACTCGGCGGCCAGGGTGGCGCCGTTCCAGGTCATGCCGTACAGCTGATCGTGCCCGATCTCGGCAGGGACGCCGTCGGCCCAGGTGCTCATGAGGTAGACCAGCCCGGACCCGGCGATCATCACGCAGCCGGGGTTGAACGGATTGGCACCCTCGGTCCAGAACCGGCGTGCCCCCGAGACGTACTGGATGGTGGCCTCACGTCCGACCACCAGGGCGTCGAGATCGAGATCGTCCATCACGGCCACGCAGGTGCGATGGTGCTCGGCGCGGAGCCGGTCGAAATCGATCTGGCTTCCGTTCCCCGGTGCGGGGGCAACCCTGCCGTTGGTGGTCGGCGGGCTCATCCGTCGTAGGGGTCATAGGGGTAGTCGGACAGGCCAACCCAGCCGTCTTCGGTAACGGCCACAATGTCCTCGGAGCGATAGCCCGCATAGCCGTCATCCCAGATCACCGGCTCCAGCACCAGCACCATGCCCGGCTGCAATACCAGGGCAGCGTCGTGCTCGGGTCCCATGTCGGTACCGATCATGGGGGCTTCTGCGCTCTCGGTCCCCAACCCGTGGATCAGGTAGAAGTGGGGGAGCCACGGGGTCCGACCTCCGACCACGGCCCTGGCGGCAGCGGTCAGGTCGCTCCCGGTGGATCCCGGGCGGACCTCGGCCAGCGTGGCCGCCACCACGTCCCGCCAACGGCGGTACTGATCGCGCTGGCGGGCGGTGGCCCGGGGTTCGTGACCCACGATCCAGGTGCGCCCGAAATCAGAGGCGTAGCCGTGATAGTGGACACCGGTGTCCACCCAGATCACCTCCCCTTCGTCCAGCACCCGATCGGTGGTGACGAGGGGGAAGGCGACATCGCCGTGAGTGGTGTAGGGACCGCCCTTTCGGGTGGGGGCCATGACCTGCCAGATGGGGTCGATGCCATTGCCGGTGGCGCCGAGCTCGAACGCCCGCCGCAGGAACATCCCGGTCAGTTCGGTCTGGCGGATGCCCGGCACCATGGCTGCCTGCACCTCGTGCATGGCCACTTCGTTGATGCGCTGGGCATGGCGGATGCATTCGAGCTCGTCGGAAGTCTTGATCAACCGGGCCGGCCCGAGGAGCCTCGATGCGTCGACCAACTCGGTTCTTTCGAGCACCCGAGGGGCCAATCGGTACATCGGTCCGCTGAGGTCGTCGACGGCCAACCGGTCGAGACCCCCGGGGGACAGTGCCGAAAGGATGTCGGCCAGGTCGGCCACCCCCTGGTCCGACTCGGTATAGAGCGGCGGGTGGACGTGGTCGGGAACGAGCTCGGGTGGTGCGCCCTCGGGGTAGGGGGTGAACAGGTGGGGTTGGTCGTCACCCGCCAGCACCAGCGCGGCGGTGCGCAGGTGGGCGGCCCGGCCGGAATCTGCGGAGATTACCGACGGTCCGGCGGCGTACTGCACGGCGCCACTGCCGAACACCAGAAGCGCCGGAATGTCGCGCCGGCCCATCTCCGTTTGCAGCCTCGAGCATCGCTGACGACGCATACGGGGAAGATCGACCTGACCGGTGAAGATGTCTGCATCCGTTGCCATCGTTGCCTCCCCATGCTCTGGCATCGAGACTCTAACCGGCCGTCTGACCACCAACGGGGTGGTCCCACCCGGCCGGCACCACCATCGCGGCCCGGTCGGATGCCCGGTGCCATTCGGAGAGTCGATACCTCCGGCAAGGGCCGATCGTCATCGCCAGTCGGATGGGTGCCTAAAATGGCGCCATGTTGAAAGCCGGTCTTCGTCTGGCCTGTCCGCGCTGCACGACCGAGGTGGTGGTCGTCCGGGCCCCCGCCGACGAGGTGATGCTCACCTGCAGCGAAAGCGCCCTGGTCGGCGTGGACTCAGCGCGGGAGGAGACCGGCCATCCGACCACCGGGACCGACGGCATGCTCCTGGGTAAGCGCTATGTCGACGAGTCCGCCGACCTCGAGTTGCTCTGCACCAAGGCCGGGCCCGGGGCGCTGGCGTGCGACGGACGGGTGCTCGGGATCAGAGGCGCCAAACCCCTGCCATCCTCGGATTGAGGTCGCCTCGGTGGATCTGAACCTTCTGCTCGACATGGCCGTGACCGGCTATGGGGACAGAACGGCCGTGAGTGAGGGCGAAGACTCGCTCACCTATGCCGAACTGGGCCGGGTCGCGACCCTCGGGGCCCGATTGGTCCGCCGGATCGGCGCCGACGCAGTCATCTTCGTCGGACCCAGTCACCCGGCCTATCCGGCCGCGCTGTTCGCCTCGGCTGCAGCCGGCGTACCTTTCATTCCGCTCAACTACCGGTTGGGACGTGACCAGCTCGAAGATCTCATGGCCGGCTACCCCAAGGCCCTGGTGGTGAGCGACGAACCTTGGATCGGTGAGGGCATGCCCGGGAGGGCGAGATCCCTTCGCAGCTATCTCGCCACCCTGCTGGACGATCGTGGCTCCTCTGAAGAGCCCGACGCCGGACCGCTGTCCCCGGGCCAAACCGACGATGTGGCGGTGGTGCTGCACACCAGTGGGACGTCGGGGACACCCAAAGCCGCCCTCCTGCGCCACCGGAACCTGGCTTCCTATGTCTTCACCACCGTCGAGTTCGCCAACGCCACCGATGAGGAAGCCGCGCTGGTGACGGTCCCGACCTATCACGTCGCCGGGCTCGCCAACCTGGTGTCCAACCTCTACGCCGGTCGCCGGATCGTCTACCTCGAAGCCTTTGATCCCCAGCGTTGGCTCGAGACGATCCGGTCGGAGGGGATCACTCAGGCCATGGTGGTCCCGACCATGTTGGCCCGGGTCGTCCGGTTCCTCGATGGTGCCGATGCCAGGGTGCCCACCCTCCGAACGCTCGCCTACGGCGGGTCCCGCATGCCTATTCCCGTGCTCGAGGAAGCGCTGGCCCGCTTCCCCGACGCCGGTTTCGTCAATGCCTACGGTCTCACCGAGACCAGCTCCACCATCGCCCTGCTCGGTCCCGACGATCACCGGGCTGCGCTCACCTCGAACCAGCCACGGGCCCGGGCCCGGTTGGGCTCCGTCGGGCGGGTGATACCCAGCGTGGAGGTGGAGGTGCGCGACGATGGCGGCGCACCGACTGCCGGGCAGCTACCGGGCCTGATATTCCTGCGCGGTGATCAGGTGTCGGGGGAGTACGCCGGGGTATCGGTCCTCGACGCCGATGGCTGGTTCCCCACCGGTGACCGTGGATGGCAGGATGACGAGGGGTACCTGTTCATCGAGGGTCGAGCTGACGACACCATCATCCGCGGCGGTGAGAATGTGTCACCGGCGGAAATCGAGGACGTGCTCTTGGCGCATCCGGCCGTCGCCGATGCCGCGGTGGTGGGCCTCTCCGACGACGAGTGGGGTCAGCGGATTGCCGCGGTGGTGAGTATCGATGGAGACGGTGGCGCCGTCACCTCGGACGTCCTCCGGGAATGGGTGCGCGATCACTTGCGCTCATCCAAGACGCCCGATCTGGTGGCCTTCTGGCCTGAGCTGCCCCGCACCGCTACGGGAAAACTGCTGCGTCGCCAGATCTTGGAAGACCTGTCGTCGACCCTGGCGACCGAGAATCCGACGGCGTCGTAAGGGCGACAGGTATCGTAGCCAGGGTGTCCGCTCTCCCCGACGACGTTGTCCCTCTGGTCGCGGCGCTGACCCCCGGGGCAGAGGCCGAGCGTGCCCAACTGATGGACGCGGCATTGAAGGTGATGCGCCGGAACGGCTTTCAGGGCGCCAGCGTGCAGGACATCCTCGATCATGCCGGACTCTCGACCCGCGCCTTCTATAGGCAGTTCCAGTCCAAGGACGATCTGCTTTTGGCCATGTTCCATACGGCATCCGGACCTGAGGTTGCCCAGGTGGCCCGATCGGTGGAGGAGTCATCGGAGCCGATCGACGCGGTCCGTCGGTGGATCGACGAGATATTGGCCATCGCCTACGACCGGAAGCGGATCCAACGACTCGTCATATTCAACGTGTTGGCCCGCCAGACCGTCGGCTACGACCGAGAGGAGGCGTCACTTCGCGACGGGTTGATCTTCCCCCTGCTGCAGGCTCTGCTCCGAGGCTCGGCCGACGGGTCGTTCCCTGCCACCGACCCCCTTCCCGATGCCCACGCCATCTTCGACCTGGTGTGGAGCCTGGCCAGTCCCCATGTGCGCCGGCTGCGACCGATGGACCGCGACGAAGCGAGGTCGCACGTCCTCCGGTTCTGCCTGCCGGCACTCGGGGCCGAGTGGGCCGGCTAGGAGGTGGCGAGGACCGGAAAGGGCGTCGAGGTCGGCATCTTCGTACCCCAGGTTGGGTTCGGTCGCGACGACATCCTCCTCCGGGCCACCATGGCCGAGGACCTGGGCATCCATTCGATGTGGTTCTACGATCACCTCTACAGTCCCGGGCTCCCCGACCTCGACTCGTTGGAAGCATGGACCCTGGCCAGCTACGTCCTGGCCCGGACCGAGCGGCTGCGTGTGGGCCACCTGGTGCTCTGCAGCAACTTCAGGCACCCTGCCCTGCTGGCCAAAATGGCGACCACCCTCGACGTACTGTCACGAGGCCGCCTGGAAATCGGCCTGGGAAGCGGGTCGGTGGCTCTGGAGCACCACCAGGCCGGCCTCCCGTGGGGAACGGCCGCCCAACGCTCCGAGCGCCTGGGTGAGACGCTCGAAATCGTGTCCCGGATGCTGTCACAAGAGGTCACGTCCTTCGAGGGCCATCACTACCAGGTGTCCGAACTGCCCAACCGGCCCCGGTCGATTCAGTGCCCGCGCCCGCCCATTCATGTGGGTGGGATGGGCCCGCGTCGCACCCTTCCCCTGGTGGCCCGGTACGCCGACGTGTGGAGCATCCCGACCTACGGCCTGGCCGACTGGGAGGCCAGCCAGTTGCTCCTCGATGCTGAGTGCGTCCGGATCGGTCGCGACCCGGACGCCATCCGACGGTCACACCAGGCCGTGCTAGTCCTGGTGCCCGATGTGTCGCGGCTCGACGAGGCCAGGGAACGGGCCGCCCGGCGGTACGGAGGACCGGGATGGGGGGTGGCCGAAGGGGGGTATGTGGGTACCCCGGCCATGGTCATCGATCGGATGGCGCAGGCGGTCGAGAAGGGAATCTCCATGTTCATCTTCTTGGCCCACGACCGGGGTGAGCCCGCGACGCTCGAGTTGTTGGCCCACGAGGTCATGCCCGCCTTCGCCTGAGGGCCGTTGGGTGGAACCTCATGTCGGTATCGTGCCGACGAGGGCGTGGAGTGTCGCAAGTGCAGGTTTAGGATGACGTCGTGAAGATCACATTGGATCCCGATCGATGTACCGGCCACGGCCGGTGCTACTCATTGGCCGAGGATCTCTTTGACTGCGATGACCGCGGCTACGGCACGGTCATCCACCCTCAGGTGCCGGTGGGGCTCGAAACACAGGCCCGCATGGCTGCCGCCAACTGTCCGGAGACGGCCATCACCCTCGAGGACTGAGTGGTGCCGACCACCGAAAACGGGATTGTCGCGAGAGCGGGTGGTGGTCTAACCTGACCGATCGAGCCGGCACGGGCGCCGAGCCGCAGTGGGCGATCTAGGGGGACCGTGGACATCGATGGTGCAGTGACCCTGATGCCGGATCGGTCCGGGCCGCAGAGCCCACCCCCGGCACAGGCGGCACCGGACGGGCTCGATCAGTTCCGTGCCTCACTGACCGACTGGCTGAGCGCCAATCTCACCCCGGAGGTGGTGGCGTCCGGTCGCGGCGGCCTGGTGGTCGCCGAAACCATCGAGATCCTGAGGGCATGGAACCGAACCCTCGCCGATGCCGGGTGGGCGGCGATCTCGTGGCCCGCCGTGTATGGCGGCCGCGATGCCACAGTTGCCGAGCAGTTGGCGTTCCATGAGGTGATGACCGAGGCTCAGGCCCCGGGCCCGGTGAACGCCATCGGCGTGGCAAACATTGCTCCCGCCATCATGGCCTTCGGCACTTCCGAGCAGAAGGACAGGTATCTGGCACCCATGCTCCGAGGCGACGAGATCTGGTGCCAGGGCATGTCCGAGCCCGATGCCGGCTCTGACCTTGCTTCACTGAAGACCAGTGCTGTTGCCGACAACGATGGGTTCGTCGTCAACGGGCAGAAGACCTGGAACAGCCTCGGGCAGTTTGCCGACTGGTGTCAGCTCTATGTGCGTACCGACCCATCGGTCCCCAAGCACAAGGGCATCACCTGCCTGCTGGTCGACATGAGATCCGCCGGCGTCGAGGTGCGGCCGGTGCGGACCATGGCCGGTGATTCGAGCTTCTCCGAGATCTTCCTCACCGACGTGTGGGTGCCGAACACTGCGCTCCTCGGATCGATCCACCAGGGTTGGAGGGTGGCCATGACCACCCTCAGCCACGAGCGGGCCGGGGTGGCCCGCCTCCATCTGGGGCTGACTGCCAGGTTCAACGAGCTGTTGGACGATGCCCGTTCGGCGGGGGTGGTGGCGACACCCGTGCAGCGCGACCGGTTGGCCCGGCTCTTTGCCTACATCTCCACCATGCGGTGGATGACGACCCGTGAGTTGGAGGCGATCGGCGGCGGCGGCCAGCCGTCCCCGGCCATGGGGAGCGTGGCCAAGCTCATGTGGGCCCAGGCGACCCAGGAACTGGCCGACCTGGCAGTGGGACTGCTCGGGACCGGTGCACTGGCCGGCCCGTGGACGAAGAATCTGGCCGCAGCACCGGCGGTGTCGATCGCCGGCGGTACCAGCGAGATCAACCGGAACATCGTGGCTGAGCATGGCCTGGGGCTACCCCGGTGAACGAGGTGTTCGCCGGGGCCCGGTGCTGTCACCGGTCCGCCCGGTCCGCCAGCTACGACCTGCAGGCCAACCAAAGAGAGGGACGACCATGACATCAGTGTGGGACTACGAGGGCAGACGAGTCGTTGTCAGTGGCGGTGGTGGCGCCGGCATGGGTGCGGCGACCGTCCGGGAGTTGGGCCATCTCGGCGCCGAGATCCACGTCATCGACTTGAAGGAACCACCGGTGGACGTGGCCAGCTTCCAACGCGTGGACCTGCGTGACCCCGATGCGATCGCCGGTGCCGTCGAGACGATCGGGGGAACGATCGATGCATTGTTCAACTGCGCCGGTCTCCCCGGGGGTCGGTTCTCCGATTACGACACCATGCTGGTGAATTTCGCGGCCATGCGGCATCTGACCGATCTGGTGGTGCCGCACATGGGCGAGGGCGCGGCCATTGCCAACATCTCTTCGGGCGCGGGTGCGGCGTGGATGACCAACATCGCCAAGTGGATGCCCTTGGTCACCTGCGACGGCTTTGCCGAGACGTCCCGTTGGCTGAAGGACCATCCCGAGGAGATCGCAAGTGGGTACTCGCCCTCCAAGGAGGCCATCATCGTCTGGACGATCTGGCGGTCGTTCGAGTTGGGCAAGTCGGGGATCCGCATCAACTGCACCAGTCCCGGACCGACCGATACCCCGATGATGCCGGACTTCGAGGAGCAGGTGGGCAAGGCCTTCATGGACAACTATCCGATCCCGCTGGGCCACCGGGCCACGCCCGAGGAGCAGGCCTACCCGCTCATCTTCCTGAACTCGCGGGCGGCTTCGGCCATCACCGGCGAGAACATCCTCACCGATGGGGGCACCATGGGTGCCATGACGGTGGGCACCATGGACATATCGGCGTTCGGGGCCTTCCCCGAATGAACGAGATTCCCGAGGCGTTTCGCCTCGAGCAGGTGGGGGAGCACCGGTTCCGGGCATCCAGCATCGGTGACCCGACCGTGCACGACGTGGTGTTCGGTGGCCAGATCATGGCGCAGATGATCCTCGCCTCCGGCTTGGGCTCGGCGGGCAAGGACGTCACGTCCATCCACACCATCTTCGCCCGCAGTGCCAGCCTTTCGGTACCCATCGACATCGAGGTGGACGTGATGCACGATGGGCGAACCCTCGGCAGTGAGACGGTCACCGTCCGCCAGGGGGACCGGTTGTGCGCCCGTGGGCTCGTCCTCCGGCACGCCGAGGAGCCCGATCTCATCCGTCACCAGCCCCCCATGCCCGAGGTCGACAGCCCCGACACGGCCCCGGCCACAGGACAGGACATGCTGGTGGCCCCAGGGACCGAACTTCGGGTCGTCGGAGGTGTGAACACCTGGGACCCAGAGTCTCCGGTGGGTGCTGCCGAGCTGTTCGTCTGGATCCGACTCCCGGTCGGCCTCGGCGACTTCACCCTCACCCAGGCCATGTTGGCCTACGCCACTGACGGGTTTCTCATCGGCACGGCCATGCGCCCCCATGCCGGCATCGGTCAGAACATGGCCCACCGTTCCATCGCCACCGGCGTGGTATCGCACACTCTCACCTTCCATGACCGCTTCGAAGCCGGAGAGTGGCTGCTGATGGCCCATGAGGGCGTCTATGCCGGACGAGGCCGAAGTTACGGGAGGGCTCACGTCTTCGCCGAGGACGGCAGAGCGGTGGCCTCGTTCGTCCAGGAGAGCCTCATCCGTGCTGCCCACCCAGAGGGCAGCACATCCACTGCAGGGAGAAGGAATTGATGACAAATCAGAACGACACTTCGGCCGAACCCACCGGAGAGACCCGGATGCTCATCGACGGCGAGCTGGTTCCGGCCGTCTCGGGCAAGCAATTCGACAATGTCAATCCGGCCACCGAGGGCGTGCTCGGCCAGGTGGCCGATGCCGGTCACGAGGACATGGACCGTGCCATCGGAAGCGCCCGCCGGGCCTTTGACGGGACCGGCTGGGCCACCGACAAGAAGTTTCGCCAGCGGTGCCTGGCCCAACTGCAGGACGCGCTCGAAGAGGAACATGAGTTGCTCCGGGCTGAGCTGGTGGCTGAAGTGGGGACCCCTGTGCTTCTGACCTACGGGCCTCAACTCGACGCCCCCCTGGCCGAGGGCCTGACATGGCCGGCCCGGTTCATCGACGAGTTCCCCTGGGAGCGCGACCTTCCTGAGGGAACGGCGTTCGGCACCCGTAGCTGGCGCAAGGTGGTGAAGGAGGCGGCCGGGGTGGTGGCGGCAATCGTGCCGTGGAACTACCCCTTCGAGGTGACCATCAACAAGCTGGGCCAAGCGTTGGCCACCGGCAACTCGGTGATCCTGAAGGCGGCCCCCCTCACGCCGTGGAACGCCACCCGCATCGGTCGGCTGGTGGCGGAGAAGACCGACATCCCGGCCGGGATCCTTCAGGTGGTGACCACGTCGGACAACACGGTGGCCGAGGACCTCGTCACCGACCCACGGGTCGATCTGGTGTCCTTCACCGGTTCCACCGCGGTGGGCCGGCGCATCATGGAGAAGGGGGCACCCACGCTGAAGCGGCTGTTCCTCGAGCTCGGAGGCAAGTCGGCCGACATCGTGCTGGAGGACGCCGACTTCGCCGCCAAGCTATCCATGGCCTGGACGGTATGCGTCCACGGCGGGCAGGGATGCGTGATGCTCACCCGGATGCTGCTGCCGCGGTCCCGTTACGACGAGGGAATTGCCGCCATGGAAGAGGGATTCCGGACCATGGCCTATGGGGACCCGACCGATGCGTCCAACCTGCAGGGGCCGCAGATCAGCGCCGTCCAACGCCAGCGGGTGCTTGACCTCATCGAGTCCGGCGTGGACGAGGGAGCCCGGGTAGTGGTGGGCGGTGGGCGTCCGGCCCACCTGGACAAGGGGTTCTATGTGGAACCGACCCTCATCGCCGACGTCGACAATTCGATGAGAATCGCCCAGGAGGAGATCTTCGGGCCCGTCCTGGTGGTGGTGCCTTTCGAGGACGACGACGATGCAGTGCGCATCGCCAATGAGAATCAGTACGGGCTCGGTTGCGGCGTGACCTCCGGCTCGGAGGAACGGGCCCTGTCGGTGGCGAGAAGGATCCGGGCCGGCACCGCCTCGGTGAACGGGGGGGTGTGGTACGGAGCCGATGCCCCCTTTGGTGGCTACAAGGCCAGCGGCGTCGGCCGGCAGAACGGGCTGGAGGGATTCGAGCAGTACACCGAGACCAAGACGATCGCCGGCGGGTTGCCACCGCTCGTCCAGTAGTTGGTACCAGTTAATTCAATGGTTCGTACCAGGGCCGTGAGGTCGTCGAAGCGTCCGCCGTCGAAAAGGAGAACACAGTGAAGGGCATCATGAGCGGTATCCGAGTGGTCGAGGTGGCGGCATGGACCTACGTACCGATAGCGGGGGCGGTCCTGGCCGAGTGGGGTGCCGATGTCATCAAGATCGAGCACCCCGAGGTCGGTGACCCCCAACGAGGCCTGGTGAACTCCGGGCTGGTCCCCAGCGGGCCGGGTGGGGTCAACCACATGATGGAGCTGCCCAACCGGGGGAAGCGCAGTGTCGGCCTCAATCTGAAGACCGAAGAAGGTCATGCCCTCCTCCTCAAGTTGGCGGAGAGCGCCGACGTCTTCTTGACCAATTTCCGTCCGCAGGCCCGCGCCAAACTGAAGATCGACGTGGAGGACATCCGGGCCGTCAACCCCGACATCATCTATGTGCGGGGCTCGGCCAACGGTCAACGCGGGCCGGAGTCGAAGAGGGGTGGGTATGACAACTCCACCTTCTGGGGACGCGGAGGTTCGGCCGACATCCTCAGTGCCCCCGGGGAGTACCCGACAAGCCAACCGGGACCGGGGTACGGGGATGTCATCGGAGGGCTGACCATTGCCGGCGGGGTATCGGCCGCCCTCTTCCACCGCCAGCGAACCGGGGAAGCTGTCACCGTCGACAATTCGTTGTTGGCCAACGGCATCTGGGCCACAGGGGCGACGGTGTTGGCCGCCGACCTCTTCGGGTTCAGTCGGATGCCACGCGGGGACCGGACCAAGATGCCGAATCCGCTGGTCAATAACTACAAGACCAAGGACGACCGCTTCCTGTCCCTGATCATGCTCGAATCAGACAGGTACTGGGCCGACCTGGTCATCAAGATAGGTCGACCGGAGTTGGCCGATGACCCTCGCTTCGTGGACTCGGTGGTGCGGGCCCAGAACTGCCAGGAGTGCGTCATCGCCCTCGACGAGATCTTCGCCGGCCGCACCCTTGACGAGTGGAAGCCCATCCTCTTCGAGGTAGAAGGGGTGTGGGCTCCGGTGCAGACGGCCAGCGAGTTGTTGGAGGACCCCCAGGTCCTTGCCAACGACTACATCCGCGAGGTCACCTCGGCGTCGGGAACGACCTTCCACATGGTGGCGTCACCGCTGCAGTTCAATGAGCAACCGCCGGACCTCACCCGGGCACCCGACCACGGGGAACACACCGACCAGGTCCTCGAGGAGCTGGGCCTGGACATGGACGCCATCCTCGATCTCAAACTCAAGGGGGCGGTGCTCTGATCAGGTCAGCGGAGACGCCAGTCAATTCGCGTGCCCGACGAGAAGCGCTCCTGTCCCTCGGCCAGGGTGGCGCGATCGGTCCCGATGTTGGTGAACAAGAAGGCGTGATCGAGCGCTTGGCGTCGGGTCAGCTCCAGTCCGGTCCACAGGGCCCGGACGGTGCCCTGCACTGCCAGCGCAGGTTGACCGGCGATGGCGCCGGCCGCCCACGCCGTCCGGGAGTGGAGCTCGGCGGCCGGTACGACTTCGGAGACCAGGCCGACCTGGTGGGCCCGCTTCGCCGACATGCGTTCGTGGGCACCCAGCAACGACAGCCGCGCAACCTCCTGGAACGGCATCTTGTGAAGCAGGAAGATGGGTTCGAAGGCGGCGGGCATGCCGTAGGTGACATGGGGGTCGAAAAAGGTGGCGTGATCGGCGGCAATGATGAAGTCCACTTCGCCGAGGAGGTAGAAGGCCCCTCCGCATGCCATACCGTTGACAGCTGCGATCACCGGCTTCCAGAGGTCATTGGATTTGGGGCAGACGCTCTTGCCCGGGTCGTCGAAGTCCCAGGGCGTGTTGTAGCCGGGGAGCTTTCCTGGCGGCAGGTCGTCCATCGATTCGATCTGACCACGGTCCAGGCCGGTGGAGAATGCCTTCTCACCGCTTCCGGTGAGCACCACGCAGCGGACGTCGTCGTTCATCCGAAGCATCGACCACAGTTCCCGGAGTTCCCTCTGCATCACCGAGTCGAAGGCGTTGTAGGCCTCGGGGCGATTGAGGGTGACCCATGCCACGCCGTCTGATTCTTCGTAGAGGAGGGTCTCTCGTTTGGACATGGCCGCGATGCTATCGGTGGCCGATCGAGGGGCTGTCGTTCCGGTCCCCGGAAGAAGGGATGGAGCGCCATGGGTGACGTTGAACCGACCGCGGTTGACTTTGATCCCCACGCCGAAACGTATCTGGATGGTCGCCACGCCACCTGGGCCGAACTGCGAAGATGCCCGGTTTCGCGCAGCCCCCACTACGGGGGATTCTGGGTGGTGAGCGGGTACGACGAGGTGGCCAAGGTGGCCCGCGACGACACCACATTCTCGAGCCGGTACGAACCGGCGCCCGTCGACGGTCTCGACTACCTGGGGATCACCGGGATCCCGCGGGCCCGAGGCATCCCACAAGCCGGCATTGCCGAAGCCGACGCGGACGTGCACGTTGCCCTCCGGCGACTCCTCAATCCGTTTCTTCTTCCCGGCGCCATCGCGGCTCTCACCCCATTCATGGAGGCGACGACCACCTGGTTCCTCGACCAGAAGATCGGTGACGGCCAGATGGACATGGTGCTCGATTTCGCCAATCCGGTCCCGGCCGTCATCACCATGCAGCTGATTGGTCTCCCGTGTGACCAGTGGGCCCGGTATGCGGAGGTCTTCCATGGCACCGTGGCCTACGGCACACGGACGCCTGAGCATCGCCAGGCCGTGGCCCTCATCCCGGCCATGATGACCGAGCTCGTGGCTGCGGTGGAGGAACGGAAGCGGAAGCCCCAAGCCGACATCCTCACCGAGCTGACCCGTCTGCGACTGGACGATGGCCGCTTGCTGACCGACGAACAGATCGGATCCGTGCTGTGGAACCTGGTCGGCGGAGGCCTGGACACCACCACGTCGTTGACATCCCTGGCGCTGCATCACCTCAACAGCGACGCCGGGGCGCGCCGGCGATTGGTCGAGAACCCGGACCTTCTTCCGACCGCCACCGAGGAGTACCTCCGTTTCTTCTGTGTCAATGAGACGCTCACCCGCACGGTCACCAAGGACACCGAACTCGGCGGCCAGCACCTTCGACGGGGCGACTATCTGATGGTGAGTTGGTTGTCGGCCAATCTCGACGAGAAGGTGTTCGAGGACGCCGAGGAACTGGTGCTGGATCGGGCCCCCAACCGCCACCTGGCCTTCGGGGTCGGGCCGCACCGGTGCATCGGCCTGCACATGGCGCGGGCTCTCTTTCAGATCATGATGCGCGAAGTACTGAGCCGGATCCCCGACTATCAGATCGATACGGAGGCAACCCGCTTCTATCAGGGCAACCCCGAACTCACAGGGGTCGTCACCATGCCGACCACGTTCACTCCGGGAGCCGTCACCGGTCGATCCGAGGCGCCTTTCTGAGGGATGCGCCGACCTGGCCGGAGCTCCTCGATAAGCAGGTGGCGGCCCTGTCCCACGAAGGCCGAATCGACGAAGCCCGCCCGGTACCGCGCGACATCGCCGACGGTTGATGGCCTCCCGTATGGCGGTGCTAAGGGCGCCGATGGGTCCGAGGCCGACCGGCGGCGCCGGCGGTCACTCTCCGTGGTGCCGCGGAGGGGACAGGAGGGGACGGGTGCCACGTTCGTTCCACGTCCCGGCGAAAGCAGTTCCTCGGATCGGCAAAGTGCCACGCAGCGTGTCGGTCTCATTCCTGGATGGGCAAACTGCAACCGATGCCAATTCGCCGCGACGTGGAACGAAACCAACGTGCCGGCGCTCCCAGTGCTGCCGAGATCGACCACCACGAAACCATCGCCCGAGGTGGGGTGGTTCTGCTCCGAACACGACGGCTACGCCAATCTGCCTGGGCTCCTCGCCCGCCGGGTGGGATGAACTGGTCGGCATCCCGTAACTGCCGGCCGGCGCGCTAGGTTCGCGGCGGTGGCCGGTGGCGCGAGATTCATGTCGCCGGCCCGGCCGGTAACGGTGCGCAACTATTCGAGGGCAAGGGAGGACTGAGGTGTCGCAAAGCGTCCTGAGTGAGATAATCGGCCAGCCGACGGGAAAATCGGTGGTGACCGTGGAGCGCGGGCATCTGGCCACGTTTGCCGGCGCTGTGAAAGACGCCAGCCCGGTATATAGGGACCCGCGGGCGGCCACCGAGGCCGGCCTGGCTGGGATCCCGGCGCCTCCGACCTATCCGTTCGTCATGGAGAACTTCGGAGTCTTCCCCGAACTACAGCCGTCAGATGCACCTACCGGCAATGCGATGGTGTCAGTGCTCGGTCCGCTGATGGCCAAGGGCGGCCTCATCCTCCATGGAGAACAGGAGTTCACCTACCATCGGCCGATTTTCGCCGGGGACGTTCTCGAGGGCGAAGGCAAGGTGGTGGACGCGTATCAAAAGGAGTCCAAGGGCAAGACGATGACCTTCGTGGTGGTGGAGACGGTATGGACCGATCAGGCCACCGGGGATCCCGTCTGCACCTCGCGCATGAACATCATCCACCGGATCTGATGGTCGTTTCCGCGGCCCCCGCCGCTGACGTCCTTCGCCGGATCGAGAACGAAGTGGCGTGGATCACTCTCAACCGGCCCGAAACCGGAAACGCCATCACTGCCGAGATGAGGACCCAGCTCATCGCATGGTTGGAGGAGGCCTCGGGCGACCTGGCCGTGCGAGCGGTGGTGCTGACCGGGGCCGGGGAGAAGGGGTTCTGCACCGGGGCCGACCTCCGCAGCCAGGCCGCCGGCCCGCCGCGCCCGGTAGGCGCCCCCGACCGGGCGGTGGGCGATGCCGCCCGGCTCATCCGAAACGGCTGGCAACGTCTGGTCGGAGCGGTGCTCGACTGTGAGAAGCCGGTGATCGCAGCGGTGAACGCCACGGCCGCCGGCGGGGGTATGCATCTCGCCTTGGCCTGCGATCTGGTGATCGCGGCCGAGGAGTCGAAGTTCATCGAGGTATTCGTTCGCCGGGGGATTGCGCCCGATGCCGGGGGTGCCTACCTTCTGGCCCGGCTCGTCGGTCCCCAAAAAGCGAAGGAGCTCTTCTTCTTCGGGGACGCGGTGCCCGCCGCGGAAGCGGAACGCTTGGGTCTCGTCAATCGGGTGGTGCCCCGGGCCGAGTTGATGACCGTGGTGGGCGAGTGGGCGACCCGGTTGGCATCGGGCCCGACCCAGGCCATCGGCATGGCCAAATACCTCACCAATCGGGCCCTCGAGTCGGACAGGTCGGCCGCCTTCTGGGACGAGGCTGTCGGTCAAGAGCTGATCACCCGGACCGAGGACTGTCGAGAGGGCCTGGCATCGTTCGCCGAACGACGGACTCCGGAGTTTCGCGGATGGTAGCGCCGACCGGTGACGGCCCTACAGGAACCGGTTCTTAGTCCCGGGGGGCCAAGATGCTAGAACGTGTCGCGTGAACTCGACCTGGTTGACCACGGCGGAATGGCTGGCCGTACTGCGAATCGGCCTCGGCCTCTGGTGGCTGAAGAGCTTCCTTCACAAGGACCTCGGGGCATGGTTGAAGCGGGGTGCCGGAATTTCGTGGGGCGGGTCCGTCGCCGAAAAGCACAAGTGGTCCTTCGTGAAGACCGGATTCGACAAGGTCGTCCGACCCCATCCGATCCCCATGGCCTACATAGTGGTCTTCGCCGAGCTCGCTCTCGGGTTGGGCCTCATCCTGGGGTTTCTGACCCCGATCGCCGCCATCGCCGGCATCGTGCTCAACCTTCTGTACTTCGTGCTGATGATCAATGACTGGGCCGAACAAGGGCAGAACCTGATGATGATTCTGGCCGCGGTGGTGGTGCTCGGAACCCACGGTTGGGATGTATGGTCGATCGACCACCTGCTTCACCTCTTCGGAGCCTGACCGGTGGATGTGACATTGTTCTTCCAGGACGAAGAAGGCCGTGACAAGGAGGACTGACCGATGGCTCCAGGGACGTTGTACGTCGAGGACGTGGCCGAGGGCGACGAAGCGCCGGTCCGTAGTCACGTATTGACCCGCACCGATCTGGTTGCCTACGCCGGGGCGTCGGGTGACTACAACCCCATGCACCATGACGAGGTGATCGCAACGGCATCGGGCCAACCCAGTGTGTTCGGACACGGCATGTTCTCGATGGGGCTCCTGGGCTCGGCGCTCACCGACTACGTGGGCGTCGGGAATGTCCGTCGTTTTCAGGTGCGCTTCGCCAAACAGACCTGGCCGAGTGAGAAACTCGAGACGAAGATTGTTGTGACGGGCACCCGCAACGAGGCCGGCGAACATCTGGTCGATCTCGATGTCCGTCTCCACAACGCCGACGGCGAGGAGAAGGTGGTCGGGCAGGCAACCGCGGTGCTCGCCAGTCGATCGTGAGCCACACCCGGCCTTTGCGTTGTCACTAGGCGACCGGCCGCGTTGGCTTCACCTCCCCCAGGCACCAGCCTCGGTCCAGAGCCCTGAGCTTCCCGAATCCGCCGGGTACCGGGTGAAGCGGTAACTGCTCGGTCCGCCCGTCGTCAGCGAGGCGCCGCCGCGGGTTCGGCTCAGAAGAAGCTGAACTTCGGGATACCCGATGAGATTCCCTTGAAGAGCTCGCCCTTGGCATCGGCCAACTCTTTGGGGGTCCACATCGAGTCGCGATGAATTTCGCCCACCGGATGGAAGCCACCGGTGGCCCACACGTTGCCGCCGAAGACGATGAAGTTCTGACCGGTCACGTCGGAGGCCTCGTCGGAGGCCAGAAAACCGACCAGTTGAGCGACATTGCGGGGATCCCATTCGTCAAAGCCCTTGTCGGCCTTGGCCATCTCCCCGAACAGACCCTCGGTCATCCGGGTACGGGCCCGGGGGGAGATGGAGTTGACGGTGATGCCGTAACGCTCGAGCTCGCGGGCCAACACCCAGGTCATCGACGCGATTCCGGCCTTGGCCGCCGAATAGTTGGCCTGGCCGGCGTTGCCGTAGAGCCCGGCCTCCGAGGAGGTGTTGATGATGTGACCCGTCACCGTCTCGCCCGCCTTGGCTCGCCCTCGCCAGTGGATGGCTGCGTGATGCGAGGGTGCGAAGTGACCCTTCAGGTGGACCCGGATGACATCGTCCCAATCCGACTCCTCCATGTTGAAACTCATCTTGTCCCGCAGAATTCCGGCGTTGTTGACCAGGATGTCGAGCTGGCCGAAGGTATCGACGGCTTGGTCGATGAGGGCCTTGGCCCCTTCCCACGAGCTGACATCAGAAGAGTTGACGGCCCCGTCGCTCCCTCCGGCCTTGATCAGCTCCACCACCTCTTCCGCCGGGTGCTTGTCGCCCCCTTCGCCCTGGAGAGAGGCACCGACGTCATTGACGATGACCTTGGCTCCCTCGGATGCCAGCAGAAGGGCCTCCTCGCGTCCGATTCCCCGACCTGCGCCGGTGACGATGGCTACCTTGCCGTCGAGCAGTCCCATAGTGGCCTCCTGTGCCTAGATGTGAAATGTGGGTGCAGCGTGTGTGAATCGAGAAGCGCCGCCCATCGGAGCCCAAGACCGTGGTGATGGTGCGGTGGAACCCGGGAAGCATGGCCGAAACCCACCCCTTTCGGCAAGCCGGCGATGGTAGGTTCGGAACTCGGCCGATGGTGAACGGAGATGTTGTGAGCGGAGAGACAAGGGCGGCAGCGGGGCCGAACCTCGCTGGGTCGACGAGTACTGCGATGCGCAAGGTCACGCCGTTCCTGTCCCGGGTGGAGATGAAGGCTCGCCGGGAGGCCACCCGCCTGGCGGGACTGTCGTTCACCCAGCTTCCTCCCCGTCAGGCGGTGCGCATGGTGTACAACGTCCTCCTGCGACGTGAGCCCGACGTCAACGCCTGGAGTGATCTGACCGCGGCCATGGCGGATGGCCATCTCACCCACCATGACGTGATGGACAGGGTCCGTTGTTCGAGCGAATACCGCACCCAAGTGCCGGTTGGAGTGGACAACCTCCACAGCTCGTTGCACGCCAGCCGATGTGAATTCATCATCGGCCTGCCCGCGGCCCGCCAGATCGTCGACCTCGGAGGCGGTCACACCATCGACCCCCGGGGGGCACTGGTGGTGCTCGGTTATCCCTATGCCTTCGATGAGTTGGTGGTGGTCGATCTCCCGCCTGACGATCGGCATCCTCTCTATCACTCCGAACGGTTCGGAGCCGGGGACACCGGGCGGGGCACGGTGCGCTATGAGTACCGTTCGATGGCCGATCTCTCGTTTGCCGAGGACAGCTCCGTCGATCTCGTCTACAGCGGGCAGTCCATCGAGCACGTCACCCCGGCGGACGGTGACATCGTGCTCGGCGAGGCCCTTCGCGTCCTGAAGCCGGGTGGGTTCCTGGCTATCGACACGCCCAACGGCAAGGTGTGCCGCCTCCAACAGGACGCCTTCATCGATCCGGACCACAAGGTGGAGTACACCCTCCCCGAACTGCGGTCCAAAGTCAGCTCGGCCGGATTCGAGGTGGTGGCTGAGCGCGGTCTGAACTGGGGGGGAGCGGCCGTCTCGCGGGGTGAGTTCGACCCGGTCGCCCTGGCGGCCAACTACGGGACCTACTTCGATGCCGAGTCCTGTTATCTGTTGGCGCTGCTCTGCCAAAAACCATCGCCGGGCTAGTTGTAGTCCTCACCCACCGTCGGCTGCTCGGGGCACCACAATGACACCGAGCACCGAGGCGTTCCTGCGCTCGGACTCAGCCTCCACTTCGTGCATGAAGTGTCCGGCCTGGGGCGAGAGAGACTCGGACCAGGCCCGCAGTCCCTGTTGGATCACCGTCAGGTCGGCCAGTCTGGGAACGCAGTCGCCAAGGGCGTCGGCCACCGCGGTGGGATACGGAGAGGCGAGCTGTTCGGCCACCCACTCCCGGGCCAGTCGCCGGGTGGCGGCGTCGTCGTCGGGGGGCAGGGCCACCACCTGGGTGGACAGGTCGCGCAAGCGGGCAAAGAGGGCGTCGTGACCGTCGGCTATCACCAAACGCTCGAGCAACTCGGTGATCTGCTCGGGGAGGACCATCTGGCCGAAGAGTGGGGGTACCGGGAGTTCCCACGAGCTGAAGATCTTCAGATAGGCGACCGCGGCTCGATCGGAAAGTGGTCGGCTCAGGCGTCCGAACATGCCGATGCTGTCCCGTTGGGTGGTGGCCAGTCGGGCCATGGAGCCCGAGGGATCGTCATCGCTGTGCCCCAGGGCGGTGTCGACGGCCTCGAGGAGGCGCTCGATGCGCCGATGCTCGCCATCGAGCACCAGCCGGTGCTGCACCAGGGCAGCGTGAAGGGTCTCCGGTTCGTCGTTCAGACACGCCCGGATGGCGCCCAGCCCCATGCCGAGGCTCCGGAGCAGGTCAATGCGGAGCAAGAGGAGCACGTCGGCAGGCCGAAAGGTGCGATAGCCACTGTCGAGGTGGTCGGGGGCGATGAGCCCGATGGCCTCGTAGTGGCGAATGCGTCCGGCCGTGATCCCGGTGAGGGCGGTCACGTCACCGATGAACAAACAGCCTGTTTGGGGCACGCCCCTTGACTCTACAACTATAGGAAGGTTTTGGATGGTGGGGCGAAGCTTCGCGTGGGTGACAGGAGAGCCAGTTGCATCAGATCTATGGAACGTTGGTCGGACGTTGGTATGTCACTCTGTTCGGATTGACCTTCCTCTGGCGGGCCAGCCGACACCTCGGTTGGCGTAATACGATTCTCTACGCCGTGGCGGCGGTGGGGATCGGCGCCCTGGCGGAGAACTGCTCGGTTCACTTCGGGATTCCTTACACCGGCTACAACTTCAACCCACTTCTTCGCCACAAGGAGATCTTCATCGGCGACGTTCCCTTGATGGTCCCACTCTCCTATACCTTCTTGGGCTATTTCGGGTTTTCCGCCGGCCGGCTCTTGACCAGTGGCCCTTGGCAGACCCGGGCCCGCCGCCCGTGGCATGAGTACCTGGTCGGCTTGGTCCTCACCGTATGGGCACTGTGGATCATGGATCCGGTCTCCCGGCTCGGGAACCGGTGGTTCCTGGGCACGGTGTTCCACTACCGCGGCCCTGGGTTCTGGTTCGGCCTCCCTCTCGGCAGCCAGGTCGGCTTCACCCTCACCGCTGCCGTCCTGTTGACCATCCTCACCTACATGACCAGGAGTGAGCCCAACCGGCGGGTCGAACGCTGGATGGACCACCCCCACATGGTGAGCCTGGTCACCTACAACTGTCAGATCTTGTGGTTGGCCATTGTGGCCGCCGTACTGGGTGCCAATGAGATCGCCGGGTCGGCATTGCTCATGTGGGTGCCGGCCGCCGCAGTGTCCGCGGTGCTGTGGAGCACCCTCCGCCAGCTTCCCGCCGTGGTCGGATCGCCCACACCCGAATCGCCGGCCGCGGCAAGGCCGCCGGTGTCAGATTCCCCGAGGAATGAGGTCCGTATATGACCGGTGGGAGCTTTGAGATCCCGCTGGGAGATCCGGCGTTCTTCGCCGGTGATCCCGATCCGGAGATGGCCGAGCTCCGCCGACACTGTCCGGTCAGTTGGCAGAAAGGTGGTGAGTTCTGGGCGGTGACCGGCCTCCGCGACATTCAAACTGTCGGCAAGGACCCAGCCAACTTCTGTTCCGGCCAGGGTGTGCTGATGTCCGACCGTGGCCGGGAGATTGCGGCCGAGGACTCCGTCCTCTACCTCGACCCTCCCCGCCATGAGCAGTACCGGAAGCTTGTCAACCGGGCGTTCACGCCGCGCCGGGTGGCTACCCTCGAGCCACGGGTGCGGGAGCTGACCGTAGATCTGCTCGACCGGATCGACCCCACCCAACCGGTCGATCTGGTGGACGCCTTGTGCGCCCCGCTCCCGTTGTTGGTCATCGCCGAACTCCTCGGCCTCCCGGCCGAAGACCGCGACAGCTTCCGCCGCTGGTCCGATGCCATCATGGAAGCGGCCACCGACCTCACCGAAGAGAATGCCCTACTGGCCCTCGAACTCATCGGCTACTTCGATGGGCAACTCGACGCCCGAGCGGAAGCTCCCACCGATGACCTGCTGAGTGCCCTGCTGGTGGCCGAGGTCGAAGGGACCCGGCTCACCCGGGCCGAGGTGCAGGGTTTTTGCATGACCCTCATGGTGGCGGGCAATGAGACCACCCGGTCGCTCATGTCGGGCGGTCTGGTCGCCCTGGCCGATCATCCCCAACAGCGGCGCCGGCTCGAGCAGGAGCCCGAGCTTCTGGCGCCGGCCATCGAAGAGATGCTCAGATGGGTGACGCCGATCATGGCCATGGCCCGCACCACCACCGGCGAGGTCGTTCTCCACGACACCGAGCTAGGTGGGGGCGAGTACGTGGTCCTCGCCTACGGGGCGGCCAACCGGGATGAGGAGGTGTTCGGCGAGACAGCCGATTGTTTCGACGTCACCCGGTCGCCCAATCCCCACGTCTCGTTCGGCTTCGGCGAGCACTTCTGCATCGGGGCGAGCCTGGCTCGACTCGAGGCCCGGGTCCTCCTCGAAGAGGTCTTGGCCCGTTGGCCTGACTATGCGGTGGCCGGGGACATCGAACGGGCACCGTCGACCCTGTTTCGCCAGATCACCCATGTGCCGGTACTGTTCGCGCCGTGACGACAGGGGCCACCGCCACCGGTGAGCGAGCCGATCATCGTGTGCCCGAGTGGGACGCGCTGTTCATCGGCGGTCGCTGGGCCCCCCGGCCTTCGAGTCCGGCCATCGAAGTGGTCTCACCCCACGACGCTCACATCGTCGGTCGGGCCCCGATGGCTACCCCCGATGACGTGGACCTGGCGGTGGCGAGCGCTCGCCATGCCTTCGACACCGGGCCCTGGCCGAATCTCGAACCCAGCGAGCGAGTGGCGCTTCTCCGGCGATTCGCGGATGTCTACGAAGCCCGACAAGAGGAAATGGCGCTCCTCATTACCGCGGAGACCGGCTCGCCGGTCACCTTCTCCAGGCTCGGTCAGGCGTGGGCCCCATGGTCGCTCCTCGATGTGACGCTCGGTCTCGCCTCCCTCATCGAGTGGGAGGAGGAGCGACCGGGTCTGTTCGGTCGCACGCTCGTCCGGCGCGAGCCGGTGGGGGTGGTGGCGGCGATTGCCCCATGGAACGTGCCCCAGATGACCATCATGTCGAAGCTGGCACCAGCGTTGGTCGCCGGGTGCACAGTGGTGGTCAAGCCCTCGCCCGAGACCCCGCTCGATGCGTTGCTCATGGCCGAGTGGATCGCCGAGGCCGGCCTGCCCGAAGGGGTGGTCAGCGTGCTGCCGGCAGGACGGGAGGTCGGGGAGTACCTGGTCTCCCACCCCGGGATCGACAAGGTCGCCTTCACCGGTTCGACAGTCGCCGGCCGACGCATCGGTTCGATATGCGGAGAGCAGATCAAGCGGGTGGGTCTCGAGCTGGGTGGCAAATCGGCGGCGATCATTCTGGACGACGCGGATCTGGCCGGGGTCGCCACCGGGCTGCGTTTCGCCTCTTTTATGAACAGCGGGCAGGCGTGCGCCGCCCAGACCCGCGTGCTCTCCCCCCGACATCGCCACGACGAGGTGGCCGATGCCCTCGGTGAGGTGGCCCGGGGCCTGGTCGTGGGCAACCCGTTCGAAGAGGCGACCGAGATCGGTCCGATGGTCTCGCGACGCCACCAGGACCGGGTGTCGGGCTACATCGCGCTCGGGATCGAGGAGGGTGCCCGGGTGGTGGCCGGCGGTCCCGGCGAACCCGACGGCTTGGGTGGCGGCTGCTATGTGCGCCCGACCGTCTTTGCCTCCGTCGAGAATTCCATGAGGATCGCCAGTGAGGAGATTTTCGGCCCGGTGGTAGTGGTCATCCCGTACGACGGCGAGGAGGAGGCGGTGCGCATCGCCAACGAATCGGAGTATGGATTGGCCGGTTCGGTATGGACGGGCGACGAGTCCCACGGGCTCGAGGTGGCTCGCCGAATCCGGACCGGGACCATCGGCATCAACAAGTATGCGCCCGACCTTTCCAGCCCCTTCGGCGGATACAAGGCGAGTGGCATCGGTCGGGAGTACGGGAGAGAGGGGCTCGAGGAGTACTTCGAGCTGAAGTCCATTGCCCCCTGAGGCAGGTACGACGGCTGCGGAAGTCGTGCTGGCACGGGCCAACGACACCAACACCGGTTTGGTGTTCGAGGGGGAGAGTTGGACCTGGGCCGATGTGGTGGCCGAGATGTCGGCTCGGGCCACCTGGCTTCGTGCGCTCACCGCCGGTCGCCCGCCCCACGTAGGGGTTCTGCTTGACAACGTCCCCGAGTACCTCTTCGCCCTGGGGGCGACAATCTTGTCGGGATCGGTCCTCGTCGGCCTGAACTCGACCCGGCGGGGCGATGAACTGGCCACCGACATCATGCACACCGACTGTGCGGTCATCCTCACCGATGCCGGGCACCGACCCCTGCTCGAGGGACTCGACCTCGGGTCGACCCGGATTGTCGAAGTTGACGACCCTTCTTCCATCACCGACGGCAAGCGACCCGAGGCGTTCGCCCCATCTCCTGACGACCTTGCCCTGCTGTTGTTCACCTCTGGCTCCACCGGGGCACCCAAGGCGGTGCGGGTCACTCAGGGGAGGATCGCCCGGTCGGCCCGCGGTTTCGGATTCTCGTCCGCCGACGTGATGTATTGCGCCATGCCGCTCTTCCATGGCAACGCGCTCTTCTCGAGCGTGTTTCCCGCCATGGGGTGCGGAGCCTCCATCGTGCTCCGCCGCCGATTCTCAGCCTCGGAATGCATGCCGGACATCCGATCAACCTCGGCCACCTTCTTCGCCACCATCGGGCGTGCACTCTCGTTCGTCGTGGGCACGCCGCCCGACCCCCACGACCGCGATCATCATCTCCGTTTCGTTCTCGCCCCCGAGTCCTCCCTTTCCGACATGGCGGCGTTCGAACATCGATTCGGTTGCAAGGTCTTCTCAGGATATGGCTCCAGTGAGAACGCAGTGATATTCGTGCCCAAGCCCGGGCTCCCTCCCGACGCTCTCGGGGTTCCCTTGGAGGGTCTCGATGTGGCCATCGTGAATCCGGAAACGGGGGAGGAGTGTGAAGCCGCTCGATTCGACGGTTCCGGCAAGTTGCTGAATGCCGGTGACGCCACCGGGGAGATTGTGGGCCGGAACGCCCTCGCGCGCTTCGAGGGGTATTACAACAACCCCGAGGCGACCCGAGAACGGTCGCGCCACGGCTGGTACTGGTCAGGTGACCTCGGCTATCGCGACGAGCAGGGGGTCTTCTTCTTCGCCGGGAGGACCATCGATTGGCTGCGGGTGGACGGCGAGAACTTCGCCTCGGCCCCTCTCGAACGCATTCTGGCCCGGTTCGAGGGGGTGACCGGTGTGGCTGCATTCGGCGTCCCCGATGAGCGGACCGCCGATGATCAGGTCATGGCCGTCGTCGAACTCGATGACCCGACCAGGTTCGATCCATCGGCGTTCGACGAGTTCCTCGCCGCCCAGCCCGACCTTGGAACCAAGTGGGCACCCCGCTACGTCCGGGTGGTCGGCGAACTACCGGTGGGCGCCACCAACAAGGTGAACAAGCGAGCGTTGAGAGAGCGGGGCTGGCGAGTTGACGACCCCGTCTACTGGAGGCCTGATCGGCGCGCATCCCTCCGGTTGATGTCCCCCGGTGACGTGGCCGGACTCGAGGCTTCATTCGGTCTCCACCGCCAGGTCAACCATCAGGGAGCGGATGCATGAGATGAGATGTGATGAGTGGGAACTGACCTGATCGGTGGCTGGGCCCGACCCGTGGTGCACTGGGAGATCGTGGCCCGTGACCCGGATCCAGGCCCCGCTGGCCACCTGCGCCAGGTCGTGAGGGCAGGGTGCGGCTGCTGAAAGGCCACAATGGTGCATGCCCATAAGCATGAGGTACGGCAAGGATGCCGGGGGTCGCCAGATCCGGACGGCCAAGAGGCTGCGTTCGGGGCTGATCGGGCTGCTGGTGGTGGTGGTTGCGGGCACCGTGGGCTTTGTACTGTTCGGGTACGGGGTCATCGACGCGATCTTCCAGACAATCATCACCGTCACCACCGTGGGGTTCGGTGAGGTCCACCCCTTCGGGACGGGCCAGGAGTTGTTCACCATCATCCTGATTGTCACCGGCGTCGGCACGGCTGCGTACACGTTCAGCGTGATGATCGAGACACTCGTCGAGGGTTACCTCGGCGACGAATTCGGGAGGCGGAGAATGGAACGTCAGATCAAGGAGATGAGGAATCATGTGGTCCTCTGTGGCTGGGGTCGGGTGGGACAGGCGATCGCCCGTTACCTTCTGACCTCGAACGATGACGTGGTGGTGGTCGATGCCTCCGCGGAACGGATTGCCACTGTGGGCGGGCCGGCCGTATTTGGCGATGCCACCGATGAGGATGTCCTGCGCGCTGCCGGGATCGATCGGGCCCGGGTGCTCATCACCGCTCTCAACGGTGATGCCGACAACCTCTATGTGACCTTGACGGGCCGGTCGATGCGTCCTGACCTGTTCATCGTCTCGCGTATCGCTTCGGAATCCGCAGCTGCCAAGCTGATCCAGGCGGGTGCCGACAGGGTCGTGAACCCGCAAGACCTCGGCGGTGCTCGCATGGCGGCGCTCGCCGTGCAACCTCATGTTGCGGAATTCCTCGATGTCGTCATGCACGATGGCAGTCTCGAGTTCCGCCTCGAGCAGGTGGAGGTGCCTGCCCATTCATCGCTGGTCGGCCAGACGTTGCGCAGTGCACGGGTCCACGCCCAGACCGGTGCTCTGGTCCTCGCGCTCCGGCATCCCGGTGAGGCGTTTCGCACCAACCCGCCGCCCGAAGCTGAGGTCGAAGGGGGAGATGTCCTGGTGGTGATCGGAAACGTGCAACAGATCGAGTCCCTTCGCTCTCTGGCCGCGATAGAGGAACACCCGGGTGAAGACTGACTTCAGCGCAGCCGGGCCGTCCACTCCCCGATGGTGGTGACGTCGGCCTGCCTCGGAAACACCTTCTCGGTGAGCACCCGGTGGACTTCCTCGTCGCCGTCCCGGCAACCGTCGGCCAGCACCACCAGCCGGTAGTCGAGATCTGCTGCCTGGCGGAGGGTGGAGAGCACCACTCCGCTGGTAGCGATCCCGGCCAGCACCAGAGTGTCCACGTCTGCGGCACGGAGCACAACCTCGAGGTCGCTACCGGTGAAGGCGCTGACTCGCCGTTTGACGACCACGATATCGCTGTCCTGCGGTTCGAGGCCGGGGTGGAGGTCGCTGGCCGGGTCGGTGTCGACGAACCCGCCGCCGGCGGTGAGCGCGGAGAAGGTCCTGTTCCGTGCGGACACCTCGGGATGACCTCGACGGAACCCGACCTTCACCCATATCACCGGTAGCCCCGCGGTCCGGGCTGCGTCGGCGGCGGCGGTGATCCGCGGCACGAAGCCGGTATCGGTGACGTAGCGGTCGACGATGCCGGCTTGCAGGTCCATCAACAACAGGGCAGGGGTGGTCATGGAGAACTCCTCATGGTCGTCACCCGAGCAATGTGTCCTGTTCAGGGATATCGTGGCCGCACACTACGCGTAGCCCGTTAGTGACGGGGCTCGCCAGCTTACGAGCGCGTATTCGGCTATCGCTGGTTTGGACATCCGGGGCTGTGGGTTGCGCCCGATCACCGGAGGCTCACCATGTCCACTGTCCAACGCTGGCAGACTCCTGCCTGCCTCAGCTTGGTTCTCATAGCTGCAATCCTGTTTGTCTTCTCGCTCGGTCTTCGCATCGACGCACGGTCGGTGGCGGTAGCGCAGAGTCCCGTGGCGGCAGAGACCCCCGCCCCGACGGTGTGCCCGGCGACTCCGGCCGCCGCTACGGTGGCGGCTCCAAGCGTGCTCCCGGCTCCGATCGGCATCAACCAGAACGTATCCGGCTCGAGCAACCTGTCCGTCGCCGGGAGGGGAAACCAGACCCAGGGGAATGACGGTGGCTTCGGCGACGTCGGCATGCAGTTCCAGAACGTCAACGTGCTGGCACCGATCAACATCGTCCACATCTCCAATGAAGGCAACGGCAACACCAACAGTGTGAACTTCGGTTCCGCTGGCCCCGTCACCACCACGACGCCGGCCACCGTTGACCCTGCGACCCCGACGCCGGCCACCGTTGACCCTGCGACCACGACGACGACGACTCCCGATGCCACCACGACGCCGACCACCATTGCCACCCGGCCATGGACGCCGCCGACACCCACGACCACCACAACGACGGCTCCGGCATCCACCACACCGTGAACGCTGACCGCTGAGGCTCGTCGGGGCCTGGATGCAGGCCGTCGATGAACTCAGAACGGAGTGGCCCCCGCCGATCAGCGGTCGGCGGGGGCCAGGTCTCGTTCGAAAGCAACTGCATCTTGGTAGGGGCCGAAGGGCGGGATCGTCCGGTAGCCGAGGTGTCCATACATGGCGATCGCCTCAGGCTGTGAAGGACCGGTCTCCAGCCGCACCCGGGTGTAGCCGAGCTGTCGGCCAACATCTTCCAACGCGGTCAGGACGGTACTGGCAAGTCCACGTCGGCGATACTCAGGTGAGGTCCACATCCGCTTGACCTCACAGGTTTCATTCTCCAAGCGGCGGATACCACCACCGGCCACGGTCTGATCGTCATCGAGGAGGACGACGAACGCACCGGTGGGGGGATCGAACTCGTCGGGATGGGCCAGGGCCATCTCACCGTCCGCTCCGTACCGGTGCTCATACTCCGCGGTCAGGCCGGCGAGCAGCGGGGCGATGATCGGGTCGGACAACCGAACCTGGCGGAGTTCCATCGACCAATTATCGCGGCCCGGGCGTCCAGCGCGGCCAAGACCTGGTCGGGGTGGCTCTGGTCCGGTCAAATGTGGATTCACATCGGTGCGGGCGAGAGGACTCGAACCTCCACCCCCGAAGGGACCGGGACCTAAACCCGGCGCGTCTGCCAATTCCGCCACACCCGCAAGGCCGACAATCTACCAAGCCGGGGTTTCTCCGGTTCTCGAGAATGCTTTGCCCCGCTGGCTATAGTCGTCGGAATGCCCGCATCGACCCCGTCCGAGCCCACGGCGGCCTCCTCGGCAACAGAGCCCACGTCGTCGGCGACTCCGGAGGAACCCCTCTCGAAGAAGCCGGACGAACTCGACGCCGCCGGGCGCGCAGAGTACCTGGCTGAGGTGATGGCCGAGATCGACGCCGAGGTCAGACACCGGCGGGCGTCGGGTGATCTGCCCGCCGGACTCGAACGGGAACTCGATGAGCTCTTTCTCGAGTTCTCACCCGTCGGCCTGCAGGGCAAAGCCCGGTTGCGCGAGAACTTGGCGCTGGTGGATGGGGCCGCCTACGTCGATATTGCCGTGCCGGTCGAATCCGAGAAGAAGATAGGTGTCTACATCAAGCGACTGATCCGCAAGTCGCTGAACTGGTATCTCGGTTTCATAGTCCATCAAATCGTGAAGTTCTCGTGGGCGGTTTCCCGGATGTTCCATCTCGTCGTGGACCACATCGAGGACCTCGAGGCGACCGTAGAGTCCCTGCGCATTCCCGAGCTTCCCGCCACCGCCGTCCCCGTTACCGACCCTGGGACCACCTGGTGGGCGGACCAGGCCCAGGCGGCGGTGTCGGGGGTCCCGGGCCGGGTTCTCCACGCCGAGTGCGGGAACGGGTCGTTGGTGGCCCGCCTCATCGCCGATGGAGTGGACGCCTACGGGGTGGACCCGTCGGAGACGACCATCGAACCGGCCATCGAGCGGGGCTTGGACGTGCGGGCCGAGGCGGCCCTTGATCATCTCGAGGTGGTGGCCGAGGAAGCGCTGGCCGGGATCGTGTTGAGCGGATCGGTCCAGTGGCTTCACCCCAATGAGCGTGATCGCCTCGTCGCTCTGGCTTCGTCCCGGTTGGCAGTCGACGGCGTCCTGGTGCTTCATTCCGCCACCCCGGAGGCGTGGCGGCGGAGCACGTCACCGCTGGTGGCGGACTTGGCTCCCGGGCACCCGCTTCACGCCGACACCTGGACCCACGTGCTGGCGGCCTACGGGCTGTCCCGAACCGCACTTCACACCGGGGGCGAAGTTCGACGACTCGATCGTGTGGCGACCTCGAGCACCGATGCCACCACTATCAACGCAGCTATCGATACAGTCAACGACCTGTTGTTGGGGCCGGGCGAGTACCTGCTGGTTGCCGTACGGGATCGGTGACCACCGTTCACCAGTTCGTCCCGGCGCTCCTCCCTCGGGACGCCACCGGCGACCATACCCTCGCCTTGCGCGACACCTTCCGAAATGCAGGATGGACCTCGAACATCTATGTGGAGGCCGCCCACGATGAGCTCCTGACCGAGGCCACGTACTTCGAGGAGTACCCCGATCATGCGCAACCCGGCGACGTTCTCCTCTATCAATTGAGTACAGCATCGCCGGTGGCCGACTTTCTGTTGGGCCGGCCCGAGACCCTGGTGCTCGATTATCACAACATCACTCCGGCCAGCTTCTATGAAGGTTGGGAAGAGAACACCGCGGAAAAGGTGGCATTGGCCCGGCGCCAGATGGCCGAGTTGGCACCGCGGGCGACGTTGGGCATCGCGGACTCAGCCTTCAATGCGGCCGAGCTCCGGGCCTTCGGGTGTCTCGAGACCGAGGTCGTGCCCATCCTCACCGACATTGACGCCTGGGCGAGCCGGCAACTCGTCGATGCTGCCGAGGCGGCACGATTGAAGGAGTCCCACGGCACCGGCGCCCGGCTGCTCTTTGTCGGTCGCCTGTCGCCCAACAAGAATCAGCACCTGTTGGTGGAGATGCTCTGGCTCTATCGGCGGTGGTACGACCCCGAGGCGCGCTTGGCACTGGTGGGGCCGGCCATCACCGGCACCTACGCCCGGGCGGTGATGGAGTATGCCGAGGAGTTGGGACTGGCAGGGGCGGTCGACCACGGAGAGAACCTGACACCTCCCCAACTTGCCGCCTGGTACTCGGATGCCGACGTGTTCGTCTGCCTGTCTGACCACGAGGGGTTCTGCATCCCCCTCCTCGAGGCCATGCACTTCGATCTGCCCATCGTGGCTTTCGCAGCCGGCGCGGTGCCCGAGACCCTGGGCCGGGCCGGGATCCTGATCGACTCGAAGCGTCCCAGCCTGGCGGCGGCGGCCGTCGATCGGGTGCGTGGTGATGCGTCGTTGGCCGAGCACCTGGCCGAGCAGGGGCACCAGCGTCTTGATACGTTCGCGGTGACTGCCACCCGGGCCCGGTTCATCGAAGTGGTGGGCGGGCTCGAGGCCGACCGGGCGGTCAGCGCGTGAAGCTCACATTTGTCACACCGCGGTATGGATCCGAGGTCATCGGCGGGGCGGAGACGGCGGCTCGCATGCTGGCCGAAAGGATGAGCCTGCGTCCCGACTGGGACGTGGAGATCCTCACCAGCTGTGCGCTGGACCACCTCACCTGGGAGAACACCGAGCCGGCGGGAACGTCGTCGGTGAACGGGGTCACCGTGCAGAGATTCCGCACCGCCAGCCGACGATTGCTCGAATACTTCGAACTCGACGGCAAGCTGCGGGTGTCGCCGACCACCGCCGGCCTGGCCGAGTCCCGCAGATGGGTGGCGCTCAATGGGCCGATGTGCCCGGAGTTGGTCGACGCCATCGCCGCCAGCGATGCCGACGTCATTGCGTGCTATCCGTATCTGTTTGCCACCACCGTCGACGCCATCGCCGCCGCCCGGGTCCCTACCGTCCTCCACCCGGCCGCTCACGATGAGCCGGCGCTGTACCTGAAGGCGTTCCGACAGAGTTTTCGGGATATCGACGGGCTCGTGTACCACACCCAAGCCGAGCGGGACCTGATGGAGCACGTCTTCGGAATTGGTGCCAAACCCCAGATCGTGCTCGGGCTCGGGGTGAACGAGCCGGCCGGCGACGGGAGGCGGGGAGGGGAGATTCTCGGGATCGGCGATCGTCCTTACCTCTGCTACCTGGGCCGGGTCGACGAACACAAAGGGTGCGGGATGCTCGCCGAGTACTTCGCCCACTACAAGGACCGCCACCCGGGTGACCTGGTCCTGGCCTTCGTGGGCCCGGTGTCGGACAAGGCACCCGAACATCCCGACATGGTCGTCACCGGCACCGTCTCCGAGGCCGACAAGTGGGACATCCTGGCCGATGCCCAGGTGATGGTCTCGCCTTCTGCCTATGAGTCGTTCTCGCTGGTCCTGTTGGAGGCATGGACCCTCGACGTGCCCGTCCTGGTGAACGCGGGATGTGCCGCCACCATGGAGCACTGTCGCCGGTCCGGGGGTGGCCTGTACTTCGAGTCCTACCGGACGTTCGAAGCCACCGTGGACAAGCTGGTGGGGGACGCGGAGGTGAGGGCGCAACTGGGCAGGGCCGGCCGGGACTACACCGAGCAGTACTACCGTTGGCCCTCGATCATCGATCGCTACTCAGAGTTCTTGCAGGCAGTGGTGTCCCGAGGTCCCCGCACGTCGATTCGCACAGGCCGGCTGCCCTTGGTGACGGGCGGGCCGGCCTACCAACGAGGAGGATGAGCCGATGACTCCCGAGGAGGGCATTCCCGATGCCACCGTCTCCGACGACGGCCCCGAGCCCGACGAGATGGAATTGCTGGCGGGGTTCGACCGGTTGCGTCCTCAGGGCGGCCTGAAGTGGGGGTTCGACGATGCCATGCGCCGGCTTTCCGAGCGAGGTACGGGCACGGGAGCCGCGGGCATCCCCTGGGAAGGACTGCCGGAGGATCTCTGGCAGCGCGGACGATCCGCGCGGATCGGACAGCGGTTTGTGGGGGATGTGGCCGGAGTGCTCGCTTCCACTCTCGCCGCGGACGCCCGAAAAGCCGCCGACGCGGCCATGGACGACCGACTGGTTGCCACCTGGGACGCGCTCCGTTACCTGGCCGCCCGGATGGAGTCCCTTGCCTCACGGGTGGACCCCATCGGCACCCTGTTGGACGAGCCCCTCGAACCGATGCCCGAACCCGACGTGTCGGTGTGGTCCGACATGCTGGCCGGGTGGTTCGAGTCCCCGCACAGTTCGGGGCCGGTCGTCGTGGGTGAGTCGGGCGGCGGGGAACTGACGGCGACCCTGCGACGCGCCGGTCACCGGGTGTGCGGGGTGGAACCCCGGGGGTGGGAAGTCTGGCGAACCTTCGGGGATCCCGGGCCCGAGGACGGTGTGGTCTTCAGCGAGGTGGCGGAGTTTCTCGCCTCGGCGGAGGACAACAGCGTGTCAGGGGTGGTCCTGGTCGGAGCCGTCGACCGGCTCGAGCTCTCCGGCAAACTGGGCCTGTTGGGGAACACCGTGCGGGCGGTGGGTCCGGGGGGGACGGTTGTCCTGTTGGTCAGCGACCAGGCGGCCTGGGACGAGAACCTTCCCGCAGTGGCCCGGGATCTGGCTCCGGGACGCCCGCTGCATCCCGAGACATGGCTCTTTCTGCTTCGGCGTTTCGGAGTGGTGGACCTGCAGTGGCACCCATCACCGGATGGTTCCATGCACGCGCTGGTGGGGACGGTGGGCCGATGAGCGGTATCCATCAGTTCGTCCCCATGCTGCATCGCTTCGACGCGGTGGGGGAGCACACCCGGGCCCTCCGCGATCAGCTGGCGGCCCAAGGGGTGACGACCCGGATCTACACAGAGCTCCCCGATCCCGACACGGTTGCCGAAACCCGTCCCTACCTCGCCTACGAGGAGGAGGCCGAGCCCGGCGACGTGCTGGTGTATCAGTTCGCCACCGAGTCGGTGATGGCCCGATGGCTGGCGGCTCGCCGCGAGTGTCTGGTGGTGAACTATCACAGTGTCACCCCGCCCCGGTTCTTCGCCCCATGGAACAATGGCATCGCCCGGCTGCAGGTCGAAAGCCTCTACGAGCTGGCTGAGATCGGACCCCGCGCCGACCTGGGGATCGCCGTCTCGGAGTTCGACGCGGCTGAACTCCGAGAGGCCGGATGCGCCTCGACGGTGGTGATCCCGGTGGCCAATGTGGTCACTCCGCCCACTCCGCCCGACCCGGTCACGGCGGAACGACTGCGAAGGGAGGGTGATCGCCGGCGCCAGGAGGATGCAGGCGGCGCCCGTTGGCTCTCGGTCGGGCGTTTGGCACCCAACAAGGGACACCACGACGCGGTGGCGGCGTTGTTCGTAGCCCGCATGACCACCGACCCCGGTGCGCGCCTGACACTGGTGGGCACGCCCTCCGAGCCCAACTACGCACACGCCCTTCGTCACTACGTGATCTCCCTCGGCCTGTCCGGCGCGGTCGACTTCGTGAGCGGTATCGACGACGCCCAACTCTCCGCCTATTACGGAGCGTCCGATGTACTGGTGATGCTGTCGGACCACGAGGGTTTCGGGGTACCGCTGGTCGAGGCCATGGCCCGTGGCGTACCGGTGGTGGCCTACGACGCCGGGGCAGTGTCGGAGGTCCTCGGTGACGCCGGGGTGCTCCTGACCAGGAAACACCCACGTCATGTGGTGTCTGCCCTTCACCGGCTCCTCGGTGATCCCGCCGAGTGTGAGCGGTTGACGGCGAAAGGCCGAGAACGGGTGGCGGGCTTGGACCTGGCCAATTCTGGGAATCGCCTGGTGGCGACGGTGCGGGCGCTGGCCGACGAGGCGATGGACCCGGGGGGAACCGTGGCTGCACCGTCCTGAGGCTGCATCACCGCAGGGCGGTGACCAAGTAAGCTTGCGGCCTATGGACGACGCCGGTCACCTTTCTCTGCACGCCCCCTCCCCCCTTGCTCTGGGTGGAGATATCGAATCAAAGTCTGGCGCTGACACCGGCCCCGGCTCCGATATTTTCCAACGGTTGCTGAAGGAGCGGATCGTATTCATCGGATCAGCCATCGACCAGGACACGGCCAATCTGGTCTGTTCCCAGTTGATCCTGCTCGAGGCGGAGGATCCGGACCGGGATATCTCCGTGTATATCAACTCGCCGGGTGGATCGGTCACCGATGGCTTGGCCATCTACGACACCTTGCAGTTCGTACGGTGCGACATTCGCACCATCTGCGTAGGCCTGGCTGCGTCGATGGGACAGTTCCTGTTGTGCTCGGGCACGCCGGGCAAGCGGTTCGCCCTGCCGCACAGCCGGATTCTCATGCACCAGCCGTCAGGTCAGATGCAGGGGCAGGCGTCCGACATCGCCATCCAGGCCGAGCAGATCATCTACCTGAAGCGGATGATGGCCGAGCGGATCGCCTTCCACACCGGTCAAACGGTGGAGCGTATCGAGGCCGACTCGGATCGGGACCGTTGGTTTACCGCCGACGAGGCCCGTGACTACGGGTTCATCGACGCGGTGATCCAAAAGGACGGGGTCGATGGTCCGTCCACCGCGGGGGCCGTGGTCAAGTGAGTGTGGGCGCGGTAGAGCCCGCGCCTCTGGACTCGGGACCGGGACGCAGCGGAACGGCCAAGGGAAAGGACGAGCAGACCTCGACCATCGGGGGAAGCGCCCGGTTCGTCCCTGGGCAGTCGAATCGGCAGATCAC
This sequence comes from Acidimicrobiales bacterium, assembly GCA_017883075.1. Taxonomy (GTDB): domain Bacteria; phylum Actinomycetota; class Acidimicrobiia; order Acidimicrobiales; family RAAP-2; genus DASZIT01. Next base: position 36,394 of record JADGOI010000005.1, read on the forward strand.
CGTGGTCAACGGCAAGGCCCAGGTCCGACAACGACTGAAGGAGCTTTGGCGCAACCGCGACCTGCTGGTGCTGCTCACCCGCACCCAGCTAAAGGTGAAGTACAAGAACTCGGTGCTCGGCTACCTCTGGTCGATGTTGAACCCGGCCCTGGTGCTGGCCGTCTATTACGTGGTCTTCAAGGTCATCGCCAGAAATACCATTCCATCCTTCGCCATCTTTCTATTCTGTGGCCTGTTGGTGTGGAACCTGTTCAACAATGCGGCCATGGCGGCCACCGGCGTGGTGGTGGCGAACGCCGGCATCGTGAAGAAGGTGGCGTTCCCGAGGGAGCTGCTGGCTCTGTCCACGGTGGGGGTCGCCCTTGTGCTGTTCGCCATTCAGGTGGTGGTGCTCATCTTGGCCCTGGTGGTCTTCGGCATCACGCCCAGTCTTCCCTTTCTCATCACCCTCCCCATCGCCCTGTTGGCCCTGGTCGTCTTCACCAGTGCCATTTCCGTCTTTCTGTCGGCGGTCAACGTCTACCTCCGGGACACCCAGCACCTCACCGAGGTGCTTCTGATGGCCTGGTTCTGGAGCATCCCGGTCGTCTACCCCTACGGGCAGATCGCCGGCGCGCTGAGCGACCATCATCTCGGCAGTTTCAAGTGGGTGTACCTCATGGACCCGGTCACACCCATTGCCTTGGCGTTTCAACGAACGATGTATGGGAGATCGCAATACACCGTCAAGGGAGCTTCAACGGTGACCCACATGCTTCCGAATTGGGGCCCTAGTACCTACTGCCTGATCCTCGGGGTGGTGCTGGTGGCCAGTATCATCCTCTTCCTTCTCTCGTTGATCGTCTTCGGTCGCCTCGAAGGCAACTTCGCCGAGGAGCTCTGACCATGGCTGTCGCTATTGAAGTTGCCGACATCTCCAAGCAGTTCCGGTTGTACAACGAGAGGTACACCTCGCTCAAGGAGAGGGTGATCCACGGTGGCAAAATGCCGTTCACCCCGTTCTGGGCGTTACAGGACGTGAATGTCGAGATCAACGAGGGTGAGACGTTCGGCATCCTGGGCCGTAACGGGTGCGGCAAGTCGACCCTGCTCAAGTGCATCGCCGGCATCCTGAAGCCGACCTCGGGTGAGATCCGGGTCCGGGGCAGCCTGGCCGCCATGTTGGAGCTGGGTGCCGGTTTCCAACCGGAGCTCTCGGGCCGGGACAACATCTTCCTCAACGGTTCGTTGCTCGGTTTGCCCCGCTCGGAGATCGAGAAGCGTTTCGACGAAATCGTGGCCTTCGCCGAACTCGAGCAGTTCATCGACAACCAGGTGAAGTACTACTCGTCGGGTATGTACGTCCGGCTCGGGTTCGCGGTGGCCGTGAACGTGGAACCAGACGTGCTGTTGGTCGATGAGGTGTTGGCGGTGGGGGATGCCGCCTTTCAGCGGAAATGCCTCGACCATGTTCGGAAGTTCCAACAAGAGGGCCGGACCATCGTGGTTGTCAGTCACGCTACCGACACCATTCGCCAGAACTGTGAACGGGTGATGGTGATGAACCACGGCAAGGTGATCACTATTGACGAGCCCGGAGAGGGCATCCGGGTCTACCTGGCGGACCTCCTCGGGGTGGGTACGTTGGATAATTCGGAGGCGGGGGGGATCGAAGGCAATGTGTTCGCCATCGGTACCGTGCAGGCCGAACATGGCGGCATGGGCACCCGGTCCCACCTCTACCCGGGGGACTCGTTGTCCATCATCGCGGACCTCGACAGCCTGGCGCCCGTGCAGAACGCCATCGCCACCATCGCCATCCACGATGACAAGAACGAACTGGTCTTCGCCTCTGATCCCGACGATCCGGGGTGCCAGATGGAGGTGCCTCTGGGCGGCGGCCAGATCCGGTTCGACTTCGCCGAGGTTCCCCTCCTCGACGGCACCTACTCGGTGAGCGTCGGCATCCGCAGCCTGACCGAGACGGCCATCTTCGATTGGAAAGATCAGGTCACCCAGTTCGAAGTGGCCAACCCCGGTCGGGCCACCGGCCGGGTGAGATTATTGCCGGCGGTGAGCTTCCGTCGCCGGTCGACCGGTTTGACCGGTGAGGTGCCGGTGGTGGAGAGGATCGGTGGCATCTCCGGCTCACCGGTGGCCGAGACCATCACCTCTTGACCCGTCGCATCGACCAGGTCATCCCGTCGCTGGCCAGCCGGGATGCGATCGGGGGCCACGTCGTGCAACTCCGGGACCTCCTTCGATCGCGGGGCTTCGAATCCGACATCTTCTACGGAAACGCCACTCCGGACCGCCTCGACTACGGGTTCCCGGTCTCCCGACTGGGAGACCGGTCCTCGACGGATCGCGTGTTGTTGTACCAACTCTCGATCGGGAGCGGGGTCGCCGACATCTTCCGTGACCGCGCAGAACGGAAGTTCGTGAACTATCACAACATCACGCCGGCCGATCTGCTCGAGGCCTGGATTCCGGCGGTGGGCGAGGAGGTCCGGTGGGGCAGGGCGCAGTTGCGCGACCTGGCTCCGATCACCGAGTTCGCCATTGCCGACTCGATGTTCAACGAGCGGGAGCTGCAGGCGGCCGGCTACCGATCGACAACCACCGTGCCGTTGCTCCTCGACCTGGACGGATTTGCCGGATCTCCGGATCCCACCTTGGCCGCTCGGCTGGCCGGACAGCGGTCCGGTGGGGGGACGGAGTTACTGTTCGTCGGCAAGGTGTCCCCCCACAAAGGCCAACACGACCTGGTCAAAGCTTTGGCCGCCTACCGCCGCTTCTACGACCCCCGGGCCCGTCTTCGGCTGGTGGGGGGCGCCATCAGCGATGAGTACCGGGCGGCGGTGGAACGGTTTGCCGATGAACTCGGACTCATCGACGCGGTGGAGATCGCCGGTTCGGTGACCCACGAGGAGCTCATCGCTTACTACGCCGCTGCCGACGTGTTCGTCTGCCTCTCCAACCACGAGGGTTTCTGTGTGCCGCTTCTCGAAGCCATGTACCACCGGGTGCCGATCGTGGCCTACACCAACACCGCAGTGCCCGAGACAGTGGCCACCGCCGGTCTGGTGCTCCCCGACAAGCAGCCCGCCCGGGTAGCCGCTGCCATCCACCGAGTGGTCACCGATCAGAACCTCCGGGATGCCCTGGCCCGGGCGGCGTCAGAACGGGTGGCCTCCTTCGCCTTGCCCCGGGTGCAGGAGGGCTTCGCGTCAGCCCTCGAATCCGCCTACGTCGCGTGAACGTGTCGGCGGCCCACCGCCGCTTCTGATGAGAGTCGCCTTTGTCGTGCCCCGCTACGGCCCGGACATCATCGGGGGGGCCGAGACAGCCGCCCGCAAGCTGGCCGAGGGCCTGGTGGCACGGAAGGGGTGGGACGTAGAGGTATTGACCAGCTGCGCCGAGGACTTCGTCACGTGGGCCGATGTCTATCCCGAGGGTGACCACCGGATCAACGGGGTGTTGGTCCGTCGATTCATATCGGCAGCGGGGAGGGACCCGTCGTTCCATCCCCTCTCAGCCGCGTTGCTGGCCGATCCGGCCTCGGCGTCATTGCCGGATGCCGAGCGGTGGCTCGATCTTCAGGGCCCGGTGACTCCCTCCCTGGCCGATGCGGCGGAGGCCTCACCGGCCGACGTCGTGATCTTCTATCCCTATCTGTACTATCCGACGGCGCGGGTCATCGACAGGGTGGGTGTCCCCACCGTCCTTCACCCGGCGGCTCACGACGAGCCCGCCCTGCATCTGCCCGTCTTCCCGCGTGTCTTCGCGGCCGCTGATGCGTTGGTCTTCCAAACCGTGGCGGAACGTGAGTTGGTGCAGGGGCTCTTCCCGGTGGCGTCGCACCACCAGATGTTGCTCGGGCTGGGAGTGGACGATCCGCCCGATGCGCCCCAGACACTCGATCCGGGAGACCCCGCTCTTCCGGCCGGTCCCTTTCTGGTGTGTCTGGGCCGGGTGGACAGTCACAAGGGAAGCCTGATGCTGGCGTCGATGTTCGCCGCCTACAAGGAGCGACACCCCGGGCCGCTCCGCCTGATCATGGCCGGACCGGTGGTCGAAGCCCCCGACCCCCATCCCGAGATCGACGTGGTGGGCGCGGTGTCAGAGGCAGCCAAGTGGGAGCTCTTGCGCCATGCGGTGGCACTGGTGTCCCCGTCGCGATGGGAGGCGTTCTCGTTGGTCATCGCCGAAGCCTGGAGTGCTGGCACCCCGGTAGTGGTGAACGCCAACTGCGGTGCCACCACCGAGCACTGCCGGCGTTCGGGGGGTGGCCTCTTCTTCGATGGCTACGCGGAGTTCGAAGTGATCATCGAACGGCTGTGCGCTGACGATGAGCTCGCCTTCGAACTCGGCCGCCGGGGTCGCTCCTACGTCGATGGCAGATTCCGTTGGCCGATCATCATCGACCGCTACGCGACGTTTCTCGAGTCGGTGGCGGCCGGAACTCGCGGATCAGATGCCGGCACCCAGTGACCGGGGCCCGGAACGGGAGATCAGGCGCACCCCGAGCACAGTGGTACCGGGGAGAAGTTGCCACACCCGGTATCCCCCGATGGGTTGAGGCGTGGACACCGGGAGCGCGTAGCCTTGGGCAGTGAGGGAGGCCAACCCCGGAATGGTGGGTGAAGCGACCAGAAAGACGGAGCCCGATGGCGCCGTAGCCACCGAGTTGCCGCGTGCGTAGTACAGCGCACCATGGATCTGGTTGTAGAGCACGCCGCCCGGTTGGATCAGGGCAATGGGGATAGTCGGCAGTGCATAGCCGGCACTGCGGTAGATGTTCGCCCCACCGTCGACGGTGTCGAACACGATGACGTCGCGGGTGGGATCGACAACGGGGCCCAGGCCTTTCAGGGCGACGTCGATGGCATCTGCGTTGATGATGCTGGCTCGCGTGTCGGCGTACGGTGCCTGGTACCGGGCCTGCTGCAACCAAAGGCCCCCAGTGGTGGGGCGGAGCCAGCGTTGGGGCAACACCCCGTTCCCGTCGATGAAGCGCTGGGTGCCAACGGCCACCACCAGGGCCACCGAGAGCGAGGTGAGCACCAGCCACACCGGCGAGTATCGAGCGGCCGCCCCGGGTTGGGCGACCCTACGGCCGAGGGCGGTCACCGGGAGCAGAAGGGCGATGACGGCGGCGGGCAGGTAGGCCAGCAGGTAACCCCCCTTGGCGAACTGGATCAGCCCCACGATGCCGGCGGGCGGGACGATGGCGGCGGCCAGGATGGCGGCCTTCGCCTGGTACCACGGGCGGCGCCGCGCCGGATCCGTCCCGAAGCCCTCGGCCGGGTGATCGTGGCGTTCGGAGAAGTCGGGGCCCACAGATGCACTGTTCGTGTCGGATCGGAGGAAGCGGATCAGGCCGCGGATCACCACGGCCACTCCACTTACCAGCGCCACTGCCGCCAACGGCGCCAGGGCCACGGTTGTGTATGCGGCGAAAGTTCCGAGATTGACGTGCCCTCCCCGAGCGTGGTCGAGAACTGACGTGGCCTGTGCGGCTCCGGTGGCCTCGATGCGGGTTGCCCGGATCCAGGCATGGAAACCACCGGGTTGTTGGATCACCATGGGCACCAACCACACAGCTACCGACGCGACCCCGGCCACGGCGGTGACGACCAGGCGACCCCAACGGCGGGTGGACGCCACAATGGCGATCACGGCCAGGATGGCGAAGGCTTGGATGATGGACTGCCTGAACCCTGCCAGCAGGCCGAGGACGACGACGGCCCACACACCGTGCCAACTTCCGGGTCGGGCCCGCCATGCCAAGATGATCAAGAGCGGACATGCGACCAGGTCGAAGGAGTAGGTGGCGACGATGGAGCCGCTGAACCAGGCGAACGGGGAGGTCGCCACGATGGCCCCTGTGGCGATTCCCGTCCATCGCCCCCCGAGATCACGCCCGGCCACCACGGCCAAGCCCACTCCGAACGCCGAGGCGACAGCCGCCACCACCACCAGGCTGTGTATGGTCCCGAGACCGCTGAGCGCCCTCACTGCCCGGCCCGCTTCGACGTAGAGCCAGTACCCGGGGGGCTGGGGCGACCCATGGGTCACGTCGAAACGGTTGACGGCCGATGCATATTGAGCGGAGTCCCAGTCGGTCGGCCCGCGCGCGGCGGTGGCCAGCCGGAGCACCAGGGTGGCGGCGGCCATCAACCACGGTGTCACGCTGAAGAGACGCCTTCGAAACGGAAGCTGCCCGATCCCGTCTGGGATCCCGCCGTCCGGCGTTCCGGCCGCTTCATCCGGGGTCGGGTGGGGCGACGAGTCCATCCCCAAGGGTAGCTAGCCAAGCTCCGTCCCAGGTGACCCCGGCGCTCCACGTACCCGTTGGTTCGTCGGGCCACGATTGCGAGCCATGACTACAGTGAGGTCGTGTCACCACAACATGGGCAACTGCGACCTGGACTGGGCAACAGGGGACAGCGACCACCGGGGAAGCCCGGTCGGACCAACCGGGTCACCCGAACCGTGAGTGCGTGCCTGACCTTGGGCGCCGTCTTCGGCCCGGCATTGATCGGTCCGGAGCCTGCCGGTGGCGCGACAGCCGCTCGCCCCCGAGCTGTGCAACCTCACACGGTGACCACCTCCCTCGTGTGGACGCAGACATTGCCCGACGCCGGTTCGCCGGTCGCCGAGTCATCGCCGTCGGTGGCCACCCTCGACGGCGGCGGTCCCTCGGTGGTGGTCGGTGACCGAACCGGCACACTGTGGGCGTTCCACCTCGCTGATGGATCGGCGCCGGCAGGATGGCCGGCCCACACCGGAGGTGTGCCCATCGACTCGACACCCTCGGCCGCTTCGGTCGACGGGAGTGGATTGGACACCGTCTACGTCGGTGCCGGCAACGCCGCCAATTCGCACGTGGGCGGTTTCTCCGCCTTCAATCACGCCGGAGCGCAGGTGTGGGGCGTGAATGCCACCGATCCGCAAGGACCTCAGGGAGTGCAGGCCTCCATGTCGGTGGGGAACATCGACGGGGTCACCGGGGTGACCGCGCCGTCGCTCGGCCAGAACCAGTACGCCATGAACGCGGTGAACGGGGCGGTGCTCCCGGGTTGGCCATTCTTCACCGCTGACAGCGGGTTCGCCACACCGTCACTGGCCGACCTGTACGGCAACGGGCAGACCGAAATTGTGGAAGGAGGTGATTCCAGCGCCGGAGTGGCCAATGGGGTCACCTATGCCAATGGTGGTCACCTTCGGGTTCTGGGCGGAGGTGGCAACCTCATCTGCGATCACCATGTGAACCAAACGGTCGACTCGTCGCCGGCGGTGGGGGGTTTCCTCGCCGGAGGCGCCACCGGCATTGCCTTCGGAACCGGTTCGAACTTTCCGGGGGCCTCCGACTCCAACACGGTGTTCGGATCGGATGCCCATTGCAACATCGTGTGGCAGACCAACCTGGGCGGCAACACGGTTGACAGCCCGGCCATCGGTGACGTGAGAGGTGACGGCGCGGTGGAAGTGGTCGAGGGGGCCGACACCGGATCGGGTGGAACCGTGTGGGTACTCAACGGGGCGAACGGTGCACCATTGGCCGGATGGCCGCAATCGACCGCGGGCCGGATCATCGGTGGGATCGCGACGGCCGACCTGACCGGAGGGGGCTACAACGATGTCCTGGTCCCGACCACGTCCGGCCTGGTCATCTTCGACGGTCGGAGCGCCGCGGTGGTGGCCACCTTGGGTGCCGGGACGATCGGGCTCCAGAACTCCCCGATGGTGACCATCGATCCCAACGGGAGCATCGGCATCACCATCGCCGGATACGGTGCCAACAACCAGGGCATCATCCAGCACTACGAAATCGCAGGATCGACCGGTCACTCGCTCGGGAAGCGGGCGTGGCCGATGTTCCATCAGAATCCTCAACTGACCGGTGTCCTGGCGCAACCCGCCGCCGGTCATCTCAACCAACCCATCGTGGGGATGGCGGCAACCGCAGACGGCAAGGGGTACTGGAACGTCGCCTCCGACGGGGGCATCTTCGCCTTCGGGGACGCCGGCTTCCACGGTTCGACCGGTGGTCTCCACCTCAATCGACCCATCGTGGGGATGGCGGCCACACCCGACGGCCAGGGCTATTGGCTGGTCGCCTCCGACGGGGGCATCTTCGCTTTCGGAGACGCCGGCTTCCACGGTTCGACCGGTGGTTCGCCCCTCAATCGACCGGTAGTGGGGATGGCGGCCACACCCGACGGCCAGGGCTACTGGCTGGTCGCCTCAGACGGGGGGATCTTCGCCTTCGGGGACGCCGGCTTCCATGGGTCCACCGGTGGTTCCCACCTCAATCGACCGGTGGTGGGAATGGCGGCCACACCCGGGGGTGGTGGCTACTGGCTGGTCGCATCCGACGGGGGCATCTTCGCCTTCGGGGACTCCGGCTTCCACGGTTCGACCGGTGGTTCCCCCCTCAATCGACCGGTGGTGGCCATGGCGGCCACGCCCAGGGGTGGTGGCTACTGGCTGGTCGCCTCGGACGGGGGGATCTTCGCCTTCGGGGACGCCGGCTTCCACGGATCAACCGGCAACCTGGGCCTGGTACTCCCGGTTGTCGACATGGCAGTGGTGCCGGGTGGGGACGGTTACTGGATGGTGGCGGCCGACGGTGGGATGTTCGCTTTCGGCAGCGCCGGCTTCTACGGCTCGATGCCAGCGGTGTTCGCCGCACAGAACAGCGGACAGGACTGAGAGGACCCTGCCCGGGCGCCGGGCACCCTCGTTCGACACCGCCCCGGCGATAGTGTGGAGGACAACGTGCATGCGCCACTGTCAAAGATGGGAAGAGGGCCCCGGCTTCGCATTTCGATAGCCGTGTTGGTGACCGCGTCGCTCAGTGTGCCGATGGGGCTGGTGGCATCGGCGGCCACCGCCTCGGCGATTCCGCATTCGTCATCAGTCGTGACCCTCACCGGCCACGGTTACGGCCACGGGCACGGTATGGGCCAGTGGGGAGCGCTGGGGTACGCCCTCGATCAGACCCCCTATCAATCGATCGTGGCGCTCTACTACGGAGGAACCGCGTTGTCGTCCCTGAGCCCCGCGGCGGAGGCGACCCAGGTCCACGTCGAGCTCTCCGAGAACAACGACAACACGGTCATCGTCACCTCCGGGTCCCCTTTCACGGTGGCGGGTTTGCCGGTGCCGCCCGGGCAGGCAGTGCTGATGACCAACAACGGCGCCAGTGGATCGTGGAATGCCACCGTGGGCGGCGGGTGCGGCGGCCCGTGGAACGGTGCGGTGGTGGCCAACGTCACCAATCCCACCGCGGTGCCGAGCCACAACCCCGACTTGGGCGACCCTGCCGCCGCAACCGATGCCCTCCAGTTGTGCCAGGGGGGCAGTGGCGGCAACATCGCCCTGCGAGGGAGCATCGAGGCAACCGACTACCAGGGTCAGTCCCGCACCGTCAACATCGTGCCTCTCGAGCAGTACGTCGCCGGTGTCGTCCCCAATGAGTCGCCCTCCTACTGGGGCACACTGGGCGGTGCCGGACCCCAGGGCCAGGCGTGGGGATTCCAGGAGCTCGAGGCCCAGGCAGTCGCGGCCCGTTCGTATGTGATGGCCGGTCTCGGTTCGTACTACGGATACGCCGATACCTGTGACCTGAACTGTCAGACCTACCAGGGGACAAAGAACGAGAGCACGCTCGCCGACCTGGCTGCCTCCGACACCGCCGGCCAGGTGATGGAGTTCCCCGGTGGGGCAGTGGCGGCCACCCAATACTCGGCATCCACCGGCGGCTATACCAATCCCGGCGCCAACTCACTCGGGTTTCCCGCGGTTCCTGATGCCGGCGACTCGGTCTGTGTCCCCGGGGCGTGTAATCCCAACCACACGTGGAAGGCATCGGTGGCGTCCTCGGATATCGAGGCCGACTGGCCCCAACTCGGCACCTTCGAATCGTTGAAGGTGACGGCCCGCAACGGATTTGGGGACTGGGGTGGCCGGGTGACCTCGTTGACGCTGGTCGGGTCCAAGCAGAACGTGCAGATGTCCGGCGACCTGTTCGCCGGGACCCTGGGGTTGATGTCTGATTGGTTCACCACCTCCACCCTGCTCAACAAGCCCATCGTCGGCATGGCGGCCACCCCGGGCGGCAAGGGCTACTGGGAGGTGGCCTCCGACGGTGGCATCTTCTCCTTCGGCGATGCCAGCTTCCATGGGTCCACCGGGGCCATCACGCTCAACAAGCCCATTGTCGGCATGGCCGCAACCCCTGCCGGCGGGGGCTACTGGCTGGTGGCCTCCGATGGTGGCATCTTCTCCTTCGGCGATGCCAACTTCCACGGGTCCACCGGGTCCATCAGGCTCAACCAACCGGTGGTCGGCATGGCCGTAACCCCTGACGGCGGGGGCTATTGGTTGGTGGCCTCCGACGGCGGCATCTTCACCTTCGGCGATGCAGTCTTCTACGGGTCCACCGGGGCCCTCAGGCTCAACAAGCCGGTGGTGGGCATGTCGACCTCGGCCGACGGACACGGCTACCGCCTGGTGGCCTCCGACGGCGGCATCTTTACCTTCGGTGATGCCGCCTTCTATGGATCGGTGGGAAACCAGGCATTGATCGCACCGGTGGTGGGAATGACCGCCACCCCCGACCGGTTCGGCTATTGGATGGTCGCCTCTGACGGGAGCATCTTCTTCTTCGGTGATGCCGCCTTCTTTGGTTCGCCTTCGGCGGAGTAGGGACGGAACTGGCCAACCGTCATCTCCGCCATCAGCAGGTTCAGTCAGCCGGCGCTGTCAGTAGGTCGCGTTTGGGTGCCGTCGAGGCCCGGAAATGCCCGGAGTCGACCGATCTTTCCAAGTCGTCCGACGTTGACTCCCATGTCGGCGGCGGTCATCATCCGAAGATCCCCTCGGCTGTTGCCGTATGCCCACAGCCGCGGTGAGGACTCGTCCACCGTTGCGACCCACTCCCGGAGGCGGCGTAACTTCTCCTCGCCTCGACAGTTCTTCCCCTCGTATCGTCCGGTGAGGCGACCGTCTTCGACCGCGAGCCGGGTGGCGAGCACCTGCTCGGCTCCGAGCAGGCGTCCGGCTTCGCGTACGTAGCTTTCGGGAGAGGCCGACACGATGACCGTGTGGTCTCCTCGTTGTTGGTGCCAGATGAATCGTCGGTAGACATCAGCGCGCAGGTGGCTGGCCAGGTGACCCTCGGCGAACTCGATGCTCGCCGTGTCGAGATGGGAGGTCTCGACACCGGCCAGGACCAGTTGGAAGAGGCGCTCTTTGGTCTCGTCCGCTACCGTGCCCCCGGCCACAGCGGCATGGGCCAGGCGAGGGGAGAGGGCGATCGAGGAGGCGACCACCAACCGGCGACCGGTGACGGCAGAAAGGAAGCCGAATACACTTCCACCGGTGGTGAGGGTTCCGTCGAAATCGAATGCGGCGATATCAGGCATGTGCGAACATCTTGCCCGCAACCGGTGACCGGTTCGACCATGCCCGTCGGGTCGACTCAAGCCACGGTGGCCAGAAAACTTGACCCATCAGGTCGACAATAGGTATTCCTTCGTCTATTCTCCAGCAGACGGCGGGATCGTGAGGGTCGCGATCCGGACCGGGGTACCGGTCCACCGAACACATGAGGAGAAGCACCATGGCAATTCGACTGGGCGACATCGCCCCCGATTTCACAGCGGAGACGACCGAGGGAACTGTCCGTTTCCACGAGTATCTCGGGGACAGCTGGGGAATCCTCTTTTCCCACCCCAAGGACTTCACTCCGATCTGTACCACCGAATTGGGCGGGTTTGCCAAGGCCAAGCCCGAGTTCGACAAGCGTGACACCAAGCTCATCGGGGTGTCCGTCGATGACGTCGTCTCGCATGCCAAGTGGGCAGAAGACATCAAGGAGACCCAAGGCCAGGCTCTGAACTTTCCGATCATCGGTGATGAGGATCGTAAGGTCGCCGACCTGTACGACATGATCCATCCCAACGCCAACGACACCCTCACCGTCCGGTCGGTGTTCATCATCGGGCCCGACAAGAAGATCAAGCTGACCTTGACCTACCCCGCGTCGACCGGTCGCAATATCGACGAGATCCTCCGGGTCCTCGACTCCCTGCAGTTGACCGCCGACTACCAGGTGGCCACTCCAGTGAACTGGAAGGACGGGGACGACGTGGTCATTTCCGGAGCGGTCTCCGACGAAGAGGCCAAGGAGCGTTTCCCGAAGGGCTTCAAGGCCTTGAAGCCCTATCTCCGGATGACCCCCCAGCCCAACAAGTAGTTCTGCCGCCGACCCCGGTTGGCTCCACAGTGCGAGTGCCCGAATCCGGCCCTGCGGGGCCGGATTCGGCGCGTGGGCTTCAACCCGTTGGTGCCTGGTGCCGCCGATACTGCTACCATCGTTTGGTCGACGAACCCCGTCCGTCGCCGTTTCCGAACATCCCAGAGGTCGACCCAGCACATGCCCGACAAGCAGGCAACCATCGCCGAGTACCGGCTCCACGAGACCGATACCGGTTCACCCGAGGTGCAAATCGCCATTCTGAGCGAGCGCATCACTCACCTCACCGAGCACCTGAGGGTGCACAAAGGTGATCACCACACCCGCCATGGGTTGCTGAAGCTCATCGGCCAACGCCGTCGACTCCTCGAATATGTGAGGAACAACGATGTCGAGCGCTACCGGGACATCATCGGGCGCCTCGGCCTCCGCCGTTAGGCGGCCACCGTTCGCTTCGCCCGGCCTTGGCCGGGCGAAGGCAATTCTTCCACCGGCAACTCGCTGTTGGACGCCAGGTCGACACCGTGTCGACCGGCAGTAGGACCGGCAAGCCGCACCGGCGGTAGGCCGTAGACAGAAAGACCGGGCTCCTGCAGAGGTCAGTCACCAGTTGCCGAATACCCGGTTCGCCACCGGGACGGGGTATTCGACAACTGGGAACTGGCTCGGGGGGCCCCCGAGCAAACCAAGGAGCGTCATGTCAGACGCCATTTCAGTATCGGCACCTATCAGTGGTACCGACCGCACACTCACCTTCGAGTCGGGAAAGTTGGCTCAACTTGCCGACGGTGCCGTCCTCGCCCGTATCGGGGACACCGTGCTGCTGGCAACAGCCACCGCGTCCCGGTCGGTCCGGGAGGGAGCCGATTTCTTCCCCTTGACGGTCGACATCGAGGAACGCTCTTATGCGTCCGGAAAGATCCCCGGATCGTTCTTCCGGCGGGAGGGCAAGTCCTCGGACCAGGCCATCCTCACCTGCCGGCTCATCGACCGCCCCCTCCGCCCGTCCTTCCCCAAGGGTTTTCGCAACGAGGTCCACGTGGTCGGGACCATCTTCGGGGCTGACCAGATCAACCCGCACGACGTCCTGGCCATCAATGCCGCCTCGGCGGCACTGATGCTGTCAGGCATCCCGTTCGACGGCCCAATCGGTGCTGTCCGGGTTGCGTATTCGATCGACGGCGTCTGGATCCCGCACCCCACCTTCGAAGAGGGCAACACCTCGACCTTCGAGCTGGTGGTGGCGGGTCGGGCGCTCAGCGATGCCGACGACACCGACATCGCCATCATGATGGTGGAGGCCGGCGGCACCGAGCGTTCGTTCCAGTACTACGACGAAGGTGCCCCACAGGTCACCGAAGAGGTACTGGCCGACGGGCTCGAAGCGTCCAAGACATGGATCCGCGAGTCGATCGTCCTGCAGCGCAAGTTGGTGGCGGCTCACATTGCCGATCGTGGCGCCATCGTTCCTCTCGAGTTCTCCACCCTCTCCGACTACGGGGATGACGTGTGGGAGCGGGTGGTTGCCACCGGCTCGGAGTCGGTGGCCGCAGCCAACGCCTTGACGGCCAAAGCCGAACGGAACGGTGCTCTCGACACAGCTACGGCGACGATCGTCTCGGCTCTCTCTTCCGAGTTCCCCGACCGCGAGCGGGAGATCAAGGCCGCCGTCAAGGGGCTGACCAAGAAGCTGGTGCGCAAGCGCATCGTGGAAGAGGGCATTCGGATCGACGGGCGGAACACGACAGAGATTCGCCCGCTGTCGGCCGAAATCGATCTTCTGCCCACCGCGCACGGTTCTGCGATCTTCCAGCGGGGTGAGACCCAGGTGCTCAATGTGACGACTCTGGGCATGCCCCGGATGAATCAACTACTCGACACCATCACCCCGGTGGATTCGAAGCGGTACATGCATCACTACAACTTCCCGCCGTTCTCGACCGGGGAGACCGGCTTCATGCGCGGCCCGAAGCGTCGGGAGATCGGTCACGGCTTGCTGGCCGAACGGGCGTTGCTCCCGGTTGTCCCCTACGCAGAGGACTTTCCCTACACATTCCGTTTGGTTTCTGATGTGTTGGCCTCCAACGGCTCCACGTCGATGGCGTCGGTGTGTGGATCGACGCTGTCGATGATGGCGGCCGGCGTGCCGTTGCGGGCACCGGTGGCCGGCATCGCCATGGGTCTGGTCTACGACGATGGCAACTATGTGACCCTCACTGACATCCTCGGTGCCGAGGACGCATTCGGCGACATGGACTTCAAGGTCACCGGGACCAAGGACGTTGTCACCGCCCTGCAACTCGACACGAAGATCGACGGACTGCCCGCGGACGTGCTGGCCAAGGCTCTCCTTCAGGCAAGGGACGCCCGACTGACGATCCTTGCAGTCATGGCCGAGGCCATCGCCGAGCCCCGCGACGAGGTGGCCTCATCGGCACCAAAGATCATCTCGTTCGAGATCCCCATGGACAAGATCGGTGAGGTCATCGGGCCCAAGGGCAAAGTGATCAACGCTCTCCAACAGGAGACCGGCGCCGATATCGCCGTGGACGATGACGGCATGGTCGGCACCGTGACCATCGGAGCCAAGGACAGCAATGCCGTCGAAGAGGCTCGTCGGCGGATCTCGACCATCCTCGACCCGCCTTTGGCCGAGGTGGGTGCTATCTACCAGGGCAAAGTCGTGAACATCACCAAGTTCGGGGCATTTGTCAACATTCTGCCGGGTCGCGATGGGCTGTTGCACATCTCGAAGATCGGACGCGGCAAGCGGGTGGAGCGGGTCGAGGACGTGCTCGAGCTCGGTCAGCCGGTGGAGGTGAAGGTCGACGACATCGACCCACAGGGCAAAGTGTCCCTCTCGCTGGCTGGTGAGCCTTCAGGGGACGAGGGATCCTCGGCCCCGGGGCGTTCCGAAAGCAAGGGTGGAGGTCGCGGCGATGGTGGAGGTCGCGGCGATGGTGGAGGTCGCGGCGATGGTGGAGGTCGCGGCGATGGTGGAGGTCGTGCCAATCGTGGCGATCACGCTGACCCGGGTGACAGCGTTCAC
>JADGOI010000031.1 GCA_017883075.1 Acidimicrobiales bacterium
CCGGAGCCGGAGTGGGTGCGGCGGTTGTGGTGGTAGTCGCGGCGGGGACGCTGGCAACCGCCGGAGCCGCTACGGGCGCCGGGAGGTGCATCGAGGCCAGGGCGATATCGAGCCCACCCATAGGGCCATCGGCCGAGCCGGGGCCAGGGTTGGCCCCGTTTTGGTTCCCCGACAGGCTGTCGGCAGCCAGCTGTGAACCCAGGACGGCCGCGGAATTCCCGGCAGCCGCCTGTGATGAAGTTGATTGATGTAGGGCAACACCAAGTATCGCCAGGAATGCAGTAATCAATAAGATAAAGCGGTGCTTGCGCATATCTTGCGCCTCCTCAAAGTCGCGGAAGCCCGTAGGGCTTCGAGGGTGGCATGGGAATGCGGGCAACCGTCTTGAGTGCATTCGACTCGCGAACTGGTGCCGGGGAGGGCAGACGGCTCGGGACTTTCAATGAGGTCCGTACGAGGTGCAGACGGGGTAACCCTTGTCAGGTCAACGTGGGGCGGCTCCTGGTCGGCGCAGTCGGTGGTTGAACGTGGTGTTCATAGGTCCTCGACACAGATGGCCAACGGCATGAGCCGACCCTCGTTTGGTTCAGTCGCCAGCTTCTTTGCTGCCGCATCACCGCCGTTGGCCAATGGCTGAGCGAGTTCCCTCACACTACCGGCCAGAGTCACATTGTTGCAATTACGTTACGAAACGTAGTGATCTCAACGCTCAGCGTGGTCAATGGGGGTGTGGCTCAGCCTGCCTTCGGGGCGGTCAGCCACCCGATGGTCGAAAGAACCGGGACGAGACGGCGGCCAGAGTCTTGGCCACTGCGTCGGCCCCGTCGTTCGACACATCCTCCCTCACCCCGACCAACGGAGTCAGTGAAGCCCATCCATCGGAGATCGCCCCGATGTCGGAGGCCGGGTCCAACTCGGACAGCTCCTCATCTTGATCGGAACCGCGTCCTCCTCGGAGGGTGAGAGTGATCGCCCCGCCGGTCCTGTCTATGGCGGTGTCGTCCACCAGTGCACCGGCGCGGTCCGGGCGGGCGGACCGAATCAGCCCGACCGAACCGAGGGACCCGTGGCGGATACCGCGGAGCTGCCCGAGGGGGATGGCAGGAACGTTCAGGTTCATCACGGTGCCCGGAACCATGGTGGCCAACTCGGGTACCACCTCGTTCACCAGGGCCACCGGCGTCTCCCACGGCACCGGGTCGGTACCCCAGGCGATGCTGACGGCCAACCCGCGTATCCCGAACTGCGCACCGGTGAGGGTGGCCCCGACGGTGCCCGAATGGAGCGCCGAGCGCCCCGCATTGATGCCATGGTTGATCCCCGACACGATGAGATCGGGGCGGTCGCCGAAGCCTTCGATGCAGGCCAGAATCACGGCCAGTGCCGGAGGGCCGTCGATGCCGTAGACGGGGATCCGTTCGAGCCCGGGGATTTGCACGGCCTCGTAAGGGATCGACTCCCGCTCGTAGACGGGTCCGACCGCGGCTCCGGCCCCGCTGTGGTCGACAAGGGGAGCCACCACGATCAGTTCGTGCTCAGCCTCGAAGGCGGTGGCCAGGCCCCTGGCCAGTGCAGCGATGCCCGGTGCGAACACGCCGTCGTCGTTTGTCACCAGAATACGCATCGTCGACGATCCAATCGAAGGGGTCGGGGGATCCGGGCGCCACGGCTCGAGGAGACGGGTCCCAGTGGCTCCATCGGGCCACGGTGGCCCGATGGCCTACCATACCGGGCGACATCCGCCGCCCTTCCCGGGAAGACCAGAACGCCGAAGACTATGAGATCACGAACCACTTCCGACGATCAACGTGCGTCTGAGACCACTGCCGCTACCGGGGACCAGTGGGTCATCGGGCACGGCCACCAGCGGGCGGTGATCACCGAAATGGGTGCAACCATCCGAGCGTTCACGGTGGACGACGTTCCGGTCATCGATGGCTTCGGGACCGACGAGTGGAGTCACGGTGGACGGGGTCAGGTCCTCGCCCCGTGGCCCAACCGCTTGGGGGATGGTCGCTACGAATTCGAAGGCGTGAGCGCTCAAGCCGCACTCGATGAGCCTTCCCGGCAGAATGCCATCCACGGGTTGGTCCGTTGGATGCCATGGTCGATGGCTGGACGGGCCCAGAACCGGGTCACCATGGCCTGCGTCCTCCATCCGTCCCCCGGCTATCCGTTCACCCTGGGCCTCTCCATCGAGTACCGGCTCGGGCGTGACGGCCTCACCGTCGTCACCGAGGCCGAGAATCTTGGGCCGACGACGCTGCCGTTCGGACTGGGCTTCCATCCCTATCTGACGGTCGGCACACCCACTGTCGACATGGTGCGCCTGACGGTGCCAGCTGATCGTCGGCTGATCACCGACGACCGAGGACTTCCTACCGGGGAAGCCCCGGTAGCTGGGACCGAGTTTGATTTCACCACGGGTCGCCTTCTGGGGACGTCTCGATTGGATACCGGATTCACCTCACTTCGCCGCGACGCGGACGGACGTGCACGGGTCGAACTCGACCACCCGGACGGGACGATGGGTGTCACCCTCTGGGCTGATCAGCGCTTCGAGTATGTGATGATCTACAGCGGCGACACCCTCGGTGCGGGCGAACGGCGCCGGGCACTGGCCATCGAGCCGATGACCTGTCCACCGGATGCGCTCCGATCCGGAAACGACGTCACCGTGTTGGGCCCCGGTGCCCGCTGGACCGGGTCGTGGGGCATCACCCCGCGTTAGGCCAGGCCCCCCGGGTGCCGCTCATCGAGTCGGTCGCCCCCTCGCCTCCGCCAGGTGGGCGGGCCGCCCCCATGCCTCCGGCGAAGATGGCCTCGGCCACCATCGGCTCGAGCGGCTTGGAGAAGTAGAAGCCCTGGGCGAACCGACATCCCAGTTCGACCAGTCGGTCCCGTTGCACCCGGGTTTCGATACCTTCGGCCACCACGTCGAGCCCAAAGGCGTCCCCGAGAGTGACGACAGCCGTCACCACCGCGTCGTAGCGGCTGCCCAGGCTGTCGATGAACGTCTTGTCGATCTTCACGATGTCCAGGGGCAATTGCGACAGCGAGGAGAGTGATGAGAATCCGGTGCCGAAGTCGTCGATGGCCAGACGGATCCCCAACTCCTTCAAGGCCTGGAGCCGACGTACGGCGGCTTGAAAGTCCCGCATGAAGAAGCTCTCGGTTATCTCCAGAATGAGAAGGTCCGGTGGTATCTGTGTAGCCATCAGTGCGTCGGCCACATCGTTGACAAAGTGATCGTGTTCGAGTTGGCGGTTCGAGACATTGATGCTCATCGAACCGTCGGGGCGATCAGGGTAACGCTGACGCCATTCGGCCAGCTGCCGGCACGCCTCGTGGAGCACCCAACGGCCGATCGGCACAATGAGGCCGGTGTCCTCGGCGGTCGAGATGAACCCGGTGGGCTGTACCTCGTCGCGGGTGGGGTGGTGCCAGCGCAGGAGTGCCTCCATCCCCACCAGATGATCTCCGTCGAGTGAGATCACCGGTTGGTACACCAGTCGGAATTCGCTGCGGTCCAGGGCCATGTGGAGCTGGGCCACGGTGGCCACCCGATTGGAAGCCAGGAGGGTCAGCGCCTCGTCGAAGAACTCGAATCGCGAACGACCGTTCTGCTTGGCCCGGTTGACCGCGGCGTCGGCGTTACTCATGATGGTCTCGGCGCGATCGGAGGCGAACCCGAAGGCAATCCCGATGCTGGCGGTCATATAACAGTCGATGTCCTCCACGATGAAGGGCTGGTCGAACGCCGAGAGGAGACGATGGCCGAATCCGATGGCATCGCCATGACCGTCCAGCCCTTCGACCAACAGGCCGAACTCATCGCCGCCCAATCGGGCGATGAAATCACCGTCCACCATGTGTTCGAGCCGTTCGGCCACCGCCACCACCAGGGCGTCGCCGACTCGATGTCCCCGGCTGTCGTTCAGGTATTTGAAGTGGTCCAGGTCGAGCAAGCAGACGGTCATCGGGGGATCCACCGTCAACCGGGCATGCAGTGAACGGTCCAGGCGCTGCATGAACAGCTCGCGGTTGGCCAGTCCGGTCAACGGGTCGTGGGTGGCCTGATGGGCCAACCGGCGTTCGAACTCCCGGCGTTCGGTGACATCGCGGACCGCCACCGAGATGACCTCTCCTTGTGGAGTGTCCAAGGTGCCGAACGAGGCCTCCACCGCAAGTTCCGATCCGTCCTTGCGCAAGGCGAAGATGGTGTGCTCTACGCCGATGAAGGCCTCGCCGATCCCTTGGATCCAGTTGTCGATGATGGACATCTGCTCTTTCCGTACCCGTTCGGGCATGAGCATCGATGCCGGCTTCCCGATCAGCTCATCGGCGGAGTACCCGAAGAGAGTCTCGGCCTGGTTGCTGACTTCCACGATGAGGCCGTCGGCCACGTTGGCTACCACCACCGCGTCCGGGTACGATTCGAGGAGTTGGCGGTAATGGTCGGTATCCCGCCTCTGCTGCTCGAGGAGCTGCGCATTCTCGAGCGCGTGCCCAGCTTGGCCGGCCAGCATCTCAAAGGCGGCAATCTGCTCGGGCAAGGGGGTTCGGCGCTCGCGGGTGGCGGCTTCGAGGATGGCGCCCAGTTCGCCGTTCACCCACACTGGGCCGGCCATCACCGTCTGATACCCGTCACGAGCCAGCGTCGGGACACTTCCCTGTTTGGTGGCATAGTCGGCGACCACCACGATGCTGCGCTTTTGGAGGACCAGGCCGACCGCTCCCGTGGTGACTTCGTGATGCCGGGACGTGTAGTCCGCATCAAGGTTTCGGGCATGAAGGACGCGATAGGTGGTGGCGTTCTCGTCGATGGCGCAGATGTCGGAGGCCTCGAATCCCAGGGTCCCCAGCGCGTCGACGACGGCAACGAGCACGTGGTCGACATCGGAGACATCGATCTGGCGTGCCACCGCCGCCACTCGGCTCCACAGTGCCACCCGGTTCTCCGAGGCTTTGTGTTCCGCCATCTGGCGTTGGAAGGAACGACCGAGCTCGTGGTTCAAGAGCCCGACCGCGAGCGAGGCGGCCATGATCACACCGAGGCGGAAAACCAGTTCAGCGATCTCGATGCCCCAACCGGTTGCGGCCAGGGTGACGACATATCCGATGGTGGTGAAGGCCCCCAGGGTGATCTGCGCGGAAATCGGGTAGCTGGGCCCGGCCAGAAAGACTGGCGTGACGACGAGGAGGACGAAGAGCTCCGATTGGGAGCCGTGGGTGAAGGCGATGCTGAGATCGACCATGCCGACCATGGCGACGGCCCAGCCGTAGACGGCCATCCGGCCGTGGGGCCGGGCCAGAATTTGCTTCCACGGGAGCATGCCGATGATCACGGTCAGGGCGGTGACCACCAGAATCAGGGCGAAGGCGCCGGCCCGGTTGACTTGGTTGTGGCCGGGGAGCACCAGATAGAGAGTCACCACCAAGATGATGAAGACCGACGAGAGAATTCCACCCCGCACCGTTTGCACCGTGTATCTCGCCCACGGATCGTCGGATTGTGCCACCGGCGGGTGGTCGTCACCGATGCCAGGCTCAGCAGTCGACATCCGGTCCTCCTCGTTCGGCTGCATCGTAGCGGGGGGCCAAAGAATAGAACAGAGCGGAGCCGGGCCATGAGGCGAAGTAGGGACTGGTAGGTCGGACTGCGGGGCCGCCCGATCAGGACGACATCGTCCACTTGGATCACCACAGGGAACGTCAAGTACGGTCATGGCCACGGATCAGCCAATGAAACGTCCGATGAATGCGGAGGGGATCAAGTTGAGTGACCAGATAACGTTGGTTGACTACTTGGAGTTGGGGGACGACCCCCACCTGGTGGCCAACGAGTGCCGTGCGTGCGGGGCGAAGTTCTTCGACCGACGTAACGCCTGCGCCTCGTGCGGGAAGACGGAATTCCATCGAGTCCGCGTCGCCAGTGGCGGTGAGGTCCGGGCATTCACCATCGTGTCCTTCGCCGCCCCCGGGGTACCGGTCCCGTTCGTCGCTGCGCTGGTCGACTGCGACGGAACCAGTGTCCGCGCCAACTTGATCAACGTGGAGGCCGATCCCGATCACGTGAGTCTGGGGATGAAGGTGCGCTTGGCCACCTACTCGCTAGGGGAGGACAGCAACGGAACCGAGGCGATCGGGTTTGGATTCGAGCCACAGGAGGCACACGACAATGGCAAATGATGACGTTTGGATTCTCGGAATTCACATGACCAAGTTCGGCAAGCATCCTGATCTCGACGTGGTCGACCTGGCCGCCGAGGCAGCCATGGGTGCACTCGACGATGGTGGGGTCGGCATCAAGGACATGGGCGTGATGGCGGCCGGTTGCCTGATGATGGCATCGGCGGGGATCGGCCAACAGCTCCAAAAGCAGATCGGGCAGACCGGTATCCCGGTGTACAACGTCGCCAACGCCTGTGCCACCGGCGCTACCGCCTTGCGCACGGTCATCATGGCGGTGAGAGCCGGTGAATGTGACATGGGCCTGGCCGTCGGGGTCGAGAAGTTGTCGGGTGCGGGGCTGCTGTCGGGGGGGTCTCGTAAGTCCGACGACGACACCTGGACTCGTCATGGCCGCTACGGCGCGGTGGCGCCGATTGACGGACGTATCGGAACCGAGACCATGCCGGGAGTGTTCGCGCAGATCGGCATGGAGTACGGGCATAAGTACGGTGGCACCAGTTTTGAGCTGTTTGCCCGGATCTCGGAGAAGAACCACTCGCACTCCACCCTGAATCCGTTGGCCTCCTACTCGAAGGCGATGAGTCTCGAGCAGATCATGGGCGACATGATGATCGCCTACCCGAATACCCGACCGATGTGTTCGGCCAACTGTGATGGTGCGGCGGCGGCGGTGATCGTGAGCGACGCCAAACTCCGCACCCTCGATCCCGATCAGCGGCGACGGGCGGTGAAAGTCTCGGCCTCGGTGCTGACCAGCGATCCATGGGAAGAGTCATGCCAGGTACTGCCTGACGTCAACACCCTCACCCGCAACGCCGCCAAGTTGGCGTACGAACAGGCCGGAGTCGGACCCGAAGACCTTGACCTGGTCGAGTTGCACGACTGTTTCGCCACTGCCGAGTTGGTGCACTACGACAACCTGATGCTGTGCCCGGTGGGCGGGGCGGTGGACTTCTTCGAATCCGGGGCCACCTGGCGCGACGGTTCGAAGCCGGTCAACGTGTCAGGCGGCCTCGAGTCCAAGGGTCACCCCATCGCGGCCACCGGAATCGCCAATGTTTGGGAAGTTGCCCACCATCTTCGTGGAGAAGCCGGTGCCCGGCAGATCGAGGGCGCAACGGTGGGCCTTGCCCACGTCATCGGCCTGGGCTCCGCCTGTGGCATTCATATTCTGGAGAAGGCAGCCGGCTGAAGGTGAATCCGGGGCCGGGACATGAGTGGCCAACGGTGACCGGCCGCCACCTGGTGTGGTGTGCAGATCATTTCATCCTTTGTGACTAGCGGTCGATGGACCCAGCGCGTAGATCACCGTGACCTGCGCAGTTGTCTGCTGGGTTCCGGGTTGTACAGGAACCGGACTCCCTGCTGCCGCTCCCGCTCCGGCGGAGGCCTGGTCAAAGGAACTCGTAAGGGGATAGTTGGTGGTGGAGTCGGTGATCGAGCACACGCCGTTGATCGATTCACCGGCGGCGGTCGCCATCGAACGGGCGTGGGCGGCGGCGGCCCGGATGCCATCGGCGCGGGCGGTGCCGTCCACCGTGGTGGTGTCGTCCACTGAGAACGTCAGCCCATTGACGCGTATGGCGTTACCGGCTGATCTGGCGGCAGCATCGATCACCGCACCGGATGCCGACAGATTGTGCAGCTTCACCAAGACCGTATTCGTGACCTGGTAGCCGGTGATGGTGCCGTTGGTGGCGAAGTTCGGCTGTATGGAGAAGTTGGTGGTCTGGATATCGGCTTTTGCCACCCCGGCCAGTTGGAGCGTATTCGACAGTGCCGTCGCTTTGTCGTTGGCATCGGTAAGAGCGGCCGAGGCGGTGGGATCGGAGACGTCCACACCGATATTGAGGGTCAGCAGGTTCGGGGTCGCGGTTGCCTGTCCCGAGGCCTGCACGGTGAGCTTGGGCGCGGTACTCCCACATGCCGGAGTGGGAGTCGCCGCACTGGTGCCCGAATTGGTGCAGGCCGACAGTACGATGCCGGCGATGCCGGCCAGGGCCAGGGGGCCGATGGTGGTGAACAACGGTCGTCGGTTCGGGATGATGTGTCTCATGGAGCTCTCCTTGGGTAGTGGGTGGACGGCAGTGGGGATGCCAGGCGGACTGCTCAACCGGTCGAGGATGGGATGGACATCGGGGTGCCGGTGCAACTCGGTGGGTGCTGCCCCTTGTCAGGGGTGAACCCGACAGTTCCTTCGGGACTGATGAAACGCAACTCACCGCCGGGATCGAGCCGCATCCACACCCACAGATCGGGGCCGTTGGCCGGTGGGGGCATTTCCGAGTCCCAGAGGCGCCCGTCGAAGGTGATCCGCCCATCGCACCGCTCGGGGAGCGTATAGGCGTAGTACTTGCCAACCACCACTCCCCGGCCACAGGGAGGGGTCGTTTCGCGGCCCGAGCAGAGCCCGTTGGGCCCACTGCCGTCCCCGGCCCGGGGGGCCGGACCGCAGTAGCGGCCGTTCTGCCACGATGGATCGGGCGAGTTGGCCGGGCACGGCGCCGGTGCCGCCGGCGGCGTCGACGCCGCAGCCGGTCCAGGCACAGTTCCGGCTGCGCCCGACGTTCCCTGGACAGTCGAATCTCCTGATGCGCCCGACGCTGTCGCTTCGTCCGACGGACCGAATGTGGACAACCCTGGCTGTGCTTGGCTGAGATCAGGTGTTCCCACCAACGGCCAGTACATCTGGTTGTGAGCGGCAGATCGGGTGGACTTCAGTGCACTCTTGACCGGCGCCGAGTTCTTCAGGTTGATGGCGGTGAATGTGGCTCCGAACATGATGGCCACCGCCAGACCGCCGATCATTGCCCGCCGCTTGTGCCGGATCTTCCGGATACGGCGGTCCACTTCGACTCGATGGGTCGGAGCCGGCACCGGCGGGGACGGGTCATCGAGGTCGTCAAACATGGCAGCACCACCGGCGAGGGTCATGGTTCCTGCAACTCCCGCTTGAGAGTGGCCATGGCCCGTGAGGTGTGCTGTTTGACGCTTCCGGTCGAGACGCCCAGTGCAAAGGCGGTCTGCGATTCGGAAAGATCGGCGAAGTAGCGGAGAACAACCGTGTCTCGTTGACGGCGCGGTAGGCGTTCCAGCGCCCGGACCAGGTCGATCCGGCGGCTGTCGAACGGGTCGGCGGGATGGGCCGGTTGGTGGGCCGGTGCCCGTCTTCGCCGACGCCAGATGTCGATGGCAAGGTTGGCCGAGACGGTGGTAACCCAAGGCGCCGGTTCTGTACGGACCATCCGCCAGTGAAGGGAGGCCCGAGTGAGCGCGTCGATGGCCACGTCCTCGGCATCTTCCCGCGAGCCGAGGAGCCGGTAGGCGGAGCGGTAGGCAATTCGAAAAAGGCAATCGAAGGCATCGTCGAAGCTTTCAATCTCGGCGGCATGTTCCATACGTCTCTGCCTATCTTCACGAACGAGAGCCCCCAAAGGTTGACATGCTCTTCGAACTTTCCGATTCGGCGATGAAACGGCGCACCGACAGTCGTCAAATGCTGGTCGGATGGCGCCCGTCGCCTGTCTTCAGACGAGGGGATCGGCCCGATTGCCCAACTGCCTTCCGGCATGCGATTTCGTCAATTCGGTTCGGCAGCTGGGTCGTATGCAGGGGTTTGTCGTCGCGCACCGGATCCAGGGCCGGCGTCGGGTGCACCCAATTGCATGCAGGGCCGTGGTAGAAGTCGGTATGGGCCTTGCGACACTCCATCGCCACCGGGCTGGGTGGGGGGTCCGTGCCCTCAGCCAACTTCTGCTGATTGCGTTGACGGTTTCCCTCGTCCAGATGAGCGTCCCGTCACCGACGGCTGGAGCGGCAGTGCTCGGCAACGACTACCCCGCCAATCTGGCCAGCGCGCCGAAAGACGCGGTCATTGATCCATGGAGGTTCTTCAACCGGGAATGCACGTCGCTGGTCGCCTGGCGCCTCAATAACACCAACGGGGTCGCGTTCAACGACTTCTACGGAGGACCACAATGGGGCAACGCCAATAACTGGGGAGTGGCGGCAACGTCTCTCGGTATCCCCGTGAACAGCACCCCGGCGGTCGGGTCGGTCGCCTGGGACGCGGGCGGCGCCGGTGGCACTGGGAGCCTGGGACATGTGGCATGGGTTTCCAATGTCGAAGCCAACGGCACGGTCGACCTGGAAGAGTACGACTACAGCACTCTCGGCGGATACGACGTCCGCATGGGGGTGGCAACATCAGAGTTCACCGGTTTCATCCATGTGAATGATCTGACGAGCGCACGTCTGTCGGGGAACCCGACCGGAAACCTCGAGAGTGTCAAGCGGATCAGTGGAGGTGTCGAAGTAATCGGTTGGGCCTCCGACCCCAATGCCGACAGCAACCCCGTATCTGTTCAGATGTTGGTGGATGGCACGCCGACCGGCCAAATTGGAACGGCCGCCCTTTCGCGAAGTGATGTCGGGCCCCATGGGTTCGATCTGAAGATTGCAGTCGACGGCTCGCCCCACCAGGTATGTGTGGTCGCCTACAACGTCGGGTTGGGTACCGGCAACACCACGTTGCCCGGCTGCGCGGGCGTGGCGGCAGATCCGACCGGGCCGGCACCACCCTTCGTCACGGTCGGAACGCTGGCCGCACGAGTGGTGGGCATGGCCGCGACACCGGACGGCGCCGGCTATTGGTTGGCCGATGCTGCAGGTGGGGTTTCTCCTCACGGAGATGCCGTCTCCTATGGCCTGATTGCCGGACAGACCCTCAATTCGCCGATCGCCCATATCGTCTCCACCCCCGATGGCAAGGGCTATTGGTTGGTGGCCGGTGACGGGGGGACCTTCGCCTTCGGCGACGCCGGTTTCTTCGGTTCGATGGGAGGACAACGCCTCAACGCTCGCATCGTCGACCTGGCTCCGACCCGGGACGGCAACGGTTACTGGTTGGTCGCATCCGATGGCGGCATCTTCGCCTTCGGCGACGCCACGTTCCACGGCTCCATGGGCGGAGCACGCCTGAACAAGCCGGTGGTTGGTGTCGCCGAAGCCGCTGACGGCGGTGGCTACTGGATGGTGGCCACCGACGGCGGCATCTTCGCCTTCGGCGACGCTGTCTACTACGGCTCCACCGGAGCGATCGCTCTCAACAGGCCGGTGAACGGCATGGCCGCTACAGCAGACGGGAACGGGTACTGGTTTGTGGCCTCCGACGGCGGCATCTTCGGCTTCGGCGATGCCCTCTTCCACGGTTCGACAGGAGCCGGTCCTCCCGCCACTCCGGTGGTGGGCATGGCCTCCAACCAGTCGAGCTCATCTCCGGGCTACTGGCTGGTCGACTCGGCCGGCCAGGTGTTCGCTTTCAACGCCCCCTATTTCGGTAACGCCTGAGTCGAAGGTGGGGAAGTGGAAGGTCTGGCGGGACCCGGCCCTCGGCCTACCGGCCGAGCTCCTCGAGTTCCTCGCGGGTCACATCGTCGAGCTCGATCTGCGATGCTCCCAAGTTCTCCTCGAGGTGGGCGAGCGAGGAGGTTCCGGGGATCATCAGCACGTTGGGCGAGCGATCCAGTAGCCAGGCCAATGCCAACTGGGCAACTGTCACGCCGAGCCTGTCTGCGCCGGCCACGACCGAAGGGGCATCGAGCACGTTGTTGTGGTCTCCGCCGAAAGCCGAACCCAGCGGGAAGTACGGCACGAACGCGATGCCCTCGTCGCGGCAGGTGTCGAGAATCGACTGCGACGAACGGTCGACGATATTGAAGGCGTTCTGCACGCAGACGATGTCGGTGGCCGCGATGGCCACCGCAAACTGCTCTGCACTGACATTGCTCACTCCGACACCACCGATCATCCCCTCTGTCCGCAAGTCCATCATCGTGCCCAGTTGGTCCTCGAAGGCGACGCCGGAGTCCTCGTGTACACGTAAGTTCACGACGTCGACCCGATCGATGTCGAGAGTCCTGAGGTTGTCCTCGACGCCGGCCCGCAGATCGGACGGCGTCTGCGCCGGTAACCACTGTCCGGTGTCGCCGCGGCGGGCCCCCACCTTGCTCACCAAGGCCAACTCGGCCGGGTAGGGGTGGAGCGCCTCACGGATGAGCTCGTTGGCGACGTCGGGGCCGTAGAAGTGCGCTGTGTCGATGTGGTCCACGCCGAGTTCGACACCTCGACGCAGCACCGACAATGCCTCGGTGCGATCACGAGGAGGACCGAAGACCCCCCGACCCGGCAGCTGCATGGCTCCAAAGCCCATGCGGTGCACGGTCTTTGGGCCAAGACGGAAGGTGGCGGAAATTGTCATTTCGGCAGGCTACCGGCCGGCACCTGACTTCGATCCTAAGCAGCCCCGGCTTTCGACCGGGAAGCTCTGCAAGCGACTCCTGAGTGACCAGTGTTGGGGCAATGCCACCGCCAAGATGCTCTCGTAGGCGAACGGTGCCATGCGAACGGTGCACCGTCACCCGTGTCGGCCGAATGGCGATCACATCAGGAGTGTTATGGCTGACCCGGCAACAGCTCCACGAAGAGCCCCTCGGCGTCAGCGACGAGATTGCCATCGTCGAGTAGCCGCGCGCTCACCCAGCGTTTCCGGCCCTCGACCCGATCGACTGTCGCGTCAACTTGGAGGGTTATCCCAATGGGGGTGATCTTCCGGAAGTTGACTTTCAGGTATGCCGTCCGGCCGATTGCCCGACCCGTGGAGTTGGCCAGTCGGCCCAGTACTTCGTCGAATAGCAACGGCAGCGTTCCTCCGTGAGCAGCACCGTTCCCGCCAAGGTGGAAGGGTCGGAACACGACTCGACCCCGGATATGACTGTCTGATTCTTCTTCCCAGACGAACGGAACAAGTAGTGGGTTTCCGCGGCCTGGGAGATCGACCCGCATGCCCGCCGGGCGTTGCCACTCCGGGGCGGCCCAGGGTTCGAGGAGATCGATTGCCTTCTTGACCAGACCGGATACGTCATCCCACAGTTCCTCGGGGGGGCTCGAACTGACCACTTTGTCCTGCAGGGTGCGGAACAACTCCACGAATCGGGAGTAAGCCGCCCCGCCCCGCTCGGTGTCAATGGTGACATTGGCGAACGGGTCGACGGTCGGTATGTCCGGTGGTCGACTCTCGGCGGGAGACTGGCTCGGCATGTTTGGGAACGCTACCGGAAGGTATCCCAAGACCGGACCACGATCAGGTGGCTGTTGGCAGGGGCGGTCAGCCTGCCGAGACCGGTGGTTTCAACGCCATCTCATCATCGTCGTGCAGGTGAGCGTCCGGCTCCACCGCTTCGCCGTTCAACCAGCCATTGGAAACGGCCACAACTATCCGCCGATCATGGACATGGATCGAGCCGGTCTGAGGAAGCCCGGCTCATTGATCCCATGGCCGGGGAACTTTGCCCATACCGCCTCCCGGAGCAACAGGGAGAGGTCGGCGTCGGTGCCGCCATTTCGCAGAACATCGCGGACGGTGCGCTCGTCGTCGGAGAACAAACAGTTCCGAAGTGCGCCGTCGGCAGTCAAGCGGAGACGATTGCAGGTGCCACAAAACGGCTCCGTGACGGTTGAGATCAGACCAATTTCGCCGATTCCGTCGGCGAAACGAAATCGTTCGGCGGGCGAGGCACCCGTTGGCTCCGGAACCGGCTCAAGTGGCCACACGGCCGAGACGCGTTCAAAGACCTCTCGACCCGGAACCAGCTGATCCCGACCCCACTTTCCCTCGGCGTCCAACGGCATGTACTCGATGAACCGAACGATCCGCCCAGTGGCACGGGCAAAGGAGGCGAAATCAAGAATCTCATCATCGTTCTGGCCGCGCAGGAGCACAACATTGACCTTCAGCGGGGTCAAGCCCGCCTCCTCGGCTGCGCGCATCGCATCGAGGACAACAGCCAGATTGCCCCGCCGGCGTATGGCGGCGAATCGTTCGGGTCGGAGCGAGTCACAGCTCACATTGACCCGACGGAGACCGGCCGAGGCCAGCCTTTCAGCCACTTTCGCCAATCCGGTGCCGTTGGTGGTCATCGCCAGGTCGTCGAACCCGATTTCGGACAGCCGGGCAATGAGCGACGGCAGCCCCTTGCGCACCATCGGCTCACCACCGGTGATGCGAAGTGCCGTGACTCCGAGTGTCCGCGCCACCTCGGCCAACCTTGTGATCTCGTCAAACGTCAACAGTTCCTTCGTCGGAAGGAACCTGAGTCCTTCTTCGGGCATGCAGTACACGCAGCGCAGATTGCAGCGATCGGTCACCGAAATGCGCAGATCGTCGTGCACCCGGCTGTAGCGATCGATCAGAGGTCCGTCGAGGGGCATGGTCTGTATCGTCGTGCACGCACGGTCCGAAGGTCTTCGATCGGGTTTGACAGACAGAGCGACGGCTACCGGAGCAGTCATGATGACTCCCGCTGATGGATCGGACCGGAGCCATCCCGGAGTGAGGGTGCCATCACTCCGGCACGCTGAGAGATGATTTCGGCGCAGATGGATACCGCGGTCTCTTCGGGCGTGCGAGCGCCGATATCGATGCCGATGGGAGACATGATCTGTTGGATCCTCTCGGGTTCCACGCCCTCGGCGCGTAGCCGCCGGATGCGACCCTCGTGCGTTGAGCGTGAGCCCATGGCGCCGAGGTACCCGACCTTGGTGTCCAATGCGGCAAGGAGCGCCGGAACGTCGAACTTGTGGTCGTGGGTGAGCACACAGATCGCGTCCAGGGGGCCCAATCGATCCGCCACCTTGGCCAGAAAGCGGTGGGGCCAATCCACCACGACCTCGTCGGCTTCGGGGAAGCGAACAGCAGTGGCGAACGCGGGCCGGGCGTCGCACACAGTTACATGGTAGCCGAGCACCTTGGCGATGCGCACCAGCGCGGCAGTGAAGTCGACTGCCCCGAAGATCAGCATGCGGCGCGGAGCCGCAAACACCTCGATGAACGCCGTGATGTCCTCGCGCCGTGCTTCACCGTGGGGGCCATAGTGACGGGCCACGCTTTGACCGGCGTCGAGGGCCCCTCGTGCATCCCGGATGACGACGCGGTCGAGATTGGCCTCACCCATTGAGCCCATCGGTTCGGCATCCGGACGCACAACGAGCTTGGCGCCGAGACGGGGAAGTACGTCTTCCGAACCCTCATGGGGAACAAGCTCGACCACGGTGACCAGAGCCACCGGCTTCTCTGCTCGCAAGCAGTCTCGAACGAGAGAGAATGGGCCGTCCATCAGTCGAGCGGCTCTACGAAGATGCGGATGGTTCCCCCACAGGTGAGTCCAACCGAGAAGGCCTCGTCATCGGAGTAGCCGAATGTGCAGAGCCGAGGTTCGCCGCATGCCAGCACCTCGAGTGCCTCGGCCACAACGGCTCCTTCGACACACCCGCCCGACACTGATCCGGCCACTTCACCGTCATCGTTCACCGCCATGGCCGCCCCCGGCTCACGTGGCCCCGAGCCGATCACCGCGACAACCCGTGCCAAGGCCACGCGATGGCCGGCACTCTGCCATTGTTCGATGTCGTCGAGGACGTCCCTCAATGTTCCCCCTCTCCTCGGCGGCGCCTTGTAGGACAGGACCCGGTTGCAACACTAATCACGGCACGGCGATCACTGGGATCCGCCTATGCACTTCCTTCGGTTGTCATCGACATTCGGGGGAAGCGCGCAGGCTCATCGCGAGCGTGCGTCGGGAGCAGTTGACGGCAGGATTCGCCACGGGTCGACCGTGGGGTTCGTCCTTCGCAGTGGTCAATGTGGCTGCTGTCCGGCGAGTAGTTCAAGAGCATGTCCGAGGACATCGACCACCACCTCGAGGGACTCCACTGCGCCCTTCGGTGATCCCGGGACATTGATCACGAGACACTGGCCGATCGTCCCGGCGATGCCGCGGGACAGGCGTCCGAGAGGACTCGCAGCGCGCATGGCCTCTGCCAGGCCAGGAGCCTCGCGCTCGATCACGGAGTGGGTTGCCTCCGGCGTAAGGTCGGTGGGGGAGAAGCCGGTGCCCCCAGTGGTGACCACCAGGCCCGCGAACACCGCCGATAACTCGATGAGTGCTGCTGCCACCGGAGCCACGCCGTCGGGAACGACCCGCCGTTCGACGATGTGGAAGCCGTGGTTGGCCAATGCGCCGGCAAGTTCCTCCCCCGAACGATCTTTGCGAGTGCCCAGACTGACCGAGTCCGAGACGGTGAGGATCTTGGCATTGAGGGACACACCGCTGACGCTATCGCGAGGACCGATTTCCCTACTGCGGGACCCGGGGAGATGGCGAGTGGTGCGATGATGCGGTGATGGGTAGGACGTTCGAAGTCATTGATGAGAGCCTGTCCGGGTGGCTGGTGGCGCAGCCGGTCTTCTTCGTCTCCACTGCTCCACTCGACGCCGACGGCTCGGTGAACTGCTCGCCCAAGGGCAACCGGGACGAGTTCGCCGTCCTGGGTGAACGGAGAGTGGCGTACCTCGATCAGACCGGGAGCGGCGTCGAGACCATCGCCCACCTACAGGAGAATGGCCGGATCGTCATCATGTTCTGCGCCTTCGCCGGACCACCCCGCATCGTGCGCCTGCATGGGATGGGTCGAGTAGTCCTCACCGATGAACCGGACTTCAACGACCTGGCCGGCCTGTTCTCCGGTGCCGCGGGCGTGGGCGTGCGCTCCATCATCGTCGTCGAAGTGAACCGAATCGCCGACTCATGTGGCTATGGCGTCCCCATCATGTCGTTCGAGGGACACCGCCCGACGATGGACCAGTGGTCAACCCGAAAAGGACCGGAGGCAATCAGGACCTACTGGACCGAGAAGAACGCCACCAGCATCGACGGGATCGACGGTCTCACCCTGAATTAGGCGGCCGCAAAACTGGGCCAGTTCGATCTACCGACCTTCGGGTTGCGGTCAATCTGTCCTTGACACCGGAGTCGACTAGCCTTCGTCACTGACATCGAGCCTGGTCAGGACGGTCAATCCGTTCCTCGGCATCGGACGAAGCTTCAGTCGCCCGACAAGAGCCTGAACGCTCGAGGCCGACTCCCTTGATCGTAAATTTCACCATTGGTCAGCGCCACACCTAAAC
This sequence comes from Acidimicrobiales bacterium, assembly GCA_017883075.1. Taxonomy (GTDB): domain Bacteria; phylum Actinomycetota; class Acidimicrobiia; order Acidimicrobiales; family RAAP-2; genus DASZIT01. The sequence goes on from JADGOI010000031.1 coordinate 17,219, forward strand.
TACGGGTCTGCTGGTCGGTGGACCATTGATCCCAACCTGGCGGAGTTCTTGCCTCCAATCAACAACCGCCGGGCAGAAACCCGAAGGTGCCGCCGATCACTCATTGGGAGGACCATCGATGACAGCACGACTGTGGCCGGCAAACAGGAAGGCGATGCCGCTTCCGGATGTACCTTTGCCGACTCCCAATCCGCCGCCGGTGGTGGTACCCGAGCTGAAGTCCTCCCCGAGAGGAATGGATCGGCGTCGCTTCCTCGGCTATGTGCTAGCGGCACCGACACTGGTCGTCGCAGCCAGGCTGGCTGTCGACACCACACAGCCGCAAGTGGCCGGCGCCGCGATTCCCTCCCTACCCGAGCCTTCAGACCTCTTCGACCTCGGCGATCTGCAGGATCTTGCCGCGTCACCCACCTCGGGGCTGATCTCGATCATGGTGAACAGCAACGGGACAGCGTCTTTCGCCTTGCCGCGCGCCGAAGTCGGGCAGGGCATCACGACCTCGGTGGGAATGCTTATCGCCGAGGAGATGGACCTTCCGCTGTCGGACGTCGTCGTCACGTTGGCCGACGCTCGCCCCGAGCTGGTGTTCAACCAGTTAACGGGCGGATCGAACACGACAAGATCGCTCTACCAGCCGGTCCGTATCGCGGCCGCGACGGCGCGGGCCCGGTTGCTGTCGACGGCGGCCGCGAAGTGGGGTGTCCCGGTCTCGTCGCTGACCACAAGAAATGGAGTCATCACGTCCTCGACGGGCAAGACCGCCACCTACGGCTCACTGGCGACTGCCTCCGCAGCCTCCCAGCCGAGCTCGCTGAGTGTGGAGCTCAAGCCTGCATCCGAATTCACGCTTATCGGCACCTCGCAGAACCGGGTCGACGCACTGGCTTCTGTCACCGGAACCAAGGTCTTCGCCATGGACTTGGAGGTGCCGAACGCGCTGCCGACGATGGTGTGCCGGCCACCGACGATCAACGGCACTGTCAGGTCGGTAGCCAACCTGAACGCGGTCAAAAACATGCCCGGCATCACCGACGTCGTCACCATCTCCACCGGCGTTGCCGTGCGCGGGGCAACCTTCGGCCAGTGCATCGACGCCGTCGACGCACTGGCCGTCACCTGGGGCCCCGGCACCGAGGACACGCAGTCCGATGCGACAGTGCTGGCCGAACTCAAGAAGGCGGAACTGCCGCTGCTCGCCCCTCCGCTCAACCTGCTCGCCAGCACAGTCGAGGGCGACTTCACCTTCTACTTCCGCAGCAACAGCCCGCTGGAGACCAACTGCGCCATCGCCGACGTCCGCGCCAACCGAGCTGAGATCTGGTCGAGTTTGAAGTCCCCGATCATCGCGCAGCAGACGATCGCGGAGAAGCTCGGCCTGCCACAGAGTGCGGTGACGGTTCACGTCATGACGGGCGGCGGCTCCTTCGGCCGCCATCTGTTCTTCGACGCCGCCAGCGAGGCGGCCGAGATCTCGCAGAAGCTCGGCAAGCCGGTCAAGCTGATGTGGCACCGCACCGATGACTTCCGGCACGGCCGCACCCACCCGATGGCCACTTCGCGCATCCGGGCCTCCTTCGCGGCGGGGAACGTGCTCACCTTCGAGCAGCGGCACACCAGTGTCTCCACCGACTTCACCCACGGGTTCGGCGAGATGATCTCCTCGCAGCTGGCGGAGCTGCCCTTTGGCAACCTCGGCTACGCCGAGACGATCTTCGAGCTGACCCAGAACGTGCCCTACAACTTCGGGATCACCTCCCAGTTGCTCAATGAAGTCGACATGGGCTTCCACACCGGCAGCATGCGGAATATCTACTCTCCCGACGTTTGCACGGCGCTTGAACTGATCGTCGACCAGATCGCCAAGGGCATGTCGATGGACCCATACAAGTTCCGGCGGCAGTTTCTGAAGGATGCCCGGTCGCAGGCGGTATTGGACAAGGCGGCCCAAGTCGGGGATTGGGGCCGGAACATGCCGGCAGGCACCGCCCAGGGCATTGCTTTCCATGCTGAGTACAAGGGTGTTTGCGCAGCCCTGGTCGAGATCGACTGCACCCCGCAGACAGTCAACCGGGTGGTCGCAGAGGCCTGCACCGGCCCGCGCGTCACCAAGGTGGTGTTTGTGGTCGACGTCGGCCTCCCCGTCAACCCCCGTGGCCTCGAGGCGCAGATGCTGGGCGGGATCATGGACGGGATCGCCCAGACCCTCACGTCGAGTCTTCACTTCGCAAACGGCATCCCGCTCGAGGGTAGCTGGGACAACTACTTCTACACCCGGCAGTGGAACGTGCCGCCGGAGGTGAATGTGATCGTCATGCCACCCACTACCGGTCAGCCCGGCGGGGCCGGCGAATTCGGCGTCGCCGCGTCGATGGCGGCGGTGGCCTGTGCCTACGCGCGTGCGACCGGAACGATCCCGACGAGCTTTCCGATCAACCACAACGGCCCACTGGGCTTCACCCCGACGCCGGTCATCCCGCCGCTACCTGAATCACCCACCGACGGCCTGTCAAACACCTTCTAGGAGCCCCGTGAGCACACATACTTTCAAGGTCAACGGCCAGACCGTCAGCGTGGACGTCGAGGACGACGTGCGGTTGCTTTGGGTGCTGCGCGACCTGCTCGGCATCCACGGGCCCAAGTACGGCTGCGGGTTGGATGTGTGCAGGGCCTGCACCAGCCATATCAATGGACGGGCATTCACCCCCTGCTCGGTTCCCGTTTCCGACATCAAGCCGACCGACGAGGTCACCACCATTGAGGGCCTTCCGGCGACCGTCGGCAAACCGCTGCACCCGATGCAAGAAGCCTGGCTGTCCCTCGACGTCCCGCAGTGCGGCTACTGCCAGCCCGGACAGATCATGGCGGCCGTCGCGCTGGTCAAGGAGGTCCAGTCCAAGGGCCGGTCCATCACCGAGGCAGATCTGGATGGGATCCGCAACATCTGCCGGTGCGGTACTTACCCCCGAATTCGCGAGGCGATTGTGGCCGGCGAGAAGGACATGTAGTCGACGGATGCACATTTCGAACGCATGGTGAGCCCTACAGTCCATGCGTTGTTGCCGATACACGGGACGTCGCCGTGACCGCTGCGGTCCTCCTGTGTGCCGGCGGGTCGAGCCGGTTCATCGGCGGGCAGCCCAAGCTGTTGGCCCCGTTCCGCGGGCGACCGCTCGTTACGTGGGCGCTCGAGCACGCGGCCGGTGGGTGCCTCGACGAGATCATCGTGGTCGTCGGTCCGGTGGAACTGTCCGGGCTCGTGCCCAGCGGGGCCGTGGTCATCGAGAACCCCGCGTGGGCGTCGGGCCAGGCGAGTTCGCTCCTCACCGGGATTGCCGCTGCTGAAGAGCATGGACATGAGGTGGTCGTGGTCGGGCTCGGCGACCAGCCATTGGTACCTCCAGAGGCCTGGTCGGCAGTGGCCGAAACCGACAGCCCCATCGCCGTGGCCAGCTTCAACGGACGGCGCACGCCGCCGACCCGGCTGGCCCGCTCGGTGTGGGCGTTGCTCCCCCGACACGGTGATGGCGGCGCCCGGGCGCTGATGCAGGCCCGGCCCGATCTGGTCGAGGAGGTACCGTGCCCGGGGGAGGCGCTGGACGTCGATACGACCGAGGACCTGATCCGATGGAGCTGAACTGCGGCCTCCCCAGGCATGAGGGAGCCTGGGATAGCGGAGGGCGATTACCGCAGTAGTCGGTCGAGGGTTACCGGTTTGAGCCCCTTGTCTTGGAGTGATTCCCGTAGCGGTCGAAGGACTCTCCGGGTGAGGGCCCCGGTGCCGGTTCGGCATGACACGTCGTTGTCGTGGAGAAGCAGGATTGCGCCGGGCACAAGGCCGGGTTCCAAACGGCGCAGGACCGGGTCGGGATCCGACTCCGCGAATTCCTTTCCCCATCGGCTCCACAGAACCACCTCCATGCCGTGGCGCCGCGCCTCGATGAGCGTCGCGGCACATAGCTGGCCGTAGGTCGGGCGATAGAAGCGGGGAGGTCGGCCGAGGATGTCACGATGGGCTTGGACCGCTCTTGCGAGGTCCGTCCGGATTGCCCGTGGACTCGAAAGCAAGTGATGACGGTGTTCGAACCCATGGCTGGCCACTTCGTGCCCTCGGGCCGCCATCTCCAACACGGTGTCCGGCTGAGCGCACATCTGCGTTCCGAGAACAAAGAACGTCGCTTGGATGTCCAACTCGTCCAAGGCGTCAAGTGTCCGAGCCGTGTCGAAGGAGGGACCATCGTCGAAGGTGAGAGCCACCTCAGGATGGGTTGTGGCGGCGCGCCAACGGCACAGCTTGGCAGGCAGTGACTCAGGCGGATCCTTCCAAAATGTGGGGAGGACCAGAACCGATGGAATGAAGTATGCCAGTGCCGCGCCGGCGGCTGCACCTGCAACGGCGGGCACCGGGTTCCGGGAGATCGAATCTGTTCGGCCGATACCAAACATGACCATGTCGTACCCATCCAATGCAACGGGCATCGTTTCGACGGATTTCGAAACGATGAGATGACCGGCTGTGCGGCGACAACTGCCTGGCGCCCGAAACCGTCGGTCTGGACGCTGCATCCACCCCGTGCCGAGCTCAGCTGCCTGCACGTCGGTGGGTCGGCGCCGAAGTCACATATTGGGGAGGGGTAGTGCGACGGCGAGTGGTACTCCGAGCACGTTCGACAGCTGTTCGACGAGGGCGCTGGGCGCCAGGCCCTTCTCGATGAATCCGGAGGCGCCTGCGTCTACCAGTTCGGGGCCGGCGCTCCTCGAGGTGTGCGACAAGATGACGATTCTTGCGTCGGGCACGACGCGGAGGAGCTCCGGCAGGACGAGAGCGCCGTCGATGTCGGGCAGCGACAGGTCGAGCAGGACGACATCGGGGCGGAGCCTCTCGGTCGATTCGATCGCTGTGCGTCCGCTGTCTGCCTCACC
>JADGOI010000032.1 GCA_017883075.1 Acidimicrobiales bacterium
CAATGGCCACCTCGACTATCGCACCGCGCTCTTCGTGCTGGTGCTCGCCCCCGAGGCATACCTCCCTTTGCGCCAACTGGGCACGCACTTCCATGCGAGCGCAGACGGCATGCAGGCAGCCGAGGGCGTGTTCGAGGTCCTTGAGAATCCGCTGGCACCGAGAGGAACCCGGCGCCAGGTCCCCAACCCGGAGACCAGCGTCATCTCCGTTGAATCTCTGGAGGTGACCTATCCGGACCGGCTCGTCCCCGCGCTCGGCGACGTGACCTTCTCGGTGACCCCCGGAGAGGTGCTGGCAATCATCGGGCCGAGTGGCAGTGGGAAGTCGACGTTGCTCGGAGCCCTGCTCGGACTGGTGCCGATCACCAGGGGTGCCATCCATGTGGGAGGCGATGACCTGGCGTTGCTCGACCCGGAGGCATGGCGGTCGACGCTGGCGTGGGTCCCCCAGCGCCCCCACCTGTTTGCCGCGTCCATTGCCGACAACCTCCGCCTCGGCCGGCCGGCAGCCACCGACGAGCAGTTGTGGCAGGCGATCAGCGACGCGAACCTGACCGACGTGGTCCGGGGACTGCCGGGCGGTCTGGAGACGAAGCTGGGCGACCGCGGCGTCGGCCTCTCACAGGGGGAGCGTCAGCGTGTCGCCCTGGCGCGTGCCTTCGTTCGCGATGCGCCGCTGTTGCTGTTGGACGAACCGACCGCCAACCTCGACGGTCGGACCGAGGACGCGGTGGTCGAATCGGTCCGTCGGCTCATGATCGGGCGGACGGTGATACTCGTGACCCATCGTCCGGCGCTGTTCGACGTCGCGGTTCGCGTCGTGGACCTTTCGCATGACCCGGTGCTGTCGTGACCGCTCCGATCGAGGAGCGAATCGGAGGCGAGCAACCGCTGACGCCGGCACCCATCGGCCGGACCCTCGGCGTCGCCCGGCCGGCGGCTTGGCGGCTCGCGCTGGCATCCCTCCTCGGGGCCGGAACGATCGGAGCGGCCATCGGGCTGATGGGCACCGCGGCCTGGCTCATCTCGCGGGCCGCTCAACACCCATCGGAGTCCACGCTGGCCGTCGCGATCGTCGGGGTGCAGTTCTTCGGGTTGTCCAGAGGGTTCTTCCGCTATGGCGAGCGCTTGGTCGGCCACGACGCGGCCTTCCGGGTACTCGCCGAGCAGCGGGTCCGCTTCTATCGTCATCTCGAACGGCTGGCGCCGGCGGGACTCCCGGCGTTCCGCAGCGGTGACCTCTTGTCACGGGTCGTGGCCGACGTCGACTCCCTGCAGGATCTCATCCTCCGGGTGATCCCCCCGTTCGCTATCGCCGTCCTCGTCGGCACGATCACCGTCGGACTGGTGTGGGTGCTGTTGCCGACGGCTGCCCTGGTGCTCCTGGTCGCCCTGGTGGCGTCCGCGACCCTGGTGCCCTGGCTGACGGGAACTTTGGCCCGGCGAGACGAGTCCGACCAGGCCGCGATCCGGGGCGAGCTGACGGCATCGGTCGTCGATCTCATCGAGGGTGCACCTGAGCTCGCTGTGTACGGGGCCAACGACGCGCAGCTGGCCCGGATCTCGTCGAGCGACCGGGAACTCACCAAGGTGGCCACCGCGGCTGCGTCGACCGCAGGCATCGGCCTGGGGCTCACGACCCTGCTGGCCGGTCTGGCCATGTGGGGCACGCTCATGGTGGGAATCCCCGACGTGCACTCCGGGCGGCTCGCCGGAGTGTGGCTGGCCGTGATCGCGCTCGTCCCGCTTGCCGCGTTCGAGCTGGTGTCGGGGTTGCCGGCCGCCACGCAGACGCTCCAACGTTCACGCCGGGCGGCGGCTCGACTTTTTGCCATCAGCGATGCCCCGGCCCCGGTTCCCGAACCGGCGATCACGGTGGCTCCTCCCAATCGACCTGTCGACCTCGAGATCCGGTCGCTGTGGGCGCGGTACCCGGGCGCGCCGCAGCCGGCTTTGCGAGGTATCGACCTCAGCGTTCCCCAGGGGAAGAGGGTCGCCATCGTCGGGCCGAGCGGGGCCGGTAAATCGACACTAGCTTCGGTCCTCGTGGACTTCCTCCCCATTGAGCGCGGGTGCGTCACCCTCGGCGGGATCAGCCTCGAGCTGCTGGCCGAGACGGACGTGCATTCCGTCATCGGACTTGTGGGGCAGGACGCGCATCTCTTCGACACGTCACTGGCGGAGAACCTGCGCATCGGGCACCGTTCGGCAACCGATGCCGAGTTGAGTGCCTCGCTCGAGCGAGTGGGCCTCGGCGACTGGCTCGACGAGCTTCCCGAGGGGCTGGCCTCCGAGGTCGGACAGTACGGTGCCCGACTCTCCGGTGGTCAGCGGCAGCGGGTGGCCGTGGCGCGGGCACTCCTGGCGCAATTCCCAATTCTCGTCCTGGACGAACCTGCCGAACACCTCGACCTCCCTGCGGCGCGTGCTCTGACGGACGACCTTCTGAACGTGACCGAGGGTCGTTCCACGATTCTGATCACGCATCGGTTGTCCGGGCTCGAATCGGTCGATGAGGTGCTGGTGATCGAGGACGGCCGGGTCGTCGAGCGAGGAACGCATGACGAGCTCGTCGAGCTCGGAGGAATGTACGCATCTCGATGGCTGCATGAGCTGAATAGTGGGCAAGGAACATCGGAGTCACTCACTACCCATGTGACCGGCCAGGCTCTCGTCGGAGGTACTCCGGAAAGATCTTCCGAAGCGCAATTGCGTGAGAGGAACCGGTGGGTATGAGTACAGACCTGGCACGTTGGCAGTTCGCGACAACCTCGATCTACCACTTCTTGTTCGTGCCGGTCACCATCGGGTTGGCGTTCCTGGTGGCACTGCTGCAGACGAGCTGGTACCGCCACGAGAATCCCGTCTACCGGCGCCTCACCCGTTTCTTCGGGACCCTCCTGCTGATCAACGTGGCCATCGGCGTGGTCACCGGGCTCGTCCAGGAGTTCGAGTTCGGTATGAACTGGTCTTCCTACTCGCGCGAGGTGGGGAACATCTTCGGCGGTCCGCTGGCCATGGAGGGATTGCTGGCGTTCTTCCTCGAGTCCACCTTCCTCGGACTGTGGATCTTCGGTTGGGACCGGCTGTCGAAGAAGGCGCACCTGGCATGCATCTGGCTGGTGGCCGGTGCGACCATGATCTCGGCGGCGTTCATCATGGCCGCCAACTCGTGGATGCAGCACCCGGTCGGCTACGTCATGAACGCACAGCACCAGCCGGTGCTCAATAACATCGGTGCCCTCTTCACCAACCCGGTGTTCTTGTGGAGCTACGTCCATATCGTCCTGGCCTCGCTCGTGACCGGGTCGCTGGTCATGCTGGCTGTGTCGGCCTGGCAACTACGCCGCGAGCGCGAGGTCGAGGCGTTTCGCCGTACGGCGACCATCTCGCTGATCGTCCTGATCCCGTCGCTCGTCCTGGCCCTCTTCGTCGGCAGCGAGCTCGGTGTCATCGAGGGCACCTACCAACCGATGAAGATTGCCGCCGCCGAGGCACAGTGGAACACGTGCAACTCGCACTGCGCGTTCTCGCTGGGGCAGGTCGGCGGAGGAACAAACGACGAGGCACCCACCCAGATCGTCAGCATTCCCGACCTGCTGTCGATTCTGGCGACCAACCACGTCAACGGCCAGGTCAAGGGGATGAACCAGCTCCAGGCGCAGTATGTCAAGGAGTACGGCGCCGGCAACTACGTGCCGAACGTGTTCGTCCAGTACTGGTCGATGAGGGTCATGGCCTACCTGGCCACGCTCGTGCTCCTCTTCGCACTGTGGGGAGCATGGCTGCTGCGAAAGCACCGGATCGAGAACTCGAAGTGGTTCCTGCGGATCGCGCCCTGGGTGGTCGTGGCCCCATTCCTGATGAACACGGCCGGTTGGATGCTGACCGAGAACGGGCGACAGCCGTGGATCGTCCAAGGGCTGATGAAGACGGTCGACGGTGTGTCACCCAACGTGACCGCTCTCGAGATCTGGATCTCCCTGGTGGTGTTCGTGGCGATCTACGCCGTCCTCGGTGTCGCTGACGCATATTTGATGATCCACTACGGACGGAAGGAGCTGGGGGAGAGCTCGGACAAAGAGCCCGATTCGGGAAGCCCGCCGGACAGGGGTGGCGACGGCTCCGAACGCGAGAGCGAGCCCGACGAGTCGCAGCGCGTGCCCGCGCTGATCTACTAGGAGGCCATGATGCACCTCAGCACACTGTGGTTCGTGATCGACGCCCTCTTCTGGATCGGCTTCTTCGTCCTCGAGGGGTTCGACTTCGGGGTGGGAATGCTGCACTCGTTCATCGGCAGGGACGACACCGAGCGAAGGATCGCCGTCAACTCCATCGGCCCGGTCTGGGACGGGAACGAGGTGTGGCTGATCGTTGCCGGGGCGGTGATCTTCGCCGCGTTCCCTTCGTGGTACGCCACGATGTTCTCCACCTTCTATCTGGCCCTGGTTGTGCTGCTGCTCGCCCTCATCGTGCGCGGCGTGGCTTTCGAGTACCAGCGCAAAGTGGACAACCCTCGCTGGCGCGCTTCGTTCCGATGGTCCCTGACCATCGGCAGTGCACTGATCCCGTTGTTGGTCGGCGTGGCGTTCGGCGACATGCTGCACGGCCTGCCTATCAACCGGGCGCACAACTACACCGGCAATTTCCTTGGCCTCCTCACGCCGTTCGGGCTGTACACGGGTGTGACGATGTTGGTGATGTCGCTCCTGATGGGAGCGACCTACCTGGCCCTCAAGACGACCGGGGAACTGCACGACCGGGTCGTCCGCCTGTCGGGGACGCTCGGGTGGGTTGCCGCAGTTGTGGTGTGGGGATTCGTGACCTGGACCCACCTGGGGCTGGGGACCGGCTTCGTCCCGAACCCGTTGGAGGTGCTCGCCGTCCTGGCCGTCATCGCGTCGGCATGGCTCGCCAACGTCAAGCGGGAGGGCTGGGCGTTCGCCAGCGCCGCCATTGGCATGGCTGCCACAGTCGGCTCGCTGCTCACCGAGCTCTATCCCCGGGTCATGGTGTCCACAACCAACGCGGCGTACAATCTCACGGTCGGCAACACGACCAGCCCGTCATACACGTTGAAGGTCATGACCGTCGTGGCCGTCATCTTCTTCCCGGTGGTCCTCGTGTACCAGGGGTGGACGTATCACGTCTTCCGCGGTCGGCTCTCGGCCCCCAGGGTCGGGACCGAGGTCGGAGCCGGTGATCCCGATACGTCCGGGGAACCGGTCAGCACGGTGGGGCCGACCGAAGCCACCTGATCCTGTCCGGCAGTTGGACCGCGCAGCCGGCCGCCAGCGATTCGGGGTGCCCGGGGCTCAGCGCAGCGTGTAGGTGATCGGAAGGTGCTTCACGCCGCTCACGAAGTGCGCGGCCGACCATTGTGGCTCGCCGTCGAAATCGATGGTCGCCACCCGCTCGAACACCTTGCCCAGCAGGGTCCGAACCTCGCGCCGGGCCACCTGGGCGCCGAGGCAGTAGTGGATCCCGAGCCCGAATGAGAGCAGCTTGTCGGCATCGGGACGGCGGATGTCGAAACGCATCGGGTCGGCGAACACGTCCTCGTCGCGGTTGGCCGACGGGTAGGACGTGAGCACGACGTCACCTTTGGGGATGGTGACGCCGCCGAGCTCGAAGTCCTCCTGCGCCCACCGGAAGAAGCTGCGGACCGGGCTTGTCCACCGCAGGATCTCCTGGGTGGCGTTGGCGACAAGGGAGGGGTCGTCCTGCAGGGCGCGCAGCTGTTCGGGATGGCGCAGCAGCTGCTCGAGCCCTCCGGAGAGTGCGAACGAGGTCGTGTCGTGCCCGGCCGTCGCCACGATGATGTAGTACCACAACCGCTCGGTCTCGCCGAGGGGTTGGCCGTCGATCCGGCCATTGGCGATGACCGAGGCGAGGTCGCCGGTGGGGTGTTGCTGGCGGTCGGCCGTCAGCTCGTCGAAGTAGGCCTCGAACTTCCGGATGTTGCTGGTGACGAGCTCCAGGGGATCAGCGAAGTCGCCCAGGTACTCCGGGTCGGCAGCACCGAAGAGCCCCTGGGTGAGCGAGAGCATCAGGGGCTCGTCGCTCTGTGGCACCCCGAAGATGCTCATGATGACCCGGAGGGTGAACGGCACGGCCAGATCCATGGCGAAATCGCAGTGGCCGCCGAACTCGAGGAGCTTGTCGGCGAACTCGTCGGCGATCCCGTCGATCGCCGGCTGGAGCCCCTTGACAGCGGCGGGCCGGAACCAGTCACTGGTGACCTGGCGGTACTGATCGTGCACCGTGCCATGCAGTTGCACCAGAGTCCTCGGCATGTTGATCCCGAGCGCGCCGAGCATGTCGTACTGGAAGTCGGGGCCGGGGGCGGACCGTTCGGTGTTCCAGAACACGTCACTGCGACGCGACACAGTGAACACGTCGGCGTGGCGGGTGATGGCCCAGAACGGCGGCCAACCCTCGGCCTCGACGCGCAGTACCGGAGCCTCGCGTCGTAGCTCGGCGACCGTGGCGTGCCACGCCTCCATATCGGCGAACGCCTCGGGTGTGATGAGCACCAGACCTCGGGGGTCGGTGGTACCGAGTGCGACAGGGATCAGTGACATGGCGTCCTTCCGATCAGGGTTCGATGGGGTGCCCGGCGGCGCGGGCGGCAGACCGCCATATCTGGTGTGGGCCGGCGCCAGGTCGACCATCCCGAATAATAGGCGAGCGGTGATCGCATGTAAAGGCAGCGACTTTGGGTGAAGCGGCGGGTCACCCGAGGGCAGGGCCGCGCCGGACGGTTCAGTCCGGTGAGGGGAAGCGGTACTCGAGGCCGTCCATGAAGGTGGCGAGCCCGAATGCGAACACCTCGTCGACCGACGGCAGGGCGAACTCGGCCTCGTGGGCCCGAAGGGTCGGGAAGCCCTCGGCGGGGAGAGCGGCGAACAGGCCCGAGGTGAAGCGGCTGCCGTCGATGTCTCGGAAGGCGCTGTTGGTATCGAAGTACACCGTGCCCAGCACGTAGTCGACGAGGGCCAGGTACGCGGGAACGGCCGCCTCCGGCTCGAACCCCGCTTCGAGCAGGTCGGCGAGCCCGTTCTCGGTACCGCGCATGGCGTTGGGTCCCAATAGGGGGGATGCCGTGAGCGCGGGCAGGAGACTTGCGTGATCCAGGAGCACCCGTCGCAACTCACCGGAGAGCCACTCGACCTTCTTGCGCCCACTGAGGTCCTCCGGCGGGTACTGGATCCCGCCGAGGACATGGTCGACCATGAGGAGGAGCAGCTCGTCCCGGCTGGCGAAGTGCCGGTAGAGCGAGGCACTCCCGGTGTCGAGGTCGTCGGCGAGACGCCGGACGGTGAGCACCTCGAGCCCTTCGGCATCGACGATCGCCATGGCCGCTTCGATGATCCGCTCGATGGTCAACCCATCGGCCCGCGGCCGCCGCCGGGTCTGGCGTGCCTGCCGGTCGATCCACCACTTCGCGGTGCCTGGGATCTCCGTCTCGTCGACACCCGATTCGCTCATTGCCGCATCGTATGGCTCCTGTGGGTGCCGGGAACCCCATCCGACCATCTCATGCGACGAGTCGGTACTCGTGAGTCAGTCCATCCGGCACACCGGCACACTGAAGCAGCTTCCCACTTCACCCCGAAGCTCCGGCGGAGCCGGCGTCCGACCCCAGGATCGAAGCCGTCCCACCCGGATCAGATCTTCTCGCGACCTTCCCAGTAGGGGTCGCGCAGCTTGCGTTTGTAGAGCTTCCCGTTGGGGTCGCGGGGCATCTCGTCGGTGAAGTCGATCGACTTGGGCGTCTTGAACCTGGCCAGCTTGTCGGCGCAGAAGGCGAGGATGTCGGCCGCCAGTTCGGGCGACGCTTCGAAGCCGTCGGCTGGCTCGACCACGGTTTTCACTTCTTCGCCCCAGTCGTCGTTCGGGATGCCGAAGACGGCCACGTCGGCGACACCGGGGTGCATGAAGAGCACGTTCTCGATCTCGGCCGGGTAGATATTGGCCCCACCGGAGATGATCATGTCGATCTTGCGATCCCGCAGGAAGAGGTAGCCGTCCTCGTCGATGAGCCCGACGTCGCCCACGGTGAAGAACTTCCCGATTCGGTTCTCCTTGGTCTTGTCGTCGTCCTTGTGGTATTCGAAGTCGCCGGTCTGCATCGACATGTAGACGGTACCGATCACCCCTGGCTCGGTGACCTGGTTGCCCTCGTCGTCGAAGATGGCGATCTCCGAGATGGGCCAGGCCTTGCCCACTGTCCCCGGCTTGGCCAGCCACTCCTCGGTGTTGACGACGGTGCCGCCGCCCTCTGACGCCGCGTAGTACTCGTCGATCACAGGGCCCCACCACTCGATCATCTTGTGCTTGACGTCGATCGGGCAGGGAGCGGCGGCATGGATCATGTGGCGGAGCGACGACAGGTCGTAGCGGATGCGGACGTCCTCGGGGAGCGCCAGCAGGCGGTTGAACTGGGTGGGCACCATGTGCGACGTCGTCACCTTGTAGCGCTCGATGAGGCGCAGCATCTCCTCGGGGAGCCACTTGTCCATCACCACCAGGGTGTGCCCGAAGTGGATGGAGGCACCAGCGAAGCGGAGCACGGCAGTGTGGTAGAGCGGCGAGCCGACGATATGGACGTTGTCGTCCTGAGGGTTGATGCCGAAGAGGAACAAGATGCCACCGAGCCCGAGGGCCGCCTCCTCGGGGGTGGCACCGGAGAGGGCCCGGTGGACGCCCTTGGGGTTGCCGGTGGTCCCCGAGGTGTAGTTCATCACGTCGCCGACGGTGCGGCCCTCGGGGAGGGTGGTGGGCTGGACGTTGCGCAGCCGCGCATAAGAGTTGAAGCCGATGATCTCGCCGACGGCCAGGCAGGCCGTCCCGGGGATCTCGGCCTCGTCGGCCGCGTCGACACAGGCGTCGGCGAACCGCTCGTGGCCGATGAAGACCTTGGCCCCGGAGTCCGAAAGGATGTAGGCGATCTCGGACGCCACCAGATGATGGTTGATGGGCACCAGGTACCAACCGGCCTGCAGCGCGGCCAGGTAAACCTCGAACATCTCGGCGCAGTTGGGCAGTACCGTGGCCACCACGTCGCCGGGTTTGAGATCGAAGCCCCGCAGGGCGTGGACCACCTGGTTGGCCCGGCCCAGGAGCTCGCCGGCGCTGAGCTCGGTGCCGTCCGGGGCCACGAGGGCCAGGTGATCGGGGTCCTCCTGGGCCAATGCCCAAAATCCGAGATCGCCCATCATTCCTCCTATTCACGCCCCGATCGGGGCACCGATCGGGGCGGGTGAGTGGCGACGGCCGACCCGATCATTCAGCGGACCTGCCTACGCCTTTCCGGTGCCGGTGATCCGACTGGATTTGCTCGGTCCGCACAGACTCGCGCAGTCTGCACCGACCTGTTTCGGCACGCTAGAACATGTTCTCGTGTTCGGTCAACCCTCAACGACTCGACACACCTTCACCCCGCGTGATGTGTGTCGCGAGACCGGCCACGTGAGGCTGTCGCGTCTCGTCGCCCTAGGCGTGCTCGCCGAGAACGGCCCGATGCGCGGTCACCAACTCTGCCGGGAGGCGGAAGCGAGCCACGTCAGGTCATGGGGCGGGGCGAGTCCTTGGCACTCTTTCTGAAGAGCGAAGCCCCAGGGAGATGTAGATCCCAGGGAGATGTAGATCCCTGTCGATTCGGGCGCGGCGAACGTACAGACCGGGCTGCGATGGCGCCCTCATTCCGCAGGCCCTGTATTGCTGCATTCGCGCATACAGGGAGGTTCACTCAAGGGGTCGCCGGTGGTGCACCAGCCGGTAACGGCACCCACAAGACACCCCGTCGATCTTCCCACGGCGACATCGGGCCAGTCACGGTGCATAGTTGATGAGTGGTGGAAAGCGGCAACAACAAAGTCGGTCAGGTCGGGTCCGCCCGTGACCCGGCGTTCCTTCGTGCCGCTCGACCGATCCTCGAGCGTTTCGTGTCCTACTTCCGACCAGAGGTGAGGGGGTTCGAGCGGCTACCTCAGCGGGGGCCCTTCCTGGTGGTGGGCAACCATTCGGGAGGCCAGATGCCGCCGGACCTTCCCGTCTTGTTGACCGCGTGGTGGCGCGAACGAGGGGAGGACGAGCCTGTGTACGCACTGTTCCACTCCTTCTTCCTAGGGCTTCCAGGTCTGGGTCGGATGATGGGGCGAGCTGGCGCTGTCGAGGCTGGGCCGGCCGAGGCGGAGGCGATCCTTCGTCGCGGAGGAATCCTGATCGATTACCCCGGCGGTGACTATGAGGTCTTCCGACCCTGGAGGGAGCGGAACCGCATCGAGTTCGGCGATCGGACAGGCGTCATCCGCCTTGCTCTGCGAACACGGGTTCCGGTGGTTCCGGCAGTCTCAATTGGCGCCCACGAGACGGTCATTGTTCTTGCGCGAGGGGAGCGCCTCGCAAAGCGTCTTGGCCTCGACCGGATGTTCCGGATCAAGGTGATGCCTCTCGTGCTCGGACCGCCCTTTGGTGTCGTTCCAGGTGGGATCCCGACGTGGCCTCTTCCTGCGAAGATCACGGTGGAATTGTGCGAGCCAATCGATTGGTCATCTCGGTACGGACCTGAGGCAGCTGAGGACGAGGCCGTCGTCCGTGATTGCTACAAGGAACTTACGAACACAATGCAGGCGGCACTCGACCGACTCGCGGCTGAACGCCACTTTCCTATTCTCGGATAGCTGGTCGTCGTTGAGAGCTGGGCCGGTGCGCGTGTAGCGCATAGTGCCGGCTCAGCAACTTGTGTCTTCTGCTCCGCGCCCCTGGGTTCTCGTTGTCGCGAACGCCGTTCACCGGCCTCGTCTCGGCGGCTTCCGGATCGGCCCATAGGTCTGTCGACCTTGATGAGCCAAACGTTGCCTGCCGGGGCACGCAGGACGGATGGGCAAATGGGCATGTGGGACACTGCAGCGATGCGTGACGCAGCAGGCACCGGCACCCGGGCACTGGTGTTGGGCGGCGGCGGCGTGGCCGGCATCGCCTGGGAGATCGGCCTGCTGGCGCGCTTGGCGGCGCGGGGGACCGACGTGGCTGCCGACGCCGACCTGGTGGTGGGCACGTCTGCCGGGGCCTGTGTCGGCGCGCTGGTCGCCGGTGAGTCCGGGTACGACGCGCTGATCGCAGCCCAGCGGCTCCCGGCCGGTCAGACCAGGGAGCGTGTGCCCGAGTTCGATCTCAATCTGATGATGGAGATCTTCGGCCTCATGACGACGGTGCAAGAGGACCCGGCTGCAGCTCGTCGGCAGATCGGGGCGCTGGCCACGGCTGCGGCCACGGTGACCGAGGCCGAGCGGCGCGAGATCATCGCCTCGCGACTGCCGAGCGAAGAATGGCCGGCACGGTCACTCGTCGTGACGACGGTCGATGCCCGAACCGGGGAGCGAGTCATCTTCGACAGGTCATCGCCACTGTCGCTGGTCGACGCCGTGGCCGCCAGTTGTGCCGTTCCGGGCATCTGGCCTCCGGTGACTATCGGGGGGCAGCAGTACATCGACGGCGGCATCTACTCGGTGACCAACACCGATCTGGCCGAGGGCCACCACCGGATCATCGTGCTGTGCCCTGTGGCCATGGGGCCGGGAGCTCCGGATGCAGCGCGGGGAGAATCCACGGCACCAGGTGACGGGCCCCTGACCATCGCCGCCGATGCCGAGTCCCTTGCGGCATTCGGGCCCAACCTCCTTGACCCCGCCAGCCGAGGGGCCGCCCTGGACGCGGGGATGCGTCAGGCCGACGAGGTGGCTGTGGTCGTGCAGAGCTACTGGACCGGAGCCGCCACGCCGGCCGGCGATCAACCGGGGCCGCCCATCAACCGGTCGTAGGCGGCGGCCGGTGATCCGGACAGAGGCACAAAGGGGGACTTCGGCCTCGGGCCCGGGATGGCCTCGATCCGTTCTCACAGATGGGCGTGCCCTGCTGCCACCCGGGCCAGGCTGTAGACGGCCAACGTTGCTCGATACCGCCTTTGACAACGCTGTGGCGGATTGTCAGCCGGTGACGGATACGCTCACTTCGAAGAGGCGACTCGGTGCGAGGCATTCGGGATAGCAGTTCGGGTTGTCCGTTGCTGTCACTGTTGCCTTGCCGGGTCCGACGGCAACAAAGCTGGCTCTCGCCGTGCTGCCCGATGATGTGGGCATCGGCTCGAGTGCCCCCTGGTCGGAGGATGTTGGCTTGGTCCAGGTGTAGCTCGACGGCCCCGACAGTCCCACATCGAGCTGGTCACCTCTGTGCATGGTGTAGCTGCGACCACTATCTGCCTCTGTCACGGAAATGGTCTGGGACGAAGCCGGGCGATGGGTAATGGTGAGGTGGAGGCTCCACAGACGCGCCAGCGCGGGGCAGGGTTGGCCTGGTGCACAGGCCAGCGTTCCAACCGCGGTCACGATCGCCGGGCCGACCGCTGTGGCGTACAAGTCGGCCGTAAGCCCGCCGCTTGATCGACGCTGAGCCCCGGTCACCTGTACGGCGTCGGAATCGCTCTTGGGGTCATCCCAACGAAATCCGGGGTCGAGCACGATGTGGACGGTGAACCCGACATGGGTAGTTGCGGCACAAGGTTCAATTCGGGACGTGACAACGACGTCCGGGCTCGTCACCACTCCACAGGACAGAGCCACCGGCTCGGTCGTCGTGGCAGCGCTGGTGGTGGAGGTGCTCGTACTGGGGTTACCGGCCGGTGGCACGTGCGTAGTTGCACACGCGGCCAACAGAGCCACCGAGGCAGCGAATGTGAATAGCCCAAGGAGACGGCCACGGGCGGTTCGCAACGTAACACCCACGGCTTCAGTCAAGCACCCGACAGCCTCTCGAGCTCGCTCGTGGCAACCGGTCGGTGGCGTGAGTCGGCCGGGTGGATTCCTCGGCGCGGACACCCTGGACTGGCACTTCGCATCGGCGGTCGGCATCGTCCGTTGCGGCCTTCTCTCTCCTCTACATCGGCTTGCGTGGGGCCTTCGGCTTCGTCGTGTCTGGTTGGCGAAGCGATTCGGACAAGTCGGGTAGTCGGGGGACGGGGGGATCGCATGCCCGGCCGGCTCACGCCTGCAGGTGTAACCAAAGAGGTGGGGCGGAAAGGAACGGCGGAAGAACCCGTCGCCCCGACCCTGATCCGAATGAGCTCCATCCCGGAACGGGGTGTATCCGGTCGCACCGGTTCGACGACCCGACCGATGAAGGGCGTGTCGTCGGTGTCGTCGACTCGCGAGGCCCCCTGGTGGGCGCGAAATGCGGCATCAATCCCCACTCCAGCAACATCGCCCGGATAGTCTCCAAAGCAGGGCTCGCCACGGTCTGCCGACAGGGACGTGTAGACAAGGGTCATGGAACGCCAGACACGTAGCCAACGCCGACTGCGGCGGCGACGACGCCGGGCCGCCGCCATTGGCGTGCTCGCCGTGCTGGTGGTGGTCGGCGTCGTCTTCGTGTCGTGCTTGGGCGGCAGTTCGACGACGTCGACCACCACGACGAAGCCCAGCTCCGGAACCAACAAGCCAGGCCACAACGCTGAACCGCCCTCCATCGAAGCCGGTGTCGAGCCATGGCAACTGCAGGCGCAGTTGTCGCGCGAGGAAGTGGTGGCCAACGGGTCGGGCCTCACCGTGCTCGGCGGTATCACCCCGGCGGGCTCATCGGTCGCCGGCGTCTACACGCTCGATCCGGCAACGGGCACCCATTCCTCCGCCGGGACGTTGCCCGACGCCGTGCACGACGGCGCCGGTGGCGCGCTCGGCTCCTCCACCTTCGTCTTCGGTGGCGGGTCTCCGACCACGTTCGCCACCGTGCAGTCGATCGCCACCCCTGCCATCCCGCCGAGCGGATCCCCGACGGGGGTGGTCGCCGGCCGGCTGCCGCAGCCTCGTTCCGACCTGGCGGTGACCACCGTCACCGTCGGGAAGACGACGACGGCCTATCTCGTCGGAGGATACGACGGGACTACCTACCTGCCCGGGGTGCTGTCCACCACAGACGGGTCACACTATTCGTCGGTGGCCGACTTGCCCGTGCCGGTCCGGTACCCGGCGGTTGCCGCGCTGAATGGCAACGTCTATGCCTTCGGAGGCCAGACGGCGGCACCCGGGAGTGCCACCACGGCCACCGACGCCATTCAACGGATCGACCCCGCCTCGCATCGGGCCACCGTGGTCGGGCACCTGCCCCAGACCCTTTACGGTGCGGCGGCGTTCGTCATCCTCGGCACCATTTACGTCGCCGGCGGCCAGAGCCCCGCAGGGCCGACGCTCACCCAGATCTACGCGTATGTCCCGTCGACGGGCAAGGTGCTCGACGCCGGGCTCCTCCCCCAGGCGGTGGCCTTCGGGGGCTATGCCACGGTCGGATCGGGGACGTCGGCCATTGGCTACATCGTGGGCGGCGAGGTAGCCGCCCAATCCGGAAACGATCAGGCCGGGGTGGCTTCCGGCTCGCTTCAGACCGTCCTCTCGCTGCGGCCCAGTCCCTACGGGGGACCGGCCGGCAGTTCGGCCGCGGGTGCCCCGTTCTCGGGCAAGCTGCTGGTGGCCGATCGGGGCAACGACCGGCTACTCGTCATGGACCCGGCCCGCAACCTTCAGTGGCAGTACCCCTCGGCCACCATGCCGGCACCTCCGGGTGGCTTCTACTTTCCCGACGACGCATTCTTCTTCGACCACGGCACGGGGATCATCTCCAACCAGGAGGACAACCACACCATCGTGGAGATCGGCTACCCCTCGGGTGCAATCCAGTGGCAGTACGGGCACCCGGGCCAGCCCGGCTCGGCGCCGGGATATCTGAACCAGCCCGACGACGCCTACCTCCTGAAGAACGGCACGATCACGGTGGCCGACGCCTCCAACAACAGGATCCTGTTCCTCTCTCAGCAGAAGCAGGTGACCGGCCAGATCGGCAATGGTGCTGACGCCCACGTGCCCGGCACATCCGTCGCCTACCCCAACGGCGATACCCCGCTCGCCGACGGCAACGTCCTGGTGTCCGAGATCCATGGCTCGTGGGTCGACGAGTACACCCCGAGCGGACATCCGGTGTGGAGCGTTCAATTCCCGACTGTGAACTACCCGTCGGACCCCCAACAACTCGGACCCGACCTGTACCTGATGACCGACTACGACCCGCCGGCAGAGGGACGGGTCCTCGAGTTCGACCGCGAGGGGAAGATCTCCTGGTCATACGATGTCACGGCAGGCGACGGCATGCTGAAGAAGCCGTCACTGGCCGAGCGGCTCCCCAACGGGCTCATCCTCGTCAATGACGACTATCGGGATCGCCTCGTCGCCATCGACCCGGCCATCAACTCGATCGTGTGGCAGTACGGCCTGACTGACACGGCGGGCACGGTACCGGGTCTGATCTCCATTCCCGACGGTTTCGATCTGCTCCTTGCCAACGGCACCACTCCGACGCATCTCCAGACCGGTTGACGGGCCAGGAGGTCTGGGGAATCTGTTGATCCCAGTTCAGTAGAGGCCTGTGGGGTGCACACACCCGAACGCGGGTCGACCGGGCTCGGTATCTGGGCAGCCCCTCGGATCCCGGCCCTCTCGTTTCCCTCCCGTCGGGTCCGTCGAACCTCCGAGGTTCTTCGGGTTCATTGCGTTGATCGTCTCAACGCCACCGAGAGAGGCGTCGAGATCATCGTGCCCCGCCCCCAGATCCAGGTGCTGCAGCGAGGTACGCCACGTCCCCGGTTCACCTGGGCTGATCGGGCATTCCTCACCTTGCCGGTGGTCTCCTTCCCCACCGCCGGTGGTGTTCCCCGATTGTGGGCGAGTTGGCCAAGCTCGGCGTGACGGGGTCTGCCACCTCCGTGGGTAACGTGTGTCGCCGCCACGGGCATCTTCCCGCTCCCCGCAAGGAGGTACAGCAGGTTCCACTGGTCGGTGCATGACCCGGTCATGATGACCGGTGCACATATGGAGCCGCCCAACCCCGCTGTCTTCGTTCGCGAGCACCGCGTTGATGTCATGAAGACGTCAGAACCGGTCGACTTGCCTGCGACGCACCCTACGAGGGCGGTGAGGAATGTTTCACTTGTTCTTCAAGTCGGGCGAGATGATCGACGATCGCCTGCAATTGGGCTTCGTGCCTGCTCGTTTCCGAATCTGTTCCACCGGGTTCCTTGGCTCGGGCACGGGCCGCCTGATCGATGAAGGCGGAGGAGATCTGGGCAGTGATGGTGGCGAGCACTCCGAAACCGACGAACATCAAAAGCATCGCCGCGACGCGTCCTTGCAATGTCACTGGGGTGTAGTCGCCGTAGCCGACGGTGGTGAGGGTGACCACCGCCCACCACAACGCGTTTCCGATCGTCTTGATGGTGCCGTGGGGTGCCCGCCGCTCAAAGAAGTAGACGACTGCCGTCAGGTTCAAGAACAAGAGTCCGGCGGCCAGGACGAAGCGCTCGATGTTGCCGCGCTGGAAGATGGAGCGGAGTAATCGGAGGCTGAAGACCACCCTGAGTGAGGGGAAGAAGACAGTGCCCACCGCCAACAGGCTGTGTCGGAAGTAATACCAGTGCCTTGGTGCCAGGGCGGTCCTAATGGTGATGTCGGTTGCGTAGATCGCCGAGAGTGCCAGCCGTGCCCCGATCAGGATGAGATAGACGTCGTGCTTGTTCGTGATCACCCCTGCCGGGACTACGACGAACCAGATCGTGACCAGGGACAGCAGGTCGAGCGGCGTCTGCCAATGATGCTGGTAGGCCTGAACCCGACTCCGATCGTCGCCCGATTGGTAACCCCCCTCATCGGAAAGCAGACCATGGGCCTTCGGGTTGGGCGCTGTTGCCCCATCGTCCGCCGCTCCGCTGGTGCCCAATGGCATGTACACCTCGTCGTTCAATGGATGGTGGAGCAGGTACCAGCCACGCGGCCGACTCGCTTCGTCGAGCTCGTGAGGCCGTGCCCATTGCCCGTCCAGCGCCGGAAGCGCCACGCGAAGTTGACAGGGGCGTGGCCCAATTTCCGACCGGTAACGAGGTAGAGGCCTCTTTTGGTCACGCGACCAGTGCTGGACGAGAGGATGGACCCGGATTGCAGAACTGGCTCATGTGAGCGTGTCGGCTGTATGAGGACGAGGTCGGAGGTCAAGGTTCATTTCGCCGAAGCGATCAGCTCTGAGGTGTCTCGCCGAGCGGAGGTGATCCTGGCATGGCGACCAGGCTAGACGGTGGCGCGTTCGCCACCTTGGATCTTGGGTCCCGGCACCCGACGGCCCGCCCAGCTCAGATATCCGACTCGGCAGCCACTCGACCGTCCTTGATGGCGTCGACCAACACCTGGTGATCGACCTCGTTCTGATCGGCATAGGCAACGGCGAAGTCAGCCAGCGCCCGGTCGAAGGTCGGGCTGGTGCCGAGGTAGGAGGCCAGGGTGATGGCGTCTCCCGAACGGGCGTGGGCCCGGGCCAGGGTCCACGCGCACATGCCGGCGTAGACGCCCAGCAGCTCGGGGTCCATGGTGTCGACGGCGGCCGAGGCTTTCCAGTCCCAGAGCTGGCGGACATAGAAGTCCCTGGTGACACCGTCGGGGGCGTCAATGCGCTGCCATCCGAGGAAGATGTCGCTGGTCGCCTGCATGAGCCGCTGGCCCTCGACTACCCGCTGACCGTGGTTGGCGGCCGTGCTCTTGGTGGTGAACCGCTCGAGTACAGAGGCCTCCGCCTGCTTGATCTGGAGGAAGAGTGGATCGTCATTGTCCCTTCCGACGAACAGGGCCAACCAGCAACGGGTGCCCACTGAACCGACGCCGACCACCTTTCGAGCCGTCGCCACATACCGGAAGGTGTTGAGCAGCGCCCTCCGGTCAGAGGTGATGGTCTTTCGGTAGGACTTGAGGGCATCGCTGAGGTTGGCCTCGACGTGCGCCGCTTCACCCGGTTCGTCGAAGACGTCTTCGATAGGAACGAGGAGCGGCGGGTCGCTCCGGAACTCGAGTTCGCCGTCGACGAGGTGGGTGAGCTTGTCCCGGGCCTTCAGGCGATCCTTGGAACCGGCCTTGGTGACAGCCCGTTGAAGGCTGGCCAGAGTGGCATTGCCAATGTCGTTGCCCCAAATGCCGAGGACGGCGGGTACGTCGAGCTTGGCGTACCAGATGTCGAGCTTGGGGAGTTTGGAGAGCTGGCGGACCGTCTCGCGATACGTGCGCACACCCTGGAGGACGATCTTTCGGTTCGTGGCGGCGTCGAAGCCCCGACCGCGGCCGGCGATCTCGAGGCTGGCGGCCAGGCGCTTGACGTCCCACTCGAACGGCCCGGGGTGGGTCTCGTCGAAGTCGTTGATGTCGAACACGAGATCGCGCTCAGGGGAGGCGAAGCCGCCGAAGTTGGAGAGGTGGGCGTCACCGCACAATTGGACCCGGACGCCCGTCTGGGCCACGGTGGCCAGGTCTGCGGCCATGGGAAGGGCGGCCCCCCGGAAATAGGCGAAGGGCGAGGCGGCCATGCGACCGTAGCGGATGGGATCCAGTTCGGGCACCCGAGTAGCGCCCTGCTCCGCCAAGAGGGTTAGAGGGTCCAGCGTTCGCAAGGCCGAGGACCAGTTGGCGTGTCCGGACCTCGGGCTCACGTTCCGGGCGGCCTTCCCTCTGGCGGCGCGTTGAGCGACGGTGGCATAGGTGTCACTTCTGCTCAGAGTTGTGGCCATCGGGGTACCTTCTGCCTTCGTGCGATACAACCTAAGCCAGCCAGGTCATGTGGCGCTCCCTGCCGGGCATTCACCTACCGCTCGATCGGCGGCCCCCTTTGGTGGCCTCTCTCTCCTTCTGGTCGAGAATCCCCCGACCATCCCGTTGAGCGACACGGCCACAACACCTGCCAAGAAGATGATGGCGCCGACACGTTTTGGATTGCCGCTGAAGTACTCACTGGGGGGTCCAACCATCCGTCCACTCGCCGATCGACTCACTCCGAGCCTCGTCAGATCGCCGATCGGTGGATTGAGGCATATGCCGGGTGCTTTTGGCCTCGAAGGCGGTAACTCTGAACTTGGAAAATACAGTGGGCCGTGCGAGTCTCGATCTCGCCACCTTGGGATTAAAAGTCCCCTGCTCTACCCGATGAGCTAACGGCCCACAGGGAAAACTACTTGGCCTGGCCACCCGTGGTGACAACCGGCAGGATCGTGGTAAATGATGGAGCCACGTTCCTTTCTGATGCGTCGGCTGCGGGTATGCCGGGTGAGGTGCTCCTCTGAATTGCCCGGTACTGGCCATGTCGCCATCGTCAGCTGGCCGTGCGCAATCATGGTCTTCCCGTTCGGATCCAGCCGTCTTTTAGGATCGCCGGCGTAAGTACAGGCCCTGCCCGCTGCCAACCGATGGCCGCAGACGAGCTCGATCGTGTTGGGTATGGGTGTCGAGTCCCTGGGAGTTGCCGGCGATCCGGCCCAGCTAAATTGAATTGACCCGTAATCCCGTCGGTCGAGGAGATGACCAGTGCACGTGCTCGACAATCCGGTGTGGCACGCGCTGACCGGTCCCCAACGCACCCTCGGCCGCACCACCGAGCTGACAGGTCGATTCGATCCGGATGTCGCTCCGTTCGGCGCACTGGCGAGCGGGTCGGTCACCGACTCGGTCTGGGAAGACCTGGCCCAACTGGTCGGTCCAAACGGGACCGTGTCACTCACCGGAGATCCACCCGATCCACCTCCGGAATGGACGGTCACCGCCCGCTTCGCCGGCGTGCAGATGGTGGGTGATGACGTACGGATACCGGGAATGGATGTCGGTTCGTCGCCACCGGGTTCGGCGGAGTCGGCGTTACCGGTACCCATGCCGCTCGGCCCCGTCGATGCCCCCGAGATGCTGGCCCTCGTCGAGGTGACCCAGCCGGGTCCGTTCGAGCGGAGGACCGTCGAGTTCGGCGGCTACCTGGGTATCCGTATCGGCGGGCGTCTGGTGGCCATGGCCGGTGAGCGCCTACGCCCACCCGGATACGCCGAGATCAGTGCGGTTGCCACCGACTCGAACTACCAGCGCCGCGGGTTGGCCAGGCATCTGGTACTGGCGGTGGCGGATGGCATCGTCCGGCGCGGCGACATTCCGTTTCTCCACGCCTCGACCACCAACATCGGCGCCATCCGGCTGTATGAGTCGTTGGGTTTTACGATCCGGCGCCCGGTGGTGTTCTTGTTGTTGGAGGCGCCGGGATGACCACCGCGGTGGGCTGACCCCCCACGTTCACCGCTTTTCCGATGGCTCCGCTGACCAGATTCACCGGAACCAAGGTTGCGTTCCCGCCGCACACCCAGGCGGTCCGTCCGTTGTCAGCCAGGGCCAGGGCTTGGGCGGTGGTCCCGACCGGGAAAGGAGTCCCGGCGTCAAGGTGAAGCAGGTCGAGAGGGGTCACGCTGTTTCCGCCGCTCACGTAGGCGATCATGGTCGACTTCCAGAGGGCGATGCCGGTGGGATTGCCGGCCACCGGGATGATCTTCCGCACCGTCATCGCCGAGAGGTCGATGGCGGTCACCGCAGTAGTTTCGAAGTCGGCCACCAGGGCTGTGGAGTTGTCCGGGCCGATGAGCACCGCGTCGGGCTCGGGTCCGGCCGGAAGCGGAGCCATGGGAAGCAGCCTGGGCAGGCCGATTGGAGTCACCGTCCCGTCCTGGTAGTTGGCCACCACCGCCCTCTTCCCGTTGGGAGAGATCGTCACCGCCACCGGTTGGTGGCCCACCGGGATCGGCGGGCCTGCCTTGAAGGATGGGAGCGATACCGGGGTGATCGTGTTGTCGCCGAAGTTGGCCACCAAAGCCACGGAACCGTCGGGGGACACCGCCACCGCATCGGGCTCGAGGCCGACAGTCAGCCGGCGGGTTACCTTGCCGGTCGACATGGTGACCTCGGTGAGCTGGTTGTCCCCCATGTCGGCCACCAGCAGGTGGGCACCGTCCGGGGTGCCGGCCATGGCCGCCGGGAGCGAGCCGGTGGTCACTGATCTCAGTGCCTTGGAGGTGGAGGTGTCCAACAGTGCCAGGGTGTTACCGGGGTCGGCCCTCCCGGCCACGGTGGCCACATAGGCAACCGGTCCGGCCGACGACCCTGATACCGGCCGAGAACCGCACCCGGCCAACAAGAAAGCGGAGCCGACAAGAGCGAAGGCCACAATGGCGGCTGACAGCCTCCCGAACCGAGCACCCAGTCGCGGTGGCATCGGCGCCACCCACTCAGCCTCGCCCACCCTTCTCACCATCGGCACCGACGTTTACCCGCGGGCGCAGGAGGCGCCCAGCTCCAGGGCCGCGTCGCGCCACCCCGGCAGGTCGGTGACCGGAAAGTAGTCTCCGGTCCCGACGTCCTGTTCATAGGCAACTGGCGCCGGGAGGCCACCCGACAGGTCGGCCACCGCGGCCAACAGGGTGTCGATCTCCTCACCCGATGTCCCCAGTCCGGCACTGGCCCGCACCGCCCCGGGAACGTTGCGGTGGTCTCCGTGGAGCACCTCATTGCGGTAGGCGTCGACGGCCACGTCACCGAGTCCGAGCAGTCGCACCACATAGGGATGGGCGCAGAAGCAACCGTGACGCACGGCGATCCCGTACTCGGCGCTGAGGCGGGCCGCCACCAGCGCGTGGTGCATTCCCTCGATGGTGAAGGCGGCCACCGGCAGTGTCTCGATACCGCTGTCCACCGCCGGACCCAACAGGTGCACACCTTCGATGGCGGCCAATCCCTGTCGCAACCGGTCGGCGAGAGCATGCTCGTGGGCGGCAATCCGCTCCCAGCCGATGGCCTCGAGCGCGTCGATGGCGGCATGGAGCGCCACCGCCCCGATGACGTTGGGAGAGCCAGCCTCCTCCCGGTCGGGGGGCGCCGTCCACACCACTTCATCCAGCCCGACCAGATCCACGGCTCCACCGCCGGCCAGAAACGGATCGCCGGTTTCGAAGGTGGACCGCGGACCGATGAGGGCTCCCGATCCGAAGGGGGCGTAGAGCTTGTGCCCGCTGAAGGCCAGATAGTCGGCCTTGGTCGGCAGGGGGCGGTGGGGCGCCAGTTGGGCGGCGTCGACTGCCACCGGAATGCCGCGGAGATGGGCGCTCTCGATGATGGCGTCGATGGGGGGCAGCCAACCCGTCACGTTCGACGCCCCGGTCACCGCCAACAGCGCGGG
>JADGOI010000033.1 GCA_017883075.1 Acidimicrobiales bacterium
GCAATGGCAATCCGATCCCCAAGTACTTCCAGGCCCGTTCGTCCGACGCGGTGACCACGTCGGCCACCGGCAACATCACCGTCTCCGGGGCGTCCAACTACGGCCCCTCCAACCCGTTGCTCATTGGCTTCGTCCCCGGGGTGAACACAGTGGATCCAAGTGGCAACAAGTCGACCACCAACCCCTTTGCCTCCCCGGCCGATCCGTTCTGCGTGCCGGTGGACACCACAAAGGCCGCCGCTCCAGTTACCAGCCCCACCCCGGGTCAGAAGTACGCGAAGAACAGTGACGGCACCTACGTCTGCGATCCCAACACGGTGCCCGAGCGGGCCATTGCCTATCGGACGGAGTTCGGCCTGGCTGCCGATGCCCAGGTTCCGGTGGATGCGGTGACCGCCTCGGGATCGGGACTCGACCCCGACATCTCCATCGCCAACGCCGACATCCAGGCCCCGACGGTGGCCAAGGCCCGGGGACTGTCCCTGACCCAGGTCAACGATCTGATCAAGTCCAACACCACGGGGCGTAGCCTGGGTGTCCTCGGCGATCCGGGAGTCAACGTGCTGACCTTGAACATCGCACTCGACAACCTGACGCAGAAGTAGATGCTGGATCGACAGTAGGGCCGGGAGGGCAACGACGGTGGCACGAGGAAAGCTACGGCTATATCTCGGCGCTGCTCCTGGTGTCGGCAAGACCTACGCCATGCTCAATGAGGGGTGGCGCCGGAAGGAACGTGGCACCGATGTGGTGATCGGCTGGGTCCAAGGGCACGGCCGCCCCCAGACTGATGCGCAGATTCGGGATCTGACCGAATTTCCCCGGCTGACCACCGAGTACCGGGGTCAGACCTTCGAGGAGATGGACCTGGATGGCCTGCTCGAGCGCCATCCCGAGCTGGTCCTGGTCGACGAGTTGGCCCATACCGATGTGCCCGGGTCGAAGAATGCCAAGCGGTGGCAGGACGTCGAAGAGCTACTCGAAGCCGGCATCAACGTCATCTCCACCGTCAACCTCCAGCACCTCGAGTCGCTCAACGATGTCGTCGAGCGGATCACCGGTGTCGCCCAACAGGAGACGGTTCCCGACCGCGTGGTGAGGGCTGCTGACCAACTGGAGTTGGTCGACATGGCTCCCGAGGCCCTCCAGAGGCGGTTGGCCCATGGAAACGTCTATCCCCCCGAACGCATCGATGCCGCACTGGCGAACTACTTCCGGACCGGGAACCTCACCGCGCTGCGAGAGCTGACCTTGTTGTGGGTTGCCGACCGGGTCGACGAAGAGCTCAGCGCCTACCGCGAACGCCACGGCATCGCCGGACAGTGGGAGACCAAGGAGCGGGTGGTGGTCTCCTTGACCGGCGCCAGCGGCAGTGCGGTCCTCATCCGCCGAGCAGCGCGCATGGCCATGCGGACCAACGCCGAACTGGTCGGCGTCCACGTACGCACCGACGACGGATTGTCCGGCGAGGGCTCGAGCGGGCTGGGCCACAACCGGGCGTTGCTCGACGATCTGGGCGGGCGTTACGTCGAAGTGGTCGGCGCCGACGTTGCCCCTGCCCTGGTGCAGGTGGCCCGAGCTGAAAACGCCACCCAGCTGGTATTGGGGGCCACCCATCGCAACCGGCTGACCGAGTTCCTCCGTGGCTCGGTTATCAACTCGGTCATCCGGGTGGCCAGCGGCGCGCTCGACATCCATGTCATCGCCACCGACGCCGATGTGGACGGAGAGACCGACCAGGCAGAGGGTCGGCTCCGGCATGACGGCGGCGGCAAAGCGGACGGCAACAGGGCCAAACGTCACCGGAGCGGACTGCTCTCCCCGCTTTCGGTTCGTCGGCGGTTCGCCGCACTTGCTATCGGCATCATCGGGTTCCCGTTGCTCACCCTGGTGCTGGTCGCCAGCGGCGCCCACGTTGACCTGGCCACCGCCTTGAGCACCTACCTGGTGCTGGTCGTCGTGGTGGCGGCCACTGGCGGAGTATGGCCGGCGATGCTGGCGGCGTTGGCCGGCTTCCTCCTCTCCAACTACTACTTCGCACCGCCCGTCCATACCTTCACCATCGCCGATACGCGGGATGTGACGGCGCTGATCATGTTTCTGGTCACGGCCGGAGTGGTCAGCGTGCTGGTGGATGTCGCGGCCCGAAGGAGCGCCACCGCCATCCAGGCCCGGGCCGACGCTCGGATGCTGGCCCGGGTGGCCGGGCGGATGGTCGCCCCCGAAGGCAACCCCCTGCCGGCACTGCTCGAGGAGCTCCTGGTCGCATTCCGCCTCGAAGCGGCCGCCATCCTGCGATCCGACCCTGAGCACGCCGCCCCCCCCGCCACTTCGGGAGGGGACGAGATCACATCGGGAATGTGGTCGACCGTGGTGGCCGCCGGCCCACAACCACCCCTGGACCCCAAGGAAGCCACCGTGGTCCTGCCGCTCACCGACCGGGAGCTCCTGGCCCTCCGGGGCCCAGGGCTCACCGCCGAGGACCGGGACATCCTGGCCGCCTTCGCCGCCCAACTGGCGACGGTGCTCGAGAGCGACCGGCTCCATGCCGAAGCTGCCGGAGCGGACTCCTTGGCCCGGGCAAATCAGCTCCGGTCCGCGCTGCTGGCCGCAGTGAGCCACGACCTCCGGACGCCATTGTCGGCCATCAAAGCGGCCTCCTCGAGCCTCCTCTCGGACCAACTCGCCTTCGGGCCCGAGGAGACTCGCATCCTCCTCCAGACCATTGACGACGAATCGGACCGGCTGAGCACCCTGGTCGAGAACCTGCTCGACATGAGCCGGCTCGAGACCGGCTCGATGGATGTGCTCCATGAGTCCACCGATGTCAATGAGCTGATCGCCGCCGCCGTCGGAAGCCTGGGGCCTCGTGGCACCGAGGTCACCGTCGAGATCCCCGCCTCTCTCCCCCGTGTCCGCACCGACCCCGTCCTGCTCGAGCGGGCGGTGGCGAATCTGGTCGACAACTCCTTGATCCATGCCCGGGGAAGGGGGCTGCGCGTCGAGGCAGGATCGGTGGCCGGTCGGGTGGACATCCGGGTCATCGACCGGGGACCGGGGATCCGTCGCGAGGATCGGGACCTGGTGTTCCGACCGTTTCAGCGCCTGGGGGACTCCGAAAACCGGGTCGGAGTCGGTCTGGGCCTGGCCGTGGCCCGGGGATTCGTGGAGGCGGTGGGCGCAGAACTCGACATCGAGGACACCCCGGGGGGCGGCTGCACGATGGTCATACGCATCCCGGTCACCGGTCAAGTGGACGAGTCCTCTCCCGTGCCGGCCACCGAGTTCTCTCCCGCATCACCTGACGACGTCGGCACGGCGTCGGCCACCAAAGACGGGTCGCGGGCAGGGTCGCCACCATGAGCCTTCCGTCCCCCGGGTCAGGCGGTGACGACACCCTGTCGGGAGAGTTCGGTGCCAAGGTGCTGGTCATCGACGATGACGCCTCACTGCTGCGGGCCCTGACCATCAGCCTCACCGCCCGGGGTTACGAAGTGGTGGGGGCGCGCACCGGTGAGCAGGGCCTCGATGAGGCCGCCCACCGGCATCCCGACGTCGTCCTGCTCGACCTGGGACTGCCGGGGATAGACGGCGTCGAGGTGATCCGGGGCATTCGGGGATGGAGTTCGATGCCGATCATCGTCCTGTCCGCCCGCCACCAGAGCATCAGCAAGGTGCAGGCCCTCGACCTCGGGGCCGACGACTACATCACCAAGCCGTTCGGGATGGACGAGCTCCTGGCTCGGCTCCGTGTTGTCCTTCGCAGGCCCACCGCCGGATCTGAGCAGCCGCGAGTAGAGGCCGAGGGCTTCACCGTGGACCTGGCCGCCAAGCGAGTGACCCGCAACGGCGTCGATGTGCACCTCACCCCCAAGGAGTGGGACATGGTCGAAGTGTTGGTCCGCAACCCCGGTCGGTTGGTTTCTCAACGCCAGCTGCTCCACGACGTGTGGGGCCCCGAGTACGAGACAGAAACGGAGTATCTGCGCGTGCTGGTGGGCCGGGTGCGCCGGAAGCTCGAGGTGGACCATTCCCGCCCCCGGCATTTCCACACCGAGCCAGGCATGGGGTACCGCTTCGAACCCTGAAGCCCCACAGCCATCAACCATGTGAGCTTCTCTCTTGCTCGATCCGTCGGTCCAGCTGACCAACGGACGGCTGGGTGGGGGAGTGGGTCACTCAGCGGGCCCTCGATCTGAGCTGCACCTCTGGCTGAACAAGGCCGCCCGACCGGGTTGTTGGTCCGGGGCCGAGATGCCAAGTTCACCGCCGCCTCGAAACGGTCTTCAACGAATTCATCGACCACGTCAACGAACATCCCTCGTATCGATCACTTGGCCAACAGGCGGCGCACGCCGCGGGGATGAGCCACCGCGGACCAGTGATCCGGATCCGACCCAACCACGACGGAGCGACAGGCTCGACGGTCCCGTTCACGAAGATCGGCTCGTGGCATGAGCCGATCCGATTTGATATTGGGAACCCACAGGCTGCGCCAGGCACGGTGGGTACCATGGGCCAGATGACCAGAACCGGGAAAGCGCCCAACGGCTCCGCAGAGCCTGCCGGGACGTCAAGCCCGGCGGCTGACGTTTCGCACCGCGGTCGTGGACGACGCTGGGCCATCTTGTCGGTGCTGTGCATCACCTTGTTGCTCATCAGTGTCGACAACACCATCTTGAACGTGGCGCTCCCGTCGATTGTTCGAAGCCTCCATGCCACCTCCAGCCAGCTGCAGTGGATCGTGGACGCCTACGCGGTTGTCTTTGCCGGCTTGCTGCTGTCCCTCGGGGCACTGGGCGACCGGGTCGGGCGGAAGTGGGTGTTCATGGCCGGCCTGGCCGCGTTCGCTGCCGGCTCTGCGTTCTCCGCCTGGTCCGGCTCCCCCGACCGCCTCACCATCGCCCGGGCCTGCATGGGTGTCGGCGCTGCCGCGATCATGCCGTCGACCTTGTCCATCCTGACGAACGTCTTCACCACCGACCGGGACCGGGCCCGGGCCATCGGCATCTGGTCGGGCACGGCTGGGCTCGGGGTGGCGGTCGGGCCGATCCTCGGCGGTTTCCTGCTCGACCACTACTGGTGGGGATCGGTATTCCTGATCAACGTCCCCATCGCCATCGCCGGCCTCGTCGTTACACTCTGGCTCGTCCCCAACTCCCGCAGCCCGCTGTCCAAACGCGCCGACCCGCTCGGCGCGTTGCTGTCCATGGCAGGGCTGGGGCTGCTGTTGTGGGCGATCATCGAGGCCCCCAGCGGAACGTGGACGTCGCCGCTTACCCTCGGAGCGCTGGGCGCCGGCGCCGCCGCCATCGTCGCCTTCGTGCTGTGGGAGCGGCGCAGCGAGCACCCCATGCTGCCACTGCGGTTCTTCCGCAACCGTCGCTTCAGCGCCGCCATCGCCTCGCTGGCCCTCGTGCTCTTCGCCCTGCTGGGCATGTTCTTCCTGATGACCCAGTACCTCCAGTTCTCGCTGGGCTTCAGCCCCCTGCAGACCGGCCTGCGGATCGCCCCCATCGCCCTGGTGCTATTGGTGGCCGCGCCCCTCTCGGTGCTGCTGGCCCGCTCCCGCTGGCTGGGCACCAAGCCGGTCGTCGTCACCGGCATGCTGCTCATCGCCGTCGGCCTCGGCCTGTTGTCGCACATCAGCATGCACAGCACCTACGCCGACCTGGTGCCCGCTCTCGTCCTCATCGGTATCGGTGTCGGCCTCGCCATGGCACCGTCCACAGAGTCGGTTATGGGCTCGATCCCGACCGCAGAGGCCGGGGTCGGCTCGGCCACCAACGACACCGCGTTGCAGATCGGCGGAGCGCTCGGGGTCGGCGTGCTCGGGACAGTGCTCAACGCGCACTACCGCTCCCAGATGAGCTCCCTCTTGTCCGGATCTCGGATCCCCGAGGACATCCGACACCTGGTCCTCGGGTCGCTGGGTGGTGCCCAGGCGGTGGCGCAACATGTGCCCGGACCCGCCGGCCAGGCCCTGTCCACGGCGGCCAGTGCTTCGTTCGTGAGCGGAATGGATCAGGCTCTCACCGTGGCCGCCATCGTCGTGGGCGTCGCCAGCTTCGTGGTACTTGCTGTCCTGCCCAACCGGGGCACGCCGCAGGACACGACAGACACCGCCGACCGGTAGCGGCCATCTCCCCGGGCACGACATGCGTGAGGGATCCCGTAGAGTCCGGAAACTGCATCCCAATCCCGGCCAGAATGAACGAGTCGACCTTGCTTTGGGTTGCCGTCCACATCCCGCTTCCGTGCAACCGGACGGAGAGAAGATCAGGCCGTTCCTACCTGCGGTGGGATTCAGGGAGACCTGAGCTGAAAAGTCAGTGACTCCCGGCACGGATGTTGGTGAATTCATGGATCTGCTGACTGTTGGCGCTCGTGCGGAAGGACATGTCCAATCGGCCCGAGCGTCAGCATCGGGAGTGCGAAACAGCGCCGGATGAAGTGGGTTCCGGTGCCGCCCGGCACGCCTGCCTCGGTCGCGGAACGGAACGGCACAGCACGGCAGCGACCGGGTATTCCGCCTACGCAGGGGCGCCTGCCGGTTCGGCCTCCTGTGCCGTCGCAGCCACCACCGTCTCGGACCAGACGCACTTGCCTGCGGTGAGGCGCATGTCGAACTCGAGGTAGGCGGCGGCCACGAGCGTGTCCACCTCCAGGCGATGGACGGGGTCCACTGCGGAGCGGGCCGGATAGGTGACCGAACCGGGACCGGCGAACCGTAGGTCGTCCCCGAAGGCGTCCTTCCGAACAGCAAGGTCACAGTTCCACTGGATGAGCTCGTGGACCTGTGTCGCCCCTGGCGGCCCCGGAAGGTGGCGCAGCGAGTAGAACGGGGTGCCCGAAGGCAGGAAGGCATCGAGGATCTCGGCGGGCAGCCGCTCGACCGGCGAGACGATGACGCTGGCCAGCGTGCAGTCGGACGGGCGCGCGAGGGTGCCGACCACCGCTTCTGGCCGGACCCGCACGTCGATGGCCGCCAACTTCTTCGGAGCGCCCAGCACCTCGCGGCCGGCCGCCATCGCCGCATCGTCGGTCACGTAGATGTAGGGGACGTAGAGGCCGTCGACCCCGTCATCGTCCACCACCCGCAAGAGGGAGACGAACTCGCCGTAGGGGCCGAGCGTGCTGGCGCCGTAGTCGGCAACGAGGACAGCGCCGAGCGCAGGGGAGTCGAGGTGGAGGCCGCGCGGGACGAGGTCGGCCACGTCGCCGCCCACGGTGAATCCGGCCATGACGGCTCGGCAGCCCCAATACTCGACCCCGCGCTCCGAGTCCATGTGGAACAGGGGTGCGTCCATCGGCGTGCTCTTCATGGTCACCATGTCGCCATCATCTCCTCGAGGTCGTAGGTTTCGTGCTCGTAGTTCTGGACCAGGTCGCGGGCGGCATCGAGGGCCAGCACCTCGAGCGTCCCGTCCTCGATCAGCAGGCTCCGGGCGTCGCGGAAGAGCTTCTCGATCAGCGAGTCGCGGCTCAACCCCTGGGCGCCGAATACCTGTAGAGCGTCATGGGCGACCTCGTAGGCCGCCCGCTTGGCGTACACCTGCGCGGCGCGGGCGTGGCGGGGCGACGCCCCGAGGGCCCCAGGGGACGACCCGGGGACGTTCGTCTGCGTGTGGGCCAGTGCGGCGCGGGAGTAGGCGCGTGCCGTCTCCACGCGCTCGAACATGGCGTACAGGGTGAGCTGGATGTTCTTGTGGCGAGTGATGGGGCCGCCGCCCTGGATGCGCTGGCGGGCATGGTGGAGTGCCTCCTCGAAGGCGGCACGGGCCACGCCGACGGCAACGTTGGAGATGACCGAGCTCGTCAGGCACAGCAGCTGGTCCCCGAAGACCGGGTAGAAGGGCCCAGGCGGAACGAGCACATTGCGTTCCGGCACGAAGACCTCGTCGAAGAACAACTCACCCTGGGGATCGTCCCGCACTCCGAGCATGTCGGCGGGAGCACCTCGCCGCACCCCCGGATCGTCGAGGGCGACGACGGCGAACAGGCTGTGGGACAAGTCTCCGTCGCGGCCGGCCTGGGCGTGGACGGCCGCATGGGTGGCAATCGGGCCCGAGCTCACCCACGCCGACTTCTGGCCCCGTAGCACCCAGCCGCCGTCACCCGGCTCGGCTACCAGCTGGGCCCGACCGTAGGTGCGGGCATCCCCGTCGCGCTGCCCGATGAAGTCGCTCCCGTGATCCGGCTCGGTGATGGCCCAGCACCCGTGGAAGGCACCCGTCTCGTCCTCGACCCACGGCACCATGAGCTCGGCCTGCAGCTCCGGGCTCCCGAACCGGGACATGGTGATCACCGGGAGCATGTCGACCAAGAAGGCGGTTGCCAGCCCCAGGCTTCCCCAGCCCAGCTCCTCGAGGACCACGGACTGGGCGAGCGGAGAGAGCGGTTCCTCCGGGCCACCCGCCTCCGCGGGCAGGAAGAACCGGTGATAACCGAGGGACTTCAATGTTGCCATCGTCGTGAAGAAGGGGGAGCCGGGAGCGATCCGCTGCGCCGGGGTCATCCGGTCGAGGGCCCACGCCGCCGGCCGGAGCACCTCCACCGCGATCCGGTGCGCCTGCTCTCGCAACACCAGCTCGTCCTCCCCCAGCCCAGCCAGGTCGAGGAACATCCCGCCGTTCCCGTGTCCCATAGGGAGAACCTACGCCGCCCGAACTCGATCTCCTAGGGTACAAAGTCCCGAACCTACGGCCCACGGTGTGGCCGAGGGACGAGGGTCAGAACCTGCCTTGACCGCCACGAGGCGAGCCCAATCAGGGGGCCACATCACTCGGGCCAGCTCGTGGCGGTCAAGGCAGGTTCGAATCCCATCGTCTGCTTCAAAGGAACACCGAGTCAGTCCCAACCAAGCAGTGCCGGCTGTGTTGCAAGGCCACCTAGGTACATTCGTTCAGACGAATCTCCCTTCTGTCGCCACCACCGCCAACCTCCGGTGGACTCATACTCAAGCATCACGCCGCACCATGAGCCATCCACCGATGCCGAGCACGGCTGCCGCATACCCACACAGGACGGCTAGTCCGACCCAAGGACTGAAGGCGGGGATGGCCCCTCCTTGAAGGTGCGTGTTGACGCTGGTCATCGCGTTACCGATCGTGGCTGGCTCAAATTTGCCGATCACGTCCCGTATGGACGAGGGAAGCGCCTGAGTGATGAGCGGGAAGATGAGCAACACGCCGACGAAGGCGGAGATGGCCCCAGCGGTGTGGCGGATGATTGAGGCCAGGCCAAGGGCAAAGAGTCCCAACACCGCCAGGTAGAGGCCCCCACCAGCAACAGCGCGCAGAACACCTGCTTGACCGAGCATCGCGTGCGGAGCCGAGCCACCGAGGATCGACTGACCGATGAAGAAAGCCCCGAATGACACAATCTCTCCCACAATCAGCGCGACCGCGGTGAATACCGCCGCTTTGGCGGCCAAGAAGAGCGGTCGATTCGGTATGGCGGCAAGGCTCGCTCGGATGGTTCCCGTCCCATACTCCGCGCTGATGACCAGCACGCCCAATATGCCGATTGCCAATTGGCCGAACAACAAGCCAGCGAGACTCAAGCTGGTGGGATCGAAGGTGAGTCGGTCAGCAAGTGAGGCATGGGTCCATCGGCTTGCCTCGGTTGACGTTGCGAGAACACCAATACCGATCGTGATGCCGATGGTGGCCACGAGGGTCCAGGTGGTCGAACGGACGCTGCGTATCTTGGTCCATTCGGATCGCAACACTCCGGCCGGGCGGTAATGCGGCCCGGCCGGCGCGGGGATTGTTGATGTGATGAGGGTCATTGGTCGCTCACTTTCCCGCCGGCGTCAGCCGGCCGTTCTTGTTTTCGAAGTCAGTGTCAGCCGACAAGCCGCTCTCTCCGCGGTAGTCGACGCTGTCGTGTGTCAATTCCATAAAGGCTTCCTCGAGCGATGCCAACTGTGGTGACAGCTCATGGATCACGATCTGCCGGATCAAGGCAATGTCACCGACCTCCTCCGCGCTGAGATCCGATACGGACAAGGCACCGTCTTCTTCTTCGACGACGGTTGCTTCGGTCGATTGCAATGCTTCTCGGAGTTCGTTCGGTTGATTGGTACGAACCCGCACGAATTGTTGTGAGCTTTGGGCGATGAACTCAGAGACGGGCATCTCCGCGATGAGGCGACCGCGCCCGATGACGACCAGGTGGTCGGCGGTCAAGGCCATCTCGCTCATCAGGTGACTGGAAACAAAGACCGTGCGGCCTTCCTTCCCCAGTCCCTTCAGTAGGTTGCGAACCCAGCGGATCCCCTCGGGATCGAGTCCGTTGATGGGCTCGTCGAACAACAGCACGCTGGGATCACCCAAGAGTGCAGCAGCTATTCCGAGACGTTGTCCCATCCCGAGCGAGAAGGTGCCTACGCGCTTGCGGGCAACGCTGGTGAGACCGACGACCTCGAGCACCTCGTCAACCCGTGAGCGCGGAATATCGTTGGTTTGGGCGAGCGCCCACAGGTGATTGAGAGCACTGCGCCCAGGGTGAATCGCCTTGGCCTCAAGGAGTCCACCGACCTCACGGAGCGGCCACCCGAGGCCTCCGTACGCTTTTCCGTTGATGGTGGCCTGCCCGGCATCAGGATTGTCGAGCCCCATGATCATTCGCATCGTGGTTGACTTTCCGGACCCGTTGGGCCCGAGGAATCCAGTGATCTGCCCGGGCTTGACCTCGAATGACAAGTCGTCGACCGCCAGTGTGTCGCCGTAGCGCTTGGTGATGCCAGTGACTTCGATCATGTAGTGCTCCTCAATGCTTGGGTTGGTGCCTGATCTCTCATTGCAGAGCCGCTCAGACCTCTGAACCCATCATGACGACGGTGCGCTGAGGTGTCATCACCCGGGCGGACTCTTGTATCCCGCACCTGAGGAGTAGGTCGGATGGTAGAAAGCGCCGCCTGCGTACATCTCCAGATGTACGCAGGGGACGACTATTGGATGATGTGGTAGAGACACGGACTCGATAGCGTCGACGTATGGCGTTGCACACTGGGGTCCCTGACCCTCACCCCCCGTTGCTTCAGCGCATCAGCCCACGCCAATGGTTTGCGATTGATGTCGGATTCTCTGTTCTGTTCTTCTTGGGTGGGGCCGCCGGAATCTTCGTGGGGAATCACGCCCTCAAACATCCGCACCACGCCGCCCTGGTCGTGATCGCTCTCTGTTTCGCCACGTTTCCCATTGCCCTGCGTCGGAGATTCCCGCTCCCTGTTCTCATCGTGGTCACCGGTGCCCTGGCGGTGGCCACAGTGCTCGGACAGGGTTTCGCCCCACAGCCCGTGGTGGCCCTGCCGCTCTACATGGTCGCCGTCGGCTACGAGCGTCGAGTCTCTGCCATCGCGTTGTGCGCGGTCGAGGCCGCACTTCTCGGCTCGCTCGGAATCGCTGTCATCCTGCGCCCAACTGGTGGAGACGTCACGTTCAGCATCCTCTTGGCTGGAGCAACGTGGTTCGTTGGCGACAGCATCCGGGCCCGACGTGCCTATATCGCTGGGCTCACCCTTCAAGCCGAGGAGCGACAACGCCGAGAAGTCGAACGGGTCGAGCAGTCCATCGCCGAAGAGCGCCTCCAGATCGCCCGCGAGTTGCACGACATCGTCGCACACAGCCTCAGCGTCATCGCCATCCAGTCGGGTGTCGGGCGTCACGTGCTCGATCTGCAACCGGAAGAAGCTGGTAAGGCCTTGGCTGCAGTGGAGATGACCAGCCGCTCGGCACTCGTAGAATTGCGTCGGGTCCTAGGAGTGCTGCGGCACGATGACTCCGACAAACCCAGCCTCACTCCAGCACCCGGTATCGACGATCTCGATCAACTCCTCGTTCAGTTTCGCGCTGCCGGCGTCCCTGTCGAGCTCCGGCAGCGCGGTACCATCGTGCGCCTCCTACCGAGCATGGACCTCTCGGTGTTTCGCATCGTGCAAGAGGCGCTCACCAACGTCACCAAACACGCGGGCGGTGCGAGTGCCAAAGTTGACATCAGCTTCGAGGACGATGCAGTTGTCGTCAGTGTCGTCGACGACGGCTCCGCTCTCGTCAACAGCAACAACTCGATACTGGACAGCGGTGACGAAGCTCGGGCGCACCACGGCATCATTGGCATGCGCGAGCGGGCTGCAGTCTTCGGTGGGTCCTTGACGGCGGGTCCACGCCAAGGAGGCGGATTCGAGGTGCGTGCGTGGGTTCCGATCGATCCGACACCGCAATGACCATCAGTGTTGTAGTTGTCGATGATCAGGCACTCGTGCGCGGCGGCTTCCGTGTACTGGTGGACTCTGCAACCGACCTCACAGTGCTCGGGGAGGCGTCGAACGGAGCAGAGGCAGTTGATCTTGTCGAGGCGACGCGGCCCGACGTTGTCTTGATGGATGTGCGGATGCCGGTCATGGACGGGATCGAGGCAACGCGCCGGATTCTCGGTGCAGGTCACGATGAGATTCCGCGGGTATTGATCCTGACCACCTTTGACCTCGACGAATACGTGTACGAAGCCCTGCGGGCCGGGGCGAGCGGATTCATGTTGAAGGACACTCCGCCCGCCGATCTGTTGGCGGCAATCCGGGTGATCGCCGGTGGCGACGCGCTCTTGGCCCCGAGTGTCACTCGAAGGCTTATCGCCGACTTCTCCAGCCGACAGACCAAACCGTCTCGCTCGACGGAGATCCTGGATACCTTGACCGGTCGAGAGCGCGAGGTCTTTGCTCTCGTTTCCAAGGGCATGTCAAACCAGGAGTTGGCCGAAGAGCTGCACATGAGCGCGGCCACCGCCAAGACCCATGTGAGCCGCGTCCTCATGAAGCTGGGGGCGCGTGATCGTGCCCAACTGGTGGTGATCGCGTATGAAACGGGATTTGTCACTCCGAGCTGAGATCGACTTCGGAGAAGTCGGGCGTCCGGGAATGGTCTTCCCAGCCCTTGACCGCGCCCGAACGAGTGGTCCGGCTGATCTGTCGAACAGTCTGGGGAGGAACGGGGTGCCGAACGCTGTCCGGTGGATTCGAGGTGTGGGTTTGTGAGGGAACGGGATTCTCGACGAGAGACAGTCATGAAGACCTGTGCATCGGGACAGAGATGGTCTGATTCGATCCACAGCCCAGGGTTGCGAACGTTGGTCAATACAGGGGAGGTCTCCGAACCGTGGGTTGACCCGCGTTTGGAAAAGATCCGGAAATGGGACGATGGCCATCACCGAAGTGCAACTGTTCTCCATTCCTGTGGCGGACCGACGACATGGTTCGGCTCCATGCCCCCGGGTCGGTCAAGGTGATCGTGATCGAGACCGACGGCAACCTCGGTGCCTGTTCCCCGCAGATCTACATGGGTTCTCACCTGGTGAGGACGACAGCCTGGTCGGGGAGTAGGCGCCCGTCGAATGGAGAGCCTTCACCCGATCCGTTGCTCGAGATGGCAACAGTTGCGGGCGCCCTCTCAAGGGACGTCTCGATACCGAAATGATGGTCGATCGCCACGGTGGCATCGGTGAAGTTGATGAATACTGCGCACACTTGGTCATCTAGCGTTCGCCGGTAGGCGAGGACGCCGGTAGGCGCATCGAACAGGGTGAATTCGCCCAGTGACAAGGCTGGGTGGCGCCGACGACACGCGATGAGCCGGCTGTACAGATGGAGCACCGAATCCGGATCGTCACGTTGGCTGGCATAGTTGCGAGTCGACGACTCGTCGGGGAAGGGGAGCCAAGGTTCGATGCCCTCGGGAGTGATCCACCCGTGTTGATCGGTTCCATCCCACGGTAGCGGAGCCCGACATCCGTCTCGGCCCCCAGGGTCGACCACCCGATCGGGAGGAATGACGGCATCGAGGAGACCCATCTCTTCGCCCTGAAAGAGAAATGGCGTCCCACGCAAAGTGAGCAGCATCACTGCCGCACATCGGGCCCGGAGTTCGCTCCGACGCACGACGCTGGCCGGATCTTCACCGCGGAACAGGGCAGCGGCGTCATAGCGAGACCGGTGCCGCGGGTTGTCGTGATTGGACAATACCCACGTTGGCCAGGCGTCGCGAGGTGCGAGCGCGTGCACCGTACTGTCGATGCCGCGACGCCAGTGAGGCTCCGACCATGGTGCATACAGCGGCGGGAAGTTGAAGGACAGATGAAGTTCATCCCCGTTGCCGTAGTAGGTCGCCACGGCTTCGGTCGATAACAGGTAGACCTCACCGACGATGACCCGATCCCCGGGATAGCTGTCGATAAGTTTGCGAATATCCCGTAGTCGTTGGTGGGTGATCGGCACGTCGTTGAGAGCCGAGTGAGGAATGGCAGCCAGCTCCGGAGGGTTGTCGGGGAGCTGGGGATCCTTGCCGATGCAGTGAACCACGTCGGCTCGTATCCCGTCCACGCCACGATCGAGCCAGAACCGCAGTACATCGTGCATGGCATCCACCACGCCGGGTTCGTCCCAGTTGAGATCGGGTTGGGCGGAGTCAAAGAGGTGGAGGTACCACTGGCCGGACGCCTCCTCGAAGGTCCAGGCCGGAGCGGACATGTCGAAGGCGGCAACCCAGTTGTTCGGAGGCAACCCGTCGCTACGAGGATCGCGCCATACGTACCAATTGCGATGATCGTTGGGCCGTTCGGTGAGCGCATCGAGGAACCACGGATGCTGATCTGAGGTGTGGTTGGGGACCCAGTCGATGATGATGCGGAGGCCGAGTGCGTGGGCCTCGGCGACCAACGCATCGAATTCTTCCAGTGTTCCAAAGAGGGGATCCACATTGCAGTAGTCGCTGACGTCATAGCCGAAATCGACCATCGGCGATGGGTAGAACGGTGAGACCCAGATGGCGTCGACTCCCAACCAGGCCAAGTCGTCAAGGTGAGCACGAATTCCGGCAAGGTCCCCGATCCCGTCACCGTTGGCATCGGCAAATGACCGGGGATAGATCTGGTAGACGACAGCGCTCATCCACCAGGGAAGGGGAGACCCGGTCACCACCGGTTGCCCGCTGCCGACAGTGGTCAAGCCTCGGCGCGGACTTTGATCCGGCCCAAGGTCTCCGACATGTTGTGGCGGTTATGGGCATCCGTGTCCTTCGTACCTCGAAGATACGGGCTGATGACTTGAAAGGCTGCGCTCCGGTGGTCGACAAATCGCTCGGTAATGGTCGTATGTCCGGTCGCCCCGGAATCGTTGATGTGGAAGCTCCATTCAGCCACAGCCAACGGCCCGGAAGTGACGTCCCAGGCAATCTCCACGCCTGGTTGGTAACGCACGATGGTGCA
Organism: Acidimicrobiales bacterium; assembly: GCA_017883075.1. Classification (GTDB taxonomy): domain Bacteria; phylum Actinomycetota; class Acidimicrobiia; order Acidimicrobiales; family RAAP-2; genus DASZIT01. Next base: position 15,265 of record JADGOI010000033.1, read on the forward strand.
GGTGGTGGACCACCGTCGCCAACCGATTCGGTTGCTGCCGCGGAACCGGGCTCCAACCGTCGGCGAGGTGGATCCCCCCGTCCATTTCATTGCCGTGCATTCCGCGGTGAGATCGGACATGTGGGTCGGGTCGCTGATCAGATCCCACACCCGGTCGCTCGGCGCTTGCACCTGTTCGCTTACTTCTACGGTGGCCATGGGCCGTGACGTTAGCAACGGGTGTTCACCCTGACCAAGTGGGGTTTCCCAGGACGATTGGCCGATGTTTCCTGCTCAGGCGGGAAACGGACCACCTTCGATGTGCGGCTCGGGCACGCCGATGGGTGTTGATGCCGGCGGGCGCACTTGAAGGCATCAGGGTGGGGGTTGCCTCCAAACGAGCCGGATTAGAGTGTCGCGGCCGCCCGCTCTGCCTGTGTCCGAGAAAGGAACCCACCCGTGGACCTGACCTTTGAGATTGCCGAGAAGCGAATCGAAGACTTCTCGGTGGAGACAGTGACGGGCGGATTTGATGGGGCTACTACTCCGGGAATACAAGGCCAATCAGTGGCCCAAGAGGCAGACGGAGCGTTGGTGATCGCTGTCGACCTCGCTGGTGCACCGTTCATCGACTCCGCCATCCTGGGCGGCCCGGTCGGGGCATACCGGCGACAGCAAGGCCCAGGTGGGTGTCTTCAGCGGGTCGCAACCGAGCCACGGATCCTCAAAGTCACAGAGATCACTGATTTGTCGAACGTGTTCCCTGTCTTCGCCGCCGTTGGCGAGGTGGTGCACGGATGAGTGATGTTGTCGAACTGACCATCCCGGTCCAATCTGACCTTCTGGTGCTGGCGAGGCTCACCGCCGCCGCACTGGCGTCGCGGGCCGATTTCGGCATCGAGGACATTGAAGATTTGCGACTTGTGGTGGAGGAGCTCTGTCTCTCTGTAGTTGGAAACGAGACCAACGGCACCATTCATCTTCAATACACTCGGGAAGATGGTTCAATCACCGTAGGGTGCTCATTGTCCCGAGAGGGCGGCTCCGATGGACGAGCCGACGGTGTGGCTGATGACATGTCGTTGCGCATCATCGAAGCTCTGGTCGACGAATATGGCGAGAACATGGTGGCCGACCGGCGGCAAGCGTGGATCCGCAAGCGCAGGAGCAAGGTTGCTTCTTGATGAACGGCGACGCGGGGAAACCCCAAACGTCCCGCGAGTCGTGGGTGAGGTTCGCTGTTAGTCGTGATCCCTCATTACGCGATCAGCTGGTCACCGAAAACCTCGGGTTGGCTCGGCGGCTTGCCCATCGATTCGCTCATCGCGGGCAGTCCTATGACGACCTGGCTCAGGTCGCTTCCATGGCATTGATCAAGGCGGTCGACCGTTATGATCCCGAACGGAACGTGAAATTCAGCACGTTCGCCACGGGAACGATCATCGGTGAACTGAAACGGCACTTTCGTGATCGTGGGTGGTCAGTACGGGCTCCGAGGCGCATCCAAGAGCTCTACCTTGAACTCGGAACCACCATCGAGTCACTCGGTCACGGACTGGGTCGCTCTCCGATGGTGTCGGAGTTGGCCAGGGCCACCGGGGCTTCGGAAGAGGCAATTGTGGAGGCCATCGAGGCCGGCCAGGGATACCAATCAGCCTCGCTCGACGCTCCGGGCGCTGGCGGCGCGACATTGGGAGAGAGCTTGGCCACCGAGGATGCTGCCGTCACATTGGTAGATGAACGGTCGGTGCTCGAGCCCGCCCTTGCCTCCCTGCCGGCCCGGAATCGCGTGATCATGAGGCTCCGGTTCATCGATGGTCTCTCCCAGTCCGAAATAGCTTCCCATGTCGGTATCAGCCAGATGCACGTGTCCCGTCTATTGGCTACCAGCCTCGTCCAGTTGCGTGAGGCACTTACCGTCGATCTCTGACCAGTTCAATGTCTGGCGGGATCATCCGGCTGTACCACTCGGTCGAAGAAATGCCGAGAGCTGCTCTGATCGGAAGGTCTGCCGTTCTGGAACATCCGACGCACAATGGGGGCTCGGTTCTCGATCTCCGCTGAACGCCTACATGTTCATGGGAGCCGCCAGGCGTGCAGGTCCGATCGGGTGTGTCCAACAGGGTTGCGGAGTCCGGTTCTCGATCCATGACAGCGCGCGGGCCTTCGCTTTGCACGATGGGTCGATGACGTTCGCATCGCCGGCCGAGGTGTCGTCCCGGGGCCGGCGTCGCCGGGCGCCGATACCCCGCCCCGCATGACCCGCCCCGCCTCGCTGAGTTTCCATTGCCGGACCGGATGGTTCAAGGCCTCAGATCTTCAGGTCGCACCAGACCGATTTGCCTCTGTGTAGCCTCAGGCGGGTTGTTCCCCAGGCATCGGACACCCCCTCCACCAAGGCAATTCCTCTCCCGCCCTCGGCGGTCAGCTCATGATATTGGCGCCGAGGCGGCCGCTCAGGAGCCCTGTCCGCGACCGCGATGCGGAGGTGGCGACCGGTTGCGGTGATGGAGATCGAATCCGTCCCCCCGCCATGGAGTAGGCCATTGGTCACCAACTCGGTGGCAACAAGACTGGCATCGGGCTCCATCGCCGTGAGATCCCACTCGATCAGCACGCTGCGGACGAACGAGCGAGCGATAGACGCGCTCGACGAGTTGGGAGGAAGGGGAGTGGTGCGTCGGCTACCTGTGAGCCTCGCGACGAGCCCTCCCCACACCGCACGCGGAGTGCCAGGCCGTTTGGTCCTCCGATTCCCGGTAGACGGGAGCTCTTGCATCGCGACTTCGTTCGTCTTGAATCTGTTGGTCAGCGTTCCAGCCCGCCCTTCACTGTTTCGACCGCCTGTTTGATATCGGAAACTGCCTCGGCGGCTTTGCCCTTGGCTGGCAACTGCCTGTCCCCGGTGAGGTGCCCCACCGTGCCTTGCATGACACCCTCGGCCTCTTGTCCAGCGTTGCCAACTCTGTCTGTTGTTCCCATCGAACCGTTCCCATTCCCGTCCCGTGAGCGGTGACCTTTGTAGGCTCTGAACCCTTCTTGTACCCAAGCTCACCCTTCGTAACCATGTGGGGACGTCGGACCGGCGCCCCGGCGAAAGTCTGAAAGGCGACTGCGAGGCAAGATTTGGCTACGCCAATAGGCGAACAGCTGGTCTGATCGCGCCGGTCTGAGCCGATTCGGTACACTTCCAGCCACCCAACACTCCATGAGGTGAGTCATGAATCTCGAGGCTACGGAAGCAATCTGTCGACTCAAGTACGCGTATTTCCGGCTGCTCGACACAAAGCGATTTGTCGAACTGGGCGAGCTGTTCGTCGAAGACGCGACCACCGACTACCAATCCGCGCCCGGTCCTCAGACCGGACGAGCAGAGATCGTCGAGTTCTTGACAAGCTCCCTCACCGACCCGGGGATCGTGCACGTGCACAACGGACATCATCCTGAAATCGACGTCAATGACAACGGCACGGCGTCAGGGACGTGGTATCTCTACGACAAGGTCATCGCTCCCGCCTATGACTTCCTCCTCGAGGGTACCGCTCTCTACGAAGACGTCTACGTTCTCGTCGATGGTGAGTGGAAGATCAAGCACAGTGGATACCGACGGATCTATGAGGAGCATCGCAAACATTCCACCGGGGAACTCCTCTCGTTCACCAGTAGGTTCGATCCTGAGGGCTCGGGTCAGCCGGACACGACGGCGATCTCCTGACGGCGAGGTCATGACCATCCGTATCCGCCGAACACATCTGGAAGAATGATCGGCATCTCTTCAACACAGGGGCGCTATCCATGGTCGACGAAGCGGAAACTGGCGCCACACCTCGGAATGATGATGAATACGCGGTGGTGGTCCGGGGACTCACCAAGTCCTACGGGAGAGTCAAGGCTGTAGGGGGAGTCGACTTCCATATCGCCCGCGGGGAGGTCTTCGCGCTTCTCGGCCCCAACGGTGCCGGCAAGACAACTGCGGTCGAGATTCTCGAGGGATTCCGACAGCGAGACGGCGGCGAAGTCTCCGTTCTCGGGTATGACCCCGGCAGCCCCCAGAGCAAGCTGAGGAACCTTCTGGGGATCGTCCTGCAGTCAACTGCCGTCGACCCTTACCTCACCGTGGAAGAGATGATCGGAATGTTCGCCCACTTCTTTCCGCATCCGAGGCCGGTCGGCGAGGTGATCGAGCTTGTCGGCCTCTCGACTGAGCGCACCACCCGGGTGGTCAAACTCTCCGGAGGCCAGCAACGCCGGTTGGACGTGGCCATTGCGCTGGCCGGCGATCCGGAGTTGTTGTTCCTCGACGAGCCCACTACCGGGTTCGATCCCTCGGCCCGCCGGGGGGCATGGGAAGTGGTGAGGAACTTGGCTGCCCTGGGCAAGACGGTCCTTTTGACCACCCACTACATGGACGAGGCCCAGTACCTCGCCAACCGGGTGGCAGTGATCGCCTCGGGGAGAATCGTGGCCGAAGGTACCCCGGCGACTCTCGGCGGGCGTGACCACGCTCGGCCCCGGGTCCGATTCCGGCTGCCCGCCGGCATCCTTCCACCCGCTGACCTCGTCGCCGAGACCGATGCTGAAGGCTTCAGCTCATTTACCACCGAAGATCTCACCCGAGGACTGCACACCCTCACCAACTGGGCTCTGGACAATGCGGTGGTGATCGAGGGGCTCGAGATCATCCGCCCAACTTTGGAGGACATCTACCTGCAACTGACCGGTGGGGCCACCGCCCGAGATCCCGACCTTCCGGTCGATCCGATGGCGGGGGGGAGCGGATGAATTCATTCCGGCTCACCCTTTGGCAGGTGCGCTACACGAACAAGGCGTATTGGCGAAATCCGGCCGCCGCCTTCTTCACCTTCCTGTTCCCACTGATGTTCCTGGTGATCTTCACTGCGCTGCTCGGCCACGGCCATGTCGTTCTTTCTGGCCGTCGAATCAGCCTTTCCACCTACTACGTCGCCGCCATGGCCTCGTTTGCCGTCATCAGCGCGTCCTACGTGAACCTCGGCATCGCGGTGACGTTCCAACGGGACTCCGGGATCCTCAAACGCATTGGCGGAAGTCCCCTCCCGGGCTGGGCCTATCTCACCGCTCGGGTCATCCATGCAATGTTGATGGCGGTGTTGCTGGTCATCATCACCACCGCTTTCGGTAGGGCATTCTATGGTGCCGCGGTGCCGTCGGGGAAGCACCTGGTCTTCTTCGTGGTGATGCTGGTGGTCGGATCCGCGAGTTTCTGCGCACTCGGCCTGGCGGTGACGGCGCCGATTCCCAACGCCGAAGCGGCCGCCGCCATCGTGAATGCCACGATCCTTCCCTTGCTATTCTTGTCCGGCGTCTTCATCCCCATCGGCGACCATGCACCGGCCTGGATCCAGTGGATCGGCCGGGTCTTTCCCGTCAAGCATTTTGCCGACGGGTTGCAGGCCGGTTTTGTCGGATCGGCGTTTCATTGGAACGATGTCCTGATCGTGGCCGTCTGGGGTGTTGCCGGTCTCCTTGTAGCGGCCCGTTACTTCAGTTGGGAGCCGCGCAGGTAGCCACGCTTCCCCTACTGGCCGGTCCGCCGTGATCCATACCGGGCGATGTGGTCGGTATGGACGTGGCAATGTGTAGTCAGTCAGTCGGTAGATGTTGGGGATGGCACCGATATCGAACCGACCTTCACCACGACGGAGAGGGTGCGATGACACCTCGGTTGGAGGGAACGGTGGCCCTGGTGACGGGGGCATCCAGCGGTATCGGTGAGGCCACCGCGGTGGCACTTGCCGCCGAGGGTGCGACAGTAGCGGTCGCCGCCAGGCGACGTGATCGGCTCGAGGCACTGGCGGAGCGGATCGGCGACGACAGCCGGGTGCTGGTACTCGAGACCGACGTCACCGACGAGGGTCAGGTACGTGCCATGGTCGAGCGCACGGTGGCCGAATACGGCCGCCTCGACACTCTGGTCAACAACGCCGGAGTGATGCTGCTGGGCCCCATCGTCGATGCCCCGGTGGAGGAGTGGCGACGGATGGTCGAGCTCAATGTGCTCGGGTTGCTCTACTGTACCCACGCCGCGCTGCCTCATCTGCTGCGGGCAGCCGAGGATGATCCACGTCGGGTCGCGGACATCGTGAACGTGAGTTCGGTGGCCGGCCGGGTGGCTCGCCAAAACAGTGGTGTCTACAACGCCACCAAATTCGGGGTAGTGGCGTTCTCTGAATCGCTCCGTCAAGAGGTCACCAAACGCCACGTGCGGATTTCCATTGTCGAGCCCGGAGCCGTGATGACGGAGTTGGTCGGCCATAACCGACCCGAGATCAGGGAAGGCATGCGGGCCACTTTCGGCGATATGGAGATGCTGCAGTCGGAGGATATCGCCGATGCGATTGTCTTCACGGTGACCCGGCCCCGGCATGTGGCACTGAACGAAGTAGTGGTGCGTCCGACCGAACAGGAACGATGAGTGGAAGGTGCGGCGTACCGGCCCGCCGACCACACCCTGGGCGACCTGGGCATCCAAGTCGATGCCACCGATTCGCACTCGGAAACGGCCGGGATGCCGGCAGCTTCTCATCTCCTCGACACCGCCGGGGGAGTGCGAGCCGGGGTGGAGGCCACCCTGGTCGAGTGTGGTCCCCATCCGACCGGAGTGACCCCACTTCTTCAGGAATGGTCCCCGGGGACCAAGGGCCGCACCCTCGACCGGATCGGGGGTGGCATGGTCGGAGTCAGTTCGTAGCCGGCCATGTGACCACGGAGCCGGCGGCGGT
>JADGOI010000119.1 GCA_017883075.1 Acidimicrobiales bacterium
CGACGGACCGGCAAATGGAGGAGCCGGGTTGGTTGTAGGTAATGTGGCCGGCGGTCCATCGGGATCGCCGAGAGGATGCTCAGGGAGAACCATGAAGATCACCACGATGCTCAGCTATTCGGGCGGGTTTCGAGAGTCCGCCGCACAGGTGGCCGAATTCGAGAAGGCCGGGCTCGACCTGGTGTGGGTGGCCGAGGCGTACGGCTTCGATAGCCCCAGTCTCATGGGGTACCTGGCCGCACTCACCGAGCACGTGGGGATCGGTGCCGCCATCCTTCCGATCTATACCCGTACTCCCACTCTGATCGCCATGACGGCCGCGGGTCTCGACGCACTTTCGGGCGGCCGTTTCGAGCTCGGGCTCGGGGCGTCCGGTCCGCAGGTCATCGAAGGGTTTCATGGTGTGCCCTATGTCGCCCCCTTGGGCCGCACCCGCGAGGTGATCGAAATTTGTCGCAACGTCTGGGCCCGCGAGGCGCCTCTCACTCACGACGGCACAATCTTCACCCTGCCCTTGCCACCCGACCAGGGAACCGGTTTGGGCAAAGCCCTCAAGATCATCGGCCGGCCGGTTCGGGCAGATATCCCCATCTGGGTGGCGTCTCTGGGCGAGAAGAATGTAGCCCTGACCGCCGAGTTGGCCACTGGCTGGATGCCGATGATCTTCGTCCCGGAAAAGGCCAAGGCCGTATGGGGATCGGCGCTGGATGCCGGGATGGCCCGTCGGGATCCCATGCTCGGCCCATTGCAGATCACCGCCGGTGGCCTTCTGGCCATTGGCGACGGTGACGACGTGAAGGCTGTCCGTGAGCTGTCCCGGCACATGCTGGCCCTCTACATCGGGGGGATGGGAGCGAAGGGGAGGAACTTCTACAACGACGTGGCCCGGCGTTGTGGGTATGAAGATGCTGCCGAGAAGATTCAGGACCTCTACTTGGGCGGAGACAAGGCTGCGGCAGCTGCCGCCGTGCCTGACGATCTACTCGAACTCACCTCGCTCTGTGGTCCCGAGAGCTATGTGGCCGAGCGCATCGCCGCCTACGCCGAAGCCGGTGTCACCCATCTGCAGGTGGCGCCGATGCCGGTGGGCGATCAGCGGCCAGTTGACCTCATCGAGAAGGTCAAGAAGCTGGCGGGTTGAGGTCACTCGTTGGCCATGTGGGTGAGAGCCACGACAGACTTCCAATTGCGGGTGGTGGCGGGGACGCCGAGCCTCTTTTCGAAGAGGGCGTTGGTCAGCTTGGTCTCTCCATACCCACCGGGTATGGAGAGGAATATGTCGGAACCGACCATTCGAAACGTATCGGGGTCGTAACGAACAGCCAGGTCGGCAATCCCATCCACGCGCCCGGGGTCGGGAATGCCGTCCAGGAACGTCACGTGGAAGAGGGTTGGCTGGTTGTCGGGAACGAATCCCTCTTCGGCGAAGGGATTGGAGATGCAGGTGCCCACCAGTTCCTCCTTGGTCCTCACCAGCACCGGCACATCGACATCGAAGGCGTTGTGGATACCTTTGGCCAAGGTGGGGGCAATCCGTGACCGGGCCACGTCGGAGGAGAAGACGAGATTGCCGCTCTGGACATAGGTGCGAATATCGTCGAACCCCAACGAGGAGGCAAGCGTACGAAGGTCGGCCATCGGCACCCGGTTCCGGCTCCCGAGGTTGATGCCACGCAGCATCGCTACATAGGTCTGCATGCCGGGGCGTGTCCTTTGCTTCGGATCAACCCACCGATCCCGCCCGATCGATCCGGACTACTCCACCGTCCACGACGAACCGGAACGCAGCAGAGCGGCGATGTCACCTTCGCCTTTGCGTTCGATCACCGCGTCGACCTGTCGGGTCATCTCGAGCCCGTATTCGGGCCGGTCGACGTCACGGAAGACTCCGATCGGTGTCGGCTCGTAAGGTCCACGGGACAATCGGCTGAGCTGAAAGGCCAACCCCGGGTTCTCTCGATGCTCGTCGTGCACCAGCAGCGCCGACTCACCGACATCGGCCACCGACACCACGTCCACCGCCCCGTCAGGACCTCGCACCACCCCGTGTTCGCCCTCGGCACCGAAACGGATCGGCTCACCGTGCACCAGGGGAATGAGCATCTCGGATCGGTGATCCTTGCCGGTGATCTGCTCGAAAGCCCCGTCGTTGAAGACGTTGCAGTTCTGGTAGATCTCCACGAACGACGAGCCCTTGTGGGCATGGGCCCTGCGGAACATCTCCGTCATGTGCTTCCGGTCCATGTCGTGGGATCGGGCTACAAAACTGGCCTCGGCCCCGAGGGCCAGGCTCAGCGGATTGAAGGGCTGCTCGAGGGAGCCGAAGGGCGTCGACTTGGTCACCTTGGCCATCTCCGAGGTCGGTGAGTACTGACCCTTGGTCAGGCCGTAGATCTGATTGTTGAACAACAGAATGGTGATGTTCACGTTCCGCCGCAACGCATGGATCAGGTGGTTGCCGCCGATCGACAACGAGTCACCATCGCCGGTGATCACCCACACGTCGAGGTCGGGCCGGGTGGTGGCCAAACCCGTGGCGATGGCAGGGGCCCGCCCGTGGATGGAGTGCATCCCGTAAGTGTTCATGTAATACGGCAAACGAGCGGCACAACCGATACCCGAGAGGAACACCGTGTTCTCACGTCGGACACCGAGGTCGGGCAGAAGCATCTGCATCGCGGCGAGGATGGTGTAGTCGCCACACCCGGGGCACCACCGGACCTCTTGGTCGGATGACCAATCCTTGCGGGTGGTCACGGGCACCGGAACCGATGCCCCGTTGGTGTGAGTTCCGTCGGCTTGGGCCAGGTCGGTCATCAGCGGGACACCTTTCCATCGGCGGGGACTGTTCCATCGACAGGGGTCCCGCCAACCGAAGAGGTCACGGCGTCGGAACGACCGTCACCAGCGTCCTCCGTTCTGATCAACTCCAGAATGGCGGACTCCATCGACGCCGCCCGGAAGGGGATCCCCTTCAGTTGAGTAAAGGAGACCACGTCAACCAGGTATTCGGCTCGAAGTAGACGGCTGAGTTGACCCATGTTGACTTCGGGCACCAGCACCCTGCGGTACCGGCCCAGCACATCACCGAGGTCAGCCGGGAAGGGATTCAGATGGACAAGATGGGCGTGGGCCACTTTGTGGCCCCTGGCCCTCACCCGCCGGACTCCGGCGGCGATGGCCCCGTAGGTTGATCCCCAACCCACTACCAGGACATCGGCGTGGCCATCCTCATCGTCGACGTCAGTGGGCGGGATGTCATTGGCGATGCCGGCGATTTTCGCCGCCCGGAGACGGGTCATCCGCTCGTGATTGTCCCCGTCATAGCTCACGTTTCCCGAGCCGTCGGCCTTCTCGAGCCCACCGATGCGGTGCTCCAGACCGGCTAGACCGGGTGGCGCCCAGGGACGGGCCAGCGTGGTCTCATCCCGGACATAGGGCCAGAACACCTCGTTGCCGGCCTCGTCGATGTGATTGGGACCCGAAGCAAAGTCCGGGTCGATGATCGGCAGGTCGGCCACATCGGGTAGCCGCCATGGTTCGGTGCCGTTGGCCAGGTAGCCATCCGACAGCAGTATCACCGGGGTGCGGTACTTCACCGCGAGGCGAACGGCTTCAATCGTGGCTTCGAAACAGTGGGAGGGGGTCTTCGCCGCCACGATGGGAAGTGGGGACTCACCGTGGCGTCCGTACATGGCATGGAGCAGGTCGGCTTGTTCGGTCTTGGTCGGGAGGCCGGTAGAGGGACCTCCCCGTTGGATATTGATGATCAGTAGCGGAAGCTCGAGGCTGACACCCAGGCCCATCATTTCCGCCTTGAGGTCGACACCAGGGCCTGAGGTGGTGGTGACGCCCAACGCCCCACCGAACGCAGCGCCCAAGGCGGCGCCGATACCGGCGATCTCGTCCTCGGCCTGGAACGTCCGGACCCCGAACTCTTTGTGCTTGGACAACTCGTGGAGGATGTCCGACGCCGGGGTGATCGGGTAGGTCCCGAGGAACAGTGGCAGCCCGCTCTGCTTGGCTGCCGCGATGAGACCCCAGGCCGTGGCGGTGTTGCCGGTGATGTTCACGTACTCACCAGGTTCGAGAGTTGCCGGCCGCACCTCGAAGGATGACGCGAACAACTCGGCTGTCTCGCCGAAGTGGTACCCGGCCTTCAGTGCCCGGAGGTTGGCTTCCATCACCAAGAACTTGCCCTCGTACTTCGATTTGATCCACTCGGCGGTCCCGTCAATGGGACGGGTGTAGAGCCAGCAGATGAGCCCGAGCGCGAAGAAGTTCTTGGAGCGCTCAGCGTCCCGCGGCTTCACCCCGGCGTCCTTGGATACCTCCGTGGTGATCGAAGTCATCGGGACCTCATAGACCGTGTAGGCCGACAAACTGCCGTCGGTCAACGGGTTGACGTCGTACCCGGCCTTGGTCAGGTTGCGCTCTTCGAAGGCATCCACGTTGACGATCACCGTGGCACCGGGTGGAAGGGTCGCCACGTTGGCCTTGAGCGCGGCCGGGTTCATGGCTACCAAGACGTTGGGGGCGTCGCCAGGGGTGAGAATGTCGTGGTCGGAGATCTGAACCTGAAATGCCGATACGCCGGCAAGGGTGCCGGCCGGGGCTCGGATCTCCGCCGGAAAGTCCGGGAAGGTCGCCAGGTCGTTCCCGAAGAGAGCGGAAACGTTGGTGAACTGGTCGCCGACCAGTTGCATGCCATCGCCCGAGTCACCGGCGAACCGAAGGATGACCCGATCGAGAACTTCGGACTCATGCTCATTCATTGTGGTGTCGGACACCGTGCTCCTCTTCGAACTTCTCTAACGCGCCATTCTGCGGCGCTCAACCGCCGGTCGACCACACGGCGTCATTCTCGTAGGAACCAGAACCTGTCAACCTGGCCGGAGGTCGCATATGGCACCAATGTTCACAGTCTATCGGCGGGGGCAAACCCCGCCGCGGAGGCACCGATACCCGATGGCGACCCGATGATCCAGCCGACCCGTTACGCGATCGTCACGTCGGGGTTGAGATACACATCCTGAATGGCATGGATGAGGGCCGCTCCCTCGTCCATTGGCCTCTGGAAGGCCTTTCGCCCCACGATCAGGCCGGTTCCCCCCGCGCGTTTGTTGATCACCGCGGTGCGCACGGCTCGGGCCAGATCGTCCGCCCCCTTGGATTCACCGCCCGAGTTGATCAGGCCCACTCGACCGGCGTAGCAGTTCACCACTTGCCAGCGGGTGAGGTCGATGGGGTGATCGGTGGTCAGCTGGCTGTACACCAACGGGTCGGTCTTCCCGAACTGGAGGGCGTTGTAGCCACCGTTGTTCTCGGGCTGCTTCTGCTTGATGATGTCGGCCTCGATGGTGACGCCGAGGTGGTTGGCCTGGCCGGTGAGATCAGCAGAGACGTGGTAATCGGTGTCACCCTGCTTGAAGGCGCTGTTGCGCAGGTAGCACCACAGTATGGTCATGAGGCCAAGACGGTGAGCCTCGGCGAATGCCCTCGACACCTCGACGATCTGGCGGTCGGCCTCCGCGGAGCCGAAGTAGATGGTGGCGCCCACTCCGATGGCGCCCAGATCTGCGGCCTGGCGCACCTCCCCGAACATCACCTGGTCGTAGGTGTTCGGATAGTTGAGGAAGTCGTTGTGGTTGAGCTTGACGACAAACGGGATCTTATGGACGTAGCGCCGCGCCACGATGCCTAATGTTCCGAGGGTGGAGGCAATGGCGCTGCAGCCGGCGGCGATGGCCAGGTCGCATAACTTGGCCGGATCGAAGTAGGGCGGGAACTTGGCGAAGCTGGCTGCCGCCGAGTGTTCGACACCCTGATCGACCGGGAGGATCGAAAGGTATCCGGTGCCGGCGAGACGCCCGTTATTGCGCAGCGTGCCGAGGTTCCGAAGCACCGTGGGCGGGCGGTCCGAATCGATGAAGATCCGGTCCAGGTAGTCGGGCCCGGGAAGGATCAGGTGCTCGGATGGGAAAGCTGTGGCGCGGTGGGTGAGGAGCGAGTCGGCCTCGTCGCCCAAGAGTTGTTCGAGATCCATGGTGTACGAGCCTAACTGGCGCGGCGGGGGCCCCTTGGCGTGCGCCGTACACGGGCGGGCGGACCAAGCGACTCGAGCCGCTGGGCGACGTCATAAGCCTCAGGGTCAACAGTGGCGATTCGAAGGAACAGCTCACGGGCCTTGGGAAGTTCGCCTGAGCGCTCCATGAGGTCGCCCAATACATACCATTGGCGCAGGTGGCGTTCGGCCGGGTTGCGAACCAGCCGGCCGGCACCTGCCTCGACCAGCAGGGTGATGGCCCCGGCCAGATCGCCGGTGTCGGCCCGGGTGCCGGCCAGCACCAGACGACCCTCGGACAGGACCTCGGCATCCGGAGATCCTTGACGCAGCTCGGTGTAGAGAGCCTCGACGCGCTTGGGGCGGCCCAACGCCCGATGGCAGTCCATGCGGACCGGATGCTGGTCAACCGATCCGGTCAATGCCGCAAACGCCTCGAGGTTCGGGAGGGCAGCCTTCCAGTACCCCTGGTGGTATTGGCTGAGAGCGAGAAGTTCGCGGGCCGACGGGGAGCTCGGGACGGCATCGACGACGGTCTTCAGGATGCGGGAGGCATCCCGATGACGTTCCCGTTCATAAGCGCCGATACCGGCGGCCATCCGCTCAGTGATGCGTTCGCGAAGATGATTCCAGTCCGGGCCGGCCGCCGACGCCAGCTCGTTGGCAATATCGGGGGGAAGTTCGGGTTGAGCCGGAACGGCACGATGGGCCGGGGGTCGCAATACGTCGGGGCGCCTGCCTTGGCGATCTTCTTCGATCCATTCCTCGGCAACGAACTCGTCGGTACGTTTCTTCGATCGACGACGGCCTTCCGGAGTGTCTTTGTCGGGACCGTGTTCGGTCCCTTCCCTCACCGTGCTCGCACCCCGGCGAGCCACACTCCCCCACCCCTTTCGAACAACCGGGTTCCGCTGAGGGCGAGGATCCCACTTGGCCTCAGGACGGCCCGCCCGACTGTTTGCACCCCTCGGCCGCGAATCACTACTGGTCCTTGAGCTGCTGGTCGAGGAACGATCATCGCGTTCCTTCCAGGCACCCGGCTTGCCGGCCGCACGGCTGGAGCCGGAACCGCTGCTGCCACTGCCGGCGTAGCCGGCACTCGAAGAGGGCGAGCGCGACCCGGTGCGCGATCCCGACCCTGCATGAGGTCGTTCTCCCTGATAACCCGACGACGCTCTCCCCGAAGTCCCCGACCTCGAATTCGAATCGGGTCGACCGCGGCCGCCTGACCCGCCAGCGCTTCCGGAACCAGATCGTTCCGAACCAGATCGTTCCGAACCACTGGATCCCGACGGGCGAGGTGGGCGTCTCTGTCCTCCCGAGGACCCACCACGGCCTCCAGAACTCGAGCCCTTGGAACCTTGGTAGCCGCGCCCACCTCCGGATGAGGGGGTCGAAGACCGTTTCGGCGCTCCTCCTGATGCCCTGGGGCGCGGAGTACCAGAGGGAGTTCGTGCGGCCATGGCAGAGAAGTGTACTCACTGGGCGATTCGGGCCTCACGGATCGGCCACCAGCGACCCCCGCCGCGCACCACCCAATGCACGTGGCCGGCCAGAATCCAGAATGCAGAGAAGCCCCCCGCTAAGCGGGGGGCTTCTCTCGAGAAATTCCGGCGACGTCCTACTCTCCCAGGGGGCTACCCCCCAAGTACCATCGGCGCTGGCGAGCTTAACTGCCGTGTTCGGAATGGGAACGGGTGTCTCTCCGCCGCTATGGCCACCGGAAATTGTGCGCTCTCATGGGCTCCAGGATGATCACCTGAACAGGTGACATCCGAGCCCGGCGTGACCGAAAATCGGTCACCCCTGAGCGTTCCATAGCGAGCACGAGCAAGTTCCCAAGCCCTCGGCCGATTAGTACCGGTCAGCTGAATGCGTTGCCGCACTTACACTTCCGGCCTATCAACGTGGTCGTCTGGCCACGGGCCTTACCAGGTTAACCCTGTGGGAGATTTCATCTTGGAACGAGCTTCGCGCTTAGATGCT
>JADGOI010000120.1 GCA_017883075.1 Acidimicrobiales bacterium
GTGGTGTCGGAGGGGGGACTTGAACCCCCACGCCCTTGCGGGCACCAGCCCCTCAAGCTGGCGCGTCTGCCTATTCCGCCACTCCGACGAATGACTCCGATTTCACAATCGGGAAGAAGGGCATGGTACCGCGCCGTGAGCGCACCCCCGTATCGATCATCCCCTACGCCTGCCACCGGCGACAGGGAGTTAGGACGAACCGGTTGGCTTCGGTGTCAAAGTTGTCCAGGTGCGAAGATTCCACAGGAGTCCGTTCGCTGACCCGTTGTATTGAATTCCCCCCAACTGCACACCGTTGGCCAGCAACGCCGGCTCTTGGAACAGGGGCAATGCCACCATCTGGTTCCAGAGTGCGGCATCAATCTGTGCATACACCGAAGCGCCGGTTACCGGATTCAGCTCCTCGGACGCCCTTGAGATCTGCTGGTCCACGACAGGGTCGTCGAAGTTGCTCCAGTCCTTCGAACCGGCCGCCCCGATCGGGCCCAGATCCCCCGAATACCATCCGTCGGTCGAAGTCATAAACGGGCCGGCCGTCCTGGTCACCAGGGCCATGTCATAGGTATTGGCCTTCAATGCCGCCGCCACACCTGCCTCGCCATCCACAGGAATCGCAACCACCGAGATGCCTGCCAGTCGTAGCTGGGAGGCCACATCCTGACCCACCTGAGTGATCCAGGGATCCCCCGACTCCACCGCCATGCGCACCGTCAGAGGATTCCCGGCAACGTCGACATACCGGGAGTCAAGGGCCCGATGGAATCCCACGGTGGCCAGTAAGCGGTCGGCGGCCACCGGGTCTGCCTTGTCATATCCGGACGCTGCCGGCGATGCCACGTACGCATCCTGGGATGCGACAGCTAGATGATTCTCGTTGACGTCGAGGTCCGGGTCGATGGATTTGAAGGTCTGTGCCAACAGCATGGTTCGGTCGACGTCGTGCGCGATGGCCTGGCGCACCGCCAACTGGAAGGTCGTCGGCGACGCCACGTTGAACTCGAGTTGCAGAAGAGACAGAGACGGCTTCACGGTGCTCTGCGTATTCGGCAGGGAGGAGGCGGTGTTCAGGGTGCCGAGGTCGAAAATGGGCGGCTGCACCACTACCCGGTTGTTGGTGCTCAGAGCGGAGAACCATGTTCCCGGGTCCGGAGCATCCGACACTGTCACCCGATCAAGAATGCCCGGCGTACCCCACCATCGGGGATTGCGCACCAACACCGCTGTTCCCGTGGCGGAGACCGACTCAAGGATGTAGGGGCCTGCGGACAGGTCTACTGCCGGATTGAACACATCGAAGCCATGGTTCCAACCGACCTTTTCGGCTATGTGTGCCGGGACCATTCCGCTGAACAACATCCTCCAGTCAGTAAATGGCCGGGAGAATGCCACAGTTACAATTCTTCCGTCCGGACTACCGGTGACGGACGCCACATCCCGGTAACCGATCGTCGAAGCCACCAGGTCGGGTTGCTTGTCGACATCAGCGTCCGTTCCCCGCTGGGATTTCCACGCATAGATGAAGTCGTCCGCACTCACCGGTACCCCGTCTGACCATGTCGCCAGAGGATTCAACACGTATTGAATGGTCAGCGGGTCCACCGACGTGACTTTGGTGCCACTCAACAAATCACTGTTGAGCACCGTTCCGAGGCTGGGCGTGACCCAATAGGCGCTTGGCAGTACCGTCGAGAGCACCGTGGGCGTGGACGAGTCAGCTCCACCCGGAGTCTTCGGATTGAATCCGTTCCACGTTCGGCCCAGATATACGGTTGCCGTCCCACCCGTTGTGGGCACCAGATCGGAAATGCTCTGCTGGTTCACCTCGCGGATCCGGTGAGCGCCGAGATGGTCGACGGTGGCCACAACCACGATGATGACGATGATCACCAGCGGCAACGTCCAACGGGCTCGGCGTTCCGCCCAGAAGGTTGCCATGCGACCTCGGCGCCTGCGGGTCTCGGCGCCGTCCGGCCTCACTGCAGGCGGAGAATGAGGACCAGATTGGTGAAGGCGAAGAGAACCGCCACCGTGACCGTGATTCGGTCAAGGTTCTTCTCCACCACCGTGGAGCCGGCCGCGGCCGAACCGACCGAACCTCCGAACATGTCGGAGAGGCCCCCACCCTTGCCGCTATGCATCAGAATGAGGAAGAGCAGCGCCAGAGACGCCAGAATCTGTACCACAACGATTGCTGTTGTCAGCATGGTGCCTCCTTTCTTCTTCCCGCGACGCCGGGAACGATAGCAAACTCAACGGGCCGCATCGGCCGCGGCCCGAATTATGGCCACGAACGCCACGGCGTCGAGGCTCGCTCCCCCGACCAACAAGCCATCGATATCGGGGCATACGAGTAACTCAGCGGTGTTCTCGGCACGTACCGATCCACCATATTGAATCCGGACAGCGGTCGCCGCCTCCGCTCCCGCCACACGCCCCACTACCTCACGGATCCAACCGCCGGCCTCCTGAGCGTCCTCGGGGGTGGCGGCCTGACCCGTTCCGATGGCCCAGATCGGCTCGTAGGCCACCACCATCTCCGCCACCGCCTCGGGGGCCAAACCGCCGATGGCGCCTTCAACCTGATCGGCGAGCCGGTCCTTGGTGAGGCCCACCTCCCTCTCGGCTTCGGTCTCCCCTACGCAGCAGATGGGTGTCATGCCGTTGCGGATGACGGCATGAAGTTTGGCAGCCACCAGTTCGTCTGTTTCAGCAAAATAGCGTCGTCGTTCCGAGTGCCCGATGATCACGTACTCGACGTGCAGTTTCGCCAGCATCATCGGGCTCACTTCGCCGGTATACGCACCAGAGTCCTCGACGGCGCAATTCTGGGCTCCCAGGGCGACCGGCACGCCCTCGGCCTCGATCACCGTCTGTACGGACCGGATGTCGGTGAAAGGCGGATGCACCGTCACGTCGACCGGAACCACGTCGGCGGAGGTCAAGCGCAAGCCCAAATCCCGCGAGGCGTGAATGGCTTCGAAATGGTCGAAGTTCATCTTCCAGTTGCCGCTGATCAACGGGCGGCGCCGGAGATGGGCGGTCACGAGCTGTGACGACCACGCACCGGACCGGTGCTCCGGCCCGGGGCGTTCACGGCACCGCGAAGTGCGGCCAATCCGGGGAGATCTCCGTGCTCCAACAACTCGAGGGAGGCTCCTCCTCCGGTAGAGATGAAGTCGATCCGGTCTTCGAGTCCGAGGGAGTCGACGGCAGCGGCACTGTCCCCACCGCCAACCACGGTAAATCCGGCACAGTCGGCCACCGCATGTGCCACCCCGGTCGTCCCTGCGCAGAAACGGTCGTCCTCGAAGACACCCATGGGGCCGTTCCACAACACTGTGCCGGCATTGGCGATCACCTCGGCGTAGGCCTGAATGGTGGCGGGCCCGATATCGAGTCCCACCCACCCTTTGGGTATGTCGTCGCCGGTGATGAGGACTTCGCCCTGATCGCATCCACACCCGAAGGTAGCTCCGGGCTCGAGGGCGACGATGTCGGAGGGAAGGAGAATTGGGGTTCCGCCTGCCAGGAGCGCCGCACACTGCCCGATCCGATCGTGGTCCACCATGGAAGATCCGACGTCGTGTCCTGCTGCCGCCAGGAATGTGAACGCCATACCGCCCCCGACCAACAGCGCATCGACCCGGTCGAGCAGTTTGGTGAGTACCCCGAGTTTGTCGGTGACCTTGGCTCCGCCCACCACGGCCACGAAGGGACGCTGCGGCTCCCCGAGCAGCCCTCCCAACACATCCACTTCCCGCTGGAGGAGGAGACCGGCGGCGCTGGGGAGATACTTCGGCGGTCCGACCACCGATGCGTGGGCCCGATGGGACACCCCGAAGGCATCGTTGACATAGGCGTCGTGGCTGTTCACGAGTTTGTCGACGAAATCGGGGTCGTTGGCGATCTCGCCCGCCTCGAATCTGAGGTTTTCAAGGAGTTGCACCCGAGGGGCCAACTCGGCCAACCGGTCTCTCACCGGCGTCATGTCCCATCTGACATCGGGCGCACCGTCAGGGCGTCCCAAATGGGTGCATGCGGTGACGTGTGCGCCCCGGTCGATCAGGTAGCGCAGTGTCGGGAGGGCGGCCCGGATCCGGAAGTCGTCGCTGACCGCAGGTGCTCCGCTTTCACTGTTGTCGAGTGGCACGTTGAAGTCCACCCTTACCAACACGCTGGTTCCATCGAGTGGGGGAAGATCGCCGAGTAGCGGGAGTCCCTTCAACAAGGGGTTGCCAACGCGTGGTGTCATTGTCTTCGTTCCCCCAGGTTCCGGTCGACGTCGCTAGGCGCCGGCGCCACCGACCACAAGTGACAGATCGACAAGGCGATTGGCGTAACCCCATTCATTGTCGTACCACCCTTGGACCTTGACCAACGTGATCCCCGAGGCCGACGGCATCACCATGGTCAGCCCGGCATCAAAGGTGCACGAAGCCGGGCTTCCGACGATGTCGGATGAGACGATCGGGTCTTCGGTGTACACCAGGTACTTGGACAAAGGGCCCGAAGCCGCCGCGGTGGCAAATGCCTCATTGACCTGTTCGATGGTTACCGCCCCGGGGACCACCGCGGTGAAGTCGGTGATCGAACCATCTGCGACCGGTACCCGGAAGGCTGTGCCGTCCAGTCGACCCTTCATCGAGGGAAGCACGAGCCCGGTGGCACGGGCTGCCCCGGTGGACGCGGGCACGATATTGACCGGGGCGGAGCGGGCCCGCCGCAGATCCTTGTGGGGGAGGTCCAGCAGGTTCTGATCGTTGGTGAAGGCGTGGACAGTGGTCATCAGCCCGCTCTCGATACCGAAGGCGTCGTCGAGCACCTTCACCATGGGCGCGAAGCAGTTGGTGGTACACGAGGCGTTGGACACCACCATATGGGTCGCGGGGTCGAATTCGTGGTCATTCACCCCCATCACAAAGGTGGCGTCGACACCGGAGGCGGGGGCCGAGACAATCACCCGTGAGGCTCCACCCACCAGGTGGGCGGCCGCTGATTCACGAGTGGTGAACAGTCCGGTGGATTCGATCACTACATCGACACCCAGCTGCCTCCAGGGCAGGGCGAGCGGATCGCGTTCGGCCAGGACGGTGATGGGTCCTGAGTCGAGCACGATCTGGGTGCTGTCGGCCTTCACCTCGGAACCGAACCTCCCATGGGTGGAGTCGTACTTGAGGAGGTGGGCCAGTGTCTCTGCCGACGTCAGGTCATTGACGGCGATGACTTCGATATCGGCCCCGATGGCCCGGGCGGCCCGAAGGTAGTTGCGGCCGATGCGTCCGAACCCGTTGATACCGACCCGTACGGTCATTGATGTAGTCCCTCACTTGTTGACGATTCCGATTGTGCGCCGAGATCGGCGGGTGACCTCCGGCTCACAAAGCTAGGCCAACAGGCTACGCCGCCGCTTCATCCGAGCAGACCCGAGAGTGCATCCGCCAGTTTGTCGGGGTCATGAGCCATGCCGTTGGGGCGGGAAAGAGGGGTTTCGACCACCGGAATGCACGGACTCCCAAGTGAGATCCCGCTGGAGTCGTAGATGGCCACATCGGCGGAAACACCGTGTTCCACCAGCGATTCTACGTGCATTCCGACGTCAAATCCCGCTGTTTCGGGGATTTGCGGACGCAAATTGCACACATAGACGGTTCGACCGGATGAGGCGTTGATGGCATCGGTGATCCCGGGAACAGCCACCGCGGCCAGCACGCTGGTGAACAGCGACCCAGGGCCCAGAACGATCAAGTCGGCCGATCGGAGCGCGGCGAGCACAGGCTGAGGGGCGACGACGTCGTCCGGGACGAGAGAGACCCTCCGAATGTGGGTGTTCCCCATCACCGCCACCTGGCCAATGACCGTGCCTCCATCTGTCTCTGCCTTCAGCACCACCGGCTCGATGGTGGCAGGGAACACTCGACCGCGCACTCCGAGGAGCCGGCCTGCCTCATCGAGCCCGCCGATCGGGTCGTTGGCCACCTCCATCAGGCGGGCGAGTAACAGATTGCCCAGCGAATGACCGGCGAGCTCCCCCTCGGTGAACCGGTGGGCAAAGGCGGCGGCCAACATGGAGCCCGGCTCAGCCAACGCCACCAGGCACTTGCGGAGGTCGCCGGGGGGCAGTATGTGCATCAGTTCACGGAGCCGCCCCGAAGACCCCCCATCGTCGGCCACCGAGACCACCGCGGTGACGTCGTCCGTAAAGGTCCGGACGGACCTCAAGGTGGCGGCAAGCCCATTCCCCCCGCCGATTGCCACCACTTTGGGCTGAGGCCGTACCGCTCGGTTGTCGCTGGTTCGGCTCACCGTTCGATGTCCCGGTGGAACACCGTGGTGGGCATCCCGTGGGCATCGAGCCGAACGGCCAGTTCCTCGGACAGGACCACCGACCGGTGGCGGCCTCCCGTACACCCCATGGCTACGGTGAGGTAGGACTTCCCCTCACGTATGTAGGCAGGGATGAGCATGGCCAGGAGACCGTCCAGATGGTCCAGGAACTCGGTGGTCTCCGGGCGCGAGAGCACGTAGTCGCGCACTGGCGCCTCCAGGCCACTATGGGTCCGAAGAGACTCGTCCCAATAGGGGTTGGGGAGGAACCGGCAGTCGAACATGAGGTCTACGTCGGTCGGCACCCCGTACTTGAATCCGAACGAGAGAATGGAGGATCGCATGGTGCCGCTCTCGTCTTCCCCGCTGAATGCCTCCATCAACCGAGTCCGGAGTTGGTTGACGTTCAGCTCGCCGGTATCCACGACCAGATCGGCCCGATCACGAATATCGCTCAGGAGTTTCCTCTCCTCGGTGATCGACTCCTCGACACCGCGCGCCTCTTGAGGGTGGCGACGCCGGGTGCCCTCGAAGCGGCGGATGAGCACATCGTCGGCGGCATCCAGAAAGAGGATCCGAACACGGTTTCGCCCGGCTTTCAGCGAATCGACGGCGGGCAGTACATCGTCGAGGTCTCCCCCGCCGCGTCCAACCACGAAGGCCACCCGCTTCATCTCCGAACCGGTGCCATTCACCAATTCCGAGACCTTGGAGATCAACGCCGAGGGCATGTTGTCGATGACGAACCAACCCAGATCCTCGAGGGTGGCCGCCGCAGTGGAACGACCGGCGCCGGACATACCGGCCACAACCAGATATTCGCTCATCCTTCTACCTTTGCACGAAGCGGAGTTGGTCCGCTCGGAGACATGGGTGCATGTATGCACTCGAACACGGCCGCTCCGACGGTGGCTGGGAGCCACGAGACCGCCAACAATTCCTCTCTCGATGCGTTGCGAAGTGCGGTGAGACCTCCGAATTGGTCGAGGAGACGGGTCCGGCGTTTCGGACCGAGACCGTCGATGCCGTCGAGCACCCCGGCAACCATCCGTTTTCCCCGAAGCGTGCGGTGGTACGACACGGCGAAGCGGTGTGCTTCGTCGCGGAGTCGTTGCAGGAGATACAGGCCTTCCGATTGCCGGGGAAGTCGGATCGGGTCGGAACTGCCTGGGAGGTAGACCTCTTCGAAACTCTTGGCCAGAGACGCAATCGGGAGCCGCTCGGTGAGCCCGAGGCGCTCGAGCACCCGGACCCCCACGTGGAGCTGTCCCAATCCGCCATCGAGTAGGAGGAGTTGTGGCGGATACGCGAAACGGCGTTTGGCCTGTGCCGCGGTGCCGGCTTGCGGATCCTTTCCATCTTCTCCGTCCTGAGTGGATGGCGACGGGGTGTCCTCAACCAGAAGAGCGGTCAACCTCCGGGTCAACACTTCTTCCATGGCTGCATAGTCGTCGTTACCTGGGACCGTTGCCACCTTGTAGTGGCGATAGTCGCTCTTCTTGGCCAAACCGTCTTCGAACACCACCATCGAGCCGACGTAGTCAGTACCTTGCAGGTGGCTCATGTCGTAACACTCGATACGCAGGGGCGCGGTGGGCAGTGAAAGCTCCCGCTGAAGAGACTCGAGGGCTCTGGCCCGGCTGTTGTGATCCGAGGTCCGATGGAGCCGGTGCCGCAGA
>JADGOI010000034.1 GCA_017883075.1 Acidimicrobiales bacterium
CACGGTCTGACCCCGGACAAGGGCCCCGTGCTGGTAACTGGGGCATCGGGCGGAGTGGGCAGCATGTCGGTGGCTCTGCTGGCCTCCAAGGGATATGAGGTGGTGGCCAGCACCGGAAAGGCCGCCGAGCATCCCTACCTGATCGGACTGGGCGCCGCCCGGGTCATCGGGCGGGATGACCTGGGGTCCGACCCAGACCGGGTTCTCGGCCCGGAACGGTGGGCAGGGGCCATCGACTGCGTGGGGGGCCGCACCCTCGACGCCGTGTTGCGAACGCTCCGCTACGGTGCCGGAGTGGCGGCCAGCGGTCTCACCGGGGGTAACGCCCTCAACACCTCGGTGTACCCGTTCATCGTCCGGAGTGTCGCCCTTCTCGGGATCGATTCCGTAGAGACCGCGATTGCCGAGCGTCGTGCGGTCTGGGGCGAGCTCGCCCACGCCTACGACGTAGGCGTCCTCGACAATATGGCAAGTGAGGAAATCGGCCTCGAACAACTCCCGATCGCGTTGTCAACCATCATCGCGGGGCGCATCCGAGGTCGGATTCTGGTCCGGCCCGCGCCTTGGGCGGACCGTCGACACCCGGCATCAGCCGGGTAGGGAAGGCACCGGATCCGAGGCTGCGTCGATGTGGTCGGCGCCCACTTGGCAGCCATCTCCTGTTGCGATCCGGTCCGGATCACCTCCTCTGCCCGAACCACCCGCTCGCCGGAACGCCAACATGGCAGCCACACCTATCTGAAATACCATCATGGCCACGAAGAACGAGTTGCCCAGGAGAATCTGCCAACCGTGGGCGCTCAACTCCCGTCCACTCCCATAGGGCACCAACCAGATCGGTGCGCTCCAGAACAGCACGGCCGCGCCGATGGCCCAGATCCACCCGCCCACCGGGCGATCGTGGGCCAACGCCAACCACAGGATGATTGGGACGACCCAGACCATGTGATGGGCCCATGTGATCGGCGAGACAACCATTCCCGTGGTGGCACAGACCAGGATCCCGAGGACGGGAGAGGAACAACGATAGGCCCACACGGCCAATGCCAGGCCGGCGAGACCGAACCCGACGACGGCCACCGAGATGACCGAGTTGGGAACGGCTCCGTGGTGGAGCCGGATCATCACCGCCCGGAGGCTCTGATTGGAGACGAAGACACCGCCACCCACCCGATGGGCATCGGTGACATATTTCGTCCAGAACAGCCACGATGTTCCGGGCACCAAAGCCGCCATCCCGAGGCCGCAGACCACAAAGGTCACGACGGTGACCCACGCCGCCCGGGACTGCCGGGTGAGGAACAGGTAGGGCGCAAAGATGAGAGGAATCAGTTTGACTGCGGCGGACAGTCCGGTCAGGACCCCTCTGGGTACCGTCTTCGATCCCACTCTCACCACGCCGGTGAGGTCAGCCAGGATCAACGCGGCCAGCACGACGTTGATCTGACCGAAGGAGAAGGTCAGTCGCACCGGGTCGAGCCATAACGCCGGGGCCATGAGGAGGAGCGACCAACCCACAACCTGCCTGCGATCCATGTCCGGTCGCACGGCCCTCAGTGATATGGCCACCAGTGCGGCAAGAGCCATGACGTTTACCGCTCCCCACAACAGCTCTGCCCCCTGCTCAGGGAACAGACTCAGAGGCCAGAACAACAGCGCGGCGAAGGGTGTATAGGTGAACGAGAGGTGGGTGGTGACTGCACGCACGTCATAGAGGTGACCGCCAAACAGGTGCGATCCCCCTATGAGGTACACGTCGAGATCAACCTCATGGCGGTGCCAGGCGAATGCGAACGCATAGGCTACGACCAGGCCGGACGAGGCGGCTCCCACAACCCACAGGACGGCGGGAGGCACGGCTCGACCCCGGTCACGAAGCTGCCGGCCCACTCCTCGGTCCCCCGGACGCGGTGGAGTCGTCACCCTAGGGATCCACTGTCCGCGGCGTTACGAATGAGGTGGTGCGGTGGTCTGCGCCCCGGGACTGGCCGCCGTGAATACCGGTGACACGACGATCGTCCCGTTGTCGCACGGCGCGAGCTGGGCCGGGGTCGTCATGCTCGTATAGGCATTCGGGGGCGTGATCACCAGATTGGCTGCGGCTGGGCACGAGGTGGCTGATCCTGTCGGTACGTCGGAGTAACCCATGTTGAAGTACGCCGACTGCCCACTCGAGATGATCACCTCGGTCGGTGCCATGGCCGTGAAGTTGTAGTTGCCCTTGCGCACCACGGTGGTTGTCAGTGATGCGCCATTCGATCCGGTCATTCCCAGACCGGGGTAGCCGTTGAGGGTGCAGTTGGATGCCGACGTATTCTTCAGGGCCACCGTTGTCTCGATGGTGCCTGCCGCTCCACTGCTGCCATAGATCGAGGCGGCCAGATTGTTGTTGGTGCACTGAGTGGTCCCGGCGGCCGTGGTGGATGTGGCATGGCCGGCGGTGGTCGAGGTAGTGGTGGGTGCCGTCGTCGGCGTCGTCGTCGTCGTCGTGACAGTGGTGGAGGTCGAGCTCCCCGATGAACACGCGGCCAGAACCAGGCCTCCCAGGCACACCCCACCAATCAGGCTGATCACACGTCTCTTCATCACGTTCTCTCTATCTTCTCGTCGCGGTCTCTGCGCCAATCGGCGACAATCAACCTGCCGGCGGTACCGCCTGACATCCTCCACCGTATCTCCACCGGCTGACTGCCCATGATCTCAGGCGGAGAAGTCCTCGGGGCGGATGGTATCGAGAAAGTGACGGAACTCCCCGACCAGTTCGTCGGGATTGGCACCCTCCTCACCCTCGTCGTCTTCGTCGACGGCCAACATGATCCCCTCGGCATCCATCAACTCATCGACAACGAACAAGGGGGTTCCGGTCCTGACAGCCACGGCCACCGCGTCCGAGGGCCTCGACGAGACCGAGACCTCATGACTGTTGTGGCGAAGCACAATTTCCGCGTGATAGGTGGACGATCGCAGTTCGGTGATGACGACTCTGACCACGTCAGCCCCCAGTGCTTCGAGGAGGTCGCGAATCAGGTCATGGGTCATCGGCCGTGGCGTATCCATTCCCTGCAAGGCGAAGGCGATCGCCGTCGCCTCAGGGGCGCCAATGAAGATGGGGATGGTTCGGCCCAGCCCATCGGACTCTTGGAGCAGGAGTACGGGCGTGTTCGATTGGAGATCCACCCGCACCGCCCGAAGTCGAACTTCGACCATGCTGTGCAACATACTCGGCGACGGCCGATGCCGCAGCCGCGGGTGAGGAATACGCCGGGGGCTGGTTCCCTACCGCTTCACGAACTGTCAGCCGCCCAGGAGGTGGCGGAGGGCATTCCGGAGGAGCGAGCTACGCAGGCCTTGGCCGAGATGGATGAGCTCATCGGCAGTCTCGTTGGCTTTGGCCCGGGCTTCGGGGTTTCGCTGCCTGACCAACGGAAGCACGATCTGCTCGATGAACCCAGCCTCGCGCTCGGCGGCATTCTTGTACAGCCGCAGATGGCGGGGTTCGACGCCGAACCGGGCGAATCCGGCCACCAGATTGGCCACGGCAAGCGCTTCTTCGTCGAAATACTCGGCCCCGCCCAGTTGGGACGGGGTCAACAATCCGTACTGGCAGAGTTCGTTGAGCACGGTGAGCTCGAGTCCAGAGGCGGCCGACAACTCGTCAAGGGTGAGGCTGGCCCCGCCCATGCCCGCCATGACCGAGACGGTCTTGGAAGTCGCCGCCTCGGAAGTCGGCTGTGCCTGGCCCGGAGGGTTGACCGATCCCGCGGGTATGCGGGCAGCGGAGCGGGCGGCAGGCGCCGGGGACGGGTCGGGCGGGCGAGCACTTGACGACGCCGGTTTGGGTGACTGGGCTGGCTGGGACGGAGGCGCTGCTCTGGTGGCACCAGCCTTGGAGGTGGCAGATCCCGATGGGGCCGATGCTACGTGGGGGGCGGGACCCGGCGACGGGTTCGGGGCCGGACGATTGGCCGATTCGCGTGGAGCGGCGGTTGCAACCGCCGCCGATCCACCGGTGACCGTATCTGGCGCCGCCACCGGGCGGGTGGGCGCGAGTGCCGCCTCTCCTGTGTTCAAGAATCGGGGGGACGGACCGGGAACGATCTTTGCTGCCGGTCGGTGGGACGCCACCGTATCGGCCCGATCCCCGGGAGAATCACCGGGCGACGATGCCGGCGCTGGTGAATCCCGGGTTGAGGATGATTTGGAAGGGGAGGCCAACCCGACCGCGTCACTTCCGAGCCGCTCGGGTCCCCCACCACCTGTGGGCGGTTGCTCCGGGGCGCCCGAGCCGAAGACGGACAAGGCCCTCGGCGGGGTGACGGTCATGGCACCCTGTCCTACCAACACCGGAGCGGCGCTCCGAGGCTGGGCCGGTGACATATCGTCGACGTCTGCCGGTTCGACGTGGTCGGCATCCGGGTGAGAATCCACTTCCGACCCACTGGTCTCATCACCAAGCCGGTCCTTGATGACTTTCAGCGGAAGGAAGTTCTCGCGTTGCTGTCGCAATACCCACCGCAGGCGTTCCACGTCCTGTTCGTAGAACTTCCGGTAACCAGACGGTGTCCGCTCGGGATTGACAAGTCCTTGGCTCTCCAAGAATCGGATCTTCGAGATGGTGACATCGGGGAACTCCTGACGGAGCAGGGTGAGGACGTCACCAATCGACAGGTATGACCGCCCGCTCACGTTGCCCTCGCCCTCAGATGTGCTCCCGCAGTGACCGTCATTCGCCCATCGCCACCAGATACAATAACTTGAATTTCCCGATCTGGACCTCGTCCCCGCTGGACAGTCGGGCCTCTTCGATCCGTTCGCGATTCACGTAGGTCCCGTTCAGCGAATCGACATCGCGGACACTGGTCACGTGATCGTGGGTGATGAACTCCGCATGGCGACGCGAGACGGTGATGTCATCGAGGAAGATGTCGCTTTCGGGATGTCGCCCGGCCCGGGTCACTTCGGACTCGAGCGCGTACCTGACCCCGGTGTTCGGACCACGCTTGACCACCAACATGCCCACACCGCGTGGTAGTTCGAGCAGGCCCACGGCGGTGGCGTCATCGACTCCCTCGCTGATGTCCTCAACCGGAGGAACCGACATGGTGGTATCTGAAGACGAGGTGACGAGCGCCGTACCGCACGACGAACAGAAGTTGGCTCCCATCGGGTTGCGATGGCCGCAGCTATGACAGATCACGTCATTCACGGTAGTCGCTCTGGCCCCTTCGCTTCTTCTGGTCGAATACCGGGGCGCCGGTCTCAGCCGGCCGTGAGTTGCCGGTACGCTTCCGCATCGAGCAACCCATCCACCGCCGACGGGTCTGAGGGAAGAATCTCACAGATCCAGCCCTCTCCGTACGGGTCTTGGTTCACCTGCTCCGGGGCGTCGGACAGCGCGCGATTCACCGCCACCACCTCGCCGCCCACCGGCGCATAGATCTCGGACACCGACTTGGTCGACTCGACCTCACCCAGCGTGCCGCCGGCGGCGACGGTGGCACCTTCGGCGGGAAGCTCGACAAAGACCACGTCTCCCAGGGCATCCTGGGCGTAGTCGGTAATTCCCACCCTCACCCTGTCCCCGTCCGAGCGAATCCACTCGTGATCCGTCGAGTAACGAAGGTTGTCGGGAACGTTCATAGGTGCGGACCATACCCGACGGGGAGAAGGGGCGCCTGGGCTCCTTCACATCGGTCGGGACACCGGTTGGGGGAGGTGGTCGTCACCGCAGCAGTTGGCGAATCCGGACGGCGTACTCTTGGGCTCGTACCCCGGCCTGGGTGTCGCTCCCGGCCTCGGCCCACACATGGGTCACCGGCTCCTCGGGGTCGGGCAGGACCAGTGCCCAGCCGTCGGGCTCGAGCACCTTCACGCCGTCGACCAAGACCAGGTCCCGTCCCTCGGAATGCTCCACCAAGGTGCGCATCACCGTCCCCTTCTGCTCCCACGGGGTATGCACCGACTGGTGGGCGATATGCACCCTCGGCAGCGTCCGTACCAGGTCGGAAAGCGGTCGTCCGGTGCGGCTGAGCATGGCGAGCAGATTGACGAGGGTCGCCGCCGCGTCGAAGGCGGGCAAGAAGTCCGGGAAGATGAATCCGGCGTTCTGACTGGCGCCCAGAATCACTTCCCCGGTACTGGCCACCTCCATCAGGTGGGATGTGGCCAACTTGGTCCAGACAATCTCGGTGCGCGACCGGCGACAGATTTCCTCTGCCGCCCGACTCACGGCCACCGGCAGCGCCACCCGGGCGCCGGGGTGGGCGTCAGTCACGAGGGTCAAGAGCACCAGGAGGGCCTCGTCATCGGAGAGGAGATGCCCTTCGTCGTCCACGATCGTCACCTGTTCCCCGCCCGGATCGAGCACGGCTCCCAGGTTGGCCCCTGAGGCCCGCACCAGGTCGGCCACCCGGGCGGCGCTGGCTCGGCGGTCGAATGTGGTGGCGCCAGCCGTATTGGCATACGGGTTCACCACCAGCACGTCGGCCTCCAGCTTTGCCAGCAGATTGGGCATGACGAAGCTGGCGGTCCCGAACGAGTAGTCGAGCACCAGCTTGAGGTTGGCGTTCCGAGAGTCGGTCAAGTCGACCGAGTCGATGAGGGCGGCTGTGTAGTTCTCGACGGCACGGGGGGGAAAGCCGATGTCGCCCATCTCACTGGCCATCGCCCGGCGGAAATCCTCGCGGTAGTAGAGGCGCTCGATCTTCCGCTGGGTCGATTCATCGATGTCGATCCCTCGCTCATCGAAGAAGCGCAGCACCACCGATTCAGGATCGTCGGGCGTGAGTCGGACGGTGACTCCGGCCAGGCTGCTCGATGAGGTGACCTGAAAGCGAGTAACCGGAACGGTGGCCGCCTCGAGGTCGTCGACGTGCACCCCGACCGAATTGCAGCCGACCATGATCGCCCGTTTCAATACCCGGGCGGCCCGGCTGGTATCCCGGGACGTGCTGACTGTGGCACCCTTCTCCAAGGTGGAGGCCCAGGCCATCGAGAGGCGAACTGCGAGCTCGGCGCTGATGTCCACATTGGCCAGACCCTGGACGCCCTCTCGACCGAACAGCGACCTGGCGCCACGTGACTCCCACACAATCGACGAGTTCACGATGGCGCCGGCTTCGACCGTCTTGAACGGATAGACCATGACGCCGGCCTTGATCTCGGCCTGCGACCCGACGAAACAGTGATCTCCGAGCACCACGCCCTCCTCGCAGCGGGCGCCGGAACGGAGATCGGATGCCCGACCGAGCACGCTCCCGTCCACCCTGACCGCCGACCCCAGATAGGAGTTGTCGTGGATCACGGAACGCTGCAACGCCGCATTGTCGCCTATGCGGACGTTGCGTCCCAGCGTGCAGTACTCCCCCAGGTTGACCCCCGGACCTACCACGCAGTTGTCGCCGATGACTGCCGGCCCCACGATGGTGACCGTGGGATCGATGAGGGTCCCCTTCCCCAGCCATACCCTGGGTCGAAGCTGAAACCCCTCTATGTCGACGTGCACCCTTTGATCGAGAATGTCCTGGTGGGTCTTCAGGTAAGCCTCGAGGGTCCCGACGTCTTCCCAGTAGCCATCAGCAACAAAACCGTAGAGCGGCTTCCCGGCTTCCAGGACGGCTGGGAACGACTCCCCCGAAAAGTCCACCGGTCGACCTTCGGGGATGAAGTCGAAGATTTCGGGCTCGAGCACGTAGATCCCCGTATTGATGGTGTCGCTGAACACCTGGCCCCAGGTCGGTTTCTCGAGGAACCGCTCCACCGAGCCATCCTCCCGGGTGATCACGATGCCGAACTCGAGCGGGTTCTCCACTGCCTTGAGCGCCAGGGTCGCCAATGCCCCGCGCTTCTCGTGAAACGCCACCACCTCGCTCAGGTCGATATCGGTGAGCACGTCCCCCGAGATCACCAAGAATCGCTCATCCAACTCGTCCCGGGCGTTCCGCACCGACCCGGCCGTGCCCAGCGGGGTGGATTCGGTGGCGTAGACCATCCGGACGCCGAACTCGGAACCATCCCCGAAATAGGTACGGATGGCATTGGCCATGAAGGCCACCGTGACCACGATGTCCTCGAACCCATGCTGACGCAGCAGATTGACCACGTGCTCCATCATCGGGATGTTGGCCATGGGCAACATCGGTTTGGGCTGGTTGGAGGTGAGAGGCCGGAGTCGGGTCCCCTCGCCGCCCGCCATGATCACCGCCTTCATGGGGCCATCCCCTCAACAGGGGCATGATCCCCGACTGGATGGCCGGCGTGAGCCGACCGGCCCTCGGCCAATGCCCGGCGAGCCACCGGCACATACGAGCCCGCCGCGATCCACGCCAACACCAGTCCGATGAGCCCGGTTGCCCAGGCGACAACCTGAATCGGCACCTGCCACCGTGCGGTGCCATGACTCAGCAAGAATGCCGGGTAGGAGAACATGAGAGCGAACGTACCCGCTTTTCCCACCCACAACACGTCGATTCGCCTGGCCCCGAGTGAGGCCAACAGAAGCACCGCCGCCGACACGACCGCTTCACGGGTAAGCGTGGCCACACCAAACCAGAGCGGCACCGCCCCATGGATGATGATGGTGATCACCGCGGTGGCCACCAACACCCGGTCGGCGAGCGGATCGAGGACCTTGCCCACGGTTGACGTCTGGTGGTAGCGCCGGGCGACGAAGCCGTCGATCCAGTCGGTGGCACCCAGCCCGGCGAGGAGAATGGCGGCCGCCATTTGGCGGTGGGCGCCGAACAGCAGCCATACGAACAGTGGAATACAGACGAGGCGAACCAGGGTGATCAAGTTCGGGACAGTCACGACCCGGTCGAGATCCGGCTCTTCGACCGGCGGTGGTTCTTCTCCGGCCGGCGGGTCGCCGACGTTCACCACCTTCTCAGGCATTGCTGGACCCTCCGTCCCTGGACGTTTCCGAGCCTAGTTTCAACCAGGTGTGCCGGTCGCCGGGGCCAGCCTCCGCCGAGCCTGCGCGATGACTTCCAACCTGGCCGGCGTTTTCGAACGTCACCGGGGCGTCAAAGGCAGCACGCCGGGTGGCACGGCGCAAGGCGGCGAGCACCGGGTGGCCCAGTACCAGCACCAGCACCGCGGTGGTCACGGCTCGAGGGATGTCGAAGCCGAGCGAGGTGGTGAGGTCGAAGAAGATGAAGCTGTGGAGGTTATGGAGCAAGCCGGCTCCTGGGACGAATGAGAAACTCGTCGATGTCCCGGCTCCGAACGGCCAGAACCAGAGGTT
Source organism: Acidimicrobiales bacterium (assembly GCA_017883075.1). Lineage (GTDB taxonomy): Bacteria > Actinomycetota > Acidimicrobiia > Acidimicrobiales > RAAP-2 > DASZIT01. The sequence goes on from JADGOI010000034.1 coordinate 9,245, forward strand.
CAACAGCGCTCCGTAGGCCAAGGATGACACGATGCCATACGCAGCCAATATCGACAGCTCCCGCTTTCCACTCGCACCGGGAAGGCATCCAGCGCCGAAGCCCATCCACGCCGCCGCCAACATCTGGAATGGTAGCCACGGCCCGACCCCTCCCGTAATCAACGCCGACGCCAATATCGTTACCGCCCCCAGCACGAAGCCGAAACCCCGACCGAGCACTCGGCCCGCGGGGATCATCAAGAAGAACACCGGCTCGAAACCGGCGATGCCCGGGCTCGGAATCCGCAATGCCGCACCGCAAGCGGCCAGAATGCCAAGGAGTGCAACGGCCTTGGCATCCAGCGATCCTGCCGCGATCTCGCCGAGGAGCACTGCCAACAACAGGGGGAGCAGTGCCACAAAAATCCACGGGGCGTCAGAAGAGTGCGCCAGGTTGGCATTGGCGTGACGGGGAATGAGCAACGGCCAGCAGAACGCCACCGCGCCGACCAGGGATGTCACCGCCAACGTGACCGAGGCTCGGGGTCGGAGGCGGATGGCGGTGACCCGGTTGGCGACCGCCGTCGTCATCGGACACTCGCAGTCAGAGCCGCCCTGACCTCGTCAACGGTGAGCCACGTCTCTGGCGCCAGCACCTTTGCCACCTGGGGAGCGAACACGGGCGAATGGCACACCACCTCGCGGGCGGCGCCGTCGGACACGACTTCGCCCTCCGCCAACACGACCGCCCGATCGGCCACCCTGGCCACCAACTCCACATCATGAGTGGCCAGCACCACGCCGTGCCCATCGGCCGCCAGCTCTCGCAGCAGGCGCACCAGCCGATCCTTGCTGGGGTAGTCGAGCCCTCGGGTCGGTTCGTCGAGAAGCACGAGCGGCGGGGCCGGGGCCAGGATCACCGCCAGTGCCAAGGCGAGGCGCTGACCCTCGGACAGATCCCGGGGGTGATGGTGGCGGGGCACGCCCGGAAGTACACGGTCGAGCGTTGACGCCGTGGTGCCGGGGAGCAGTCCGCTTTCGCGATCAACAGCCTCGCATTCATCGGCCACCGAACTGCAGTAGAGGAGCACTGCGGCATCCTGGGGAACCAGGCCCACCAACTTGATGAGTTTGCGGGGAGGTAGATCACCAGGCTCCTGTCCATCGATCTTCACCCGGCCCTTGGTCGGCTTTCTCAGACCGGCCAGGAGGCCGAGCAAGGTCGACTTCCCCGAGCCGTTACGGCCCATGATGGCAACCACCTCACCGCGTCGGATCCCCAGGTCGATTCGGTTGAGCGCCATCACCGACCCGTAGGCCGACGACACACGTTCGGCCGCGGCCAGCGGCTCAGGCATAGCGCCCGGCAGTGACGATGCCGGCAGACCAGCCTCCAGGCCGGCCAGACGACGACGGAGTGGCCCGGCCATGCGGCGAGCGTCGCGCACAGACAGGGGAATCGGTTCCCACCCGGCCAGCCTTGCCAACTCGACAATCGGCGGAGCCACCGGAGATTCGGCCATGACCTCTTGTGGCCTACCGACTATCAGGTCCTCTCCTGACCCGGGAACCAGAATGACCCGATCGGCGAAGGGGACCACCCGCTCGAGGCGGTGTTCGGCTATGACAACTGTCATGCCGACGTCGTGGACCAGCCGGGTCAGCGTAGCTAACACCTCCTCGGCGGCGGCAGGGTCAAGAGCGGATGTCGGCTCGTCGAGGACCAACACCCGCGGCGACGCGGTCAACACCGCTCCGATGGCCACCCGCTGTTGCTGGCCTCCCGACAGCGTGAGAAGCGATCGATGCCGAAGTTCATGGAGCCCGAGCAGGTCGAGGGTGTCCTCCACCCGCCTCCGCATGGCGGTCGGCGTCACGCCCAGGTTCTCCATGGCGTAGGCCAACTCGTCTTCGACGACATCGGTGACGAACGTGGCAGAAGGATTCTGACCCACCATTCCCACCAGGTCGGCCAGCTCCCGAGGTGGGTGGTCACGGGTCGATCGTCCGTCGATGGTCACCGCGCCCGACAGGTGCCCCCCGGTGAAGTGAGGTACCAGGCCATTGATCGCACCCAGCAACGTGGACTTACCCGAACCTGTCGTTCCCACCACCAAGCAGAACTCCCCCTCCCCGATGGTGAGGTCCACATGTCGCAGGGTGGGTTGGTCGGAGTCCGAGTAGGCGAACGTCACGTCGGTGAATCGGATCATCACCGCGACGCCCCGGTGACTCCGGCGGATGGACGGGGCTCCGCCTCCACGCTCGTCGGATCAAGCCCCCGGTGCCCCGGGCCACCCGGAGATGGTGCCAGGGCGGCAGGGAGCAGACCCACCAGGATGCCGATGCAGAGCACCACCGGGAGGATCGGGGCGTGCAAGGGATAGGCGGTGAACTGCAGTCCCGGCACCCCGGCCACCCCCGCCACCACGAACGTACCCAGCACTGCACAACCCGACAGAACCACCCCCCATTCGGGGAGTCGCCACATATCCGGTCGGTAACGGGTGCGCGGTGAGCGCCGCCCACCGGCGGTCATGCCGATGGCCAGGAGCACGGATCCGACGGCGAGAATAGGAATGCCGCCGGCGGGCATGGAACCGGGGTCGAGGGCACCGAAGACTCCGACCATGACGAGCAGCAGGCCCAGTGCGGAAGCGCCGGTCGCCACCCGACGATGGGTGGGGGCGACAAACCGGCGCCCGTACCCTCGGGCATCCATGGAGGCAGCCAATTGCAGTGAACGATCGAGGGCCCCCTCCAGCACCGGGATGGCCAGGCCTCGCAACCCGGCAATCCCGCGGGTGGGGCGCCCCCGGAGTCTCCGGGCGTCACGGGTGGTTCCGAGAGCGATCACCACCTCGGGGGCGAAGGTGAGGGCCACCGTGACCGCCACACCGGCCTCGTACAGCACAGTCGGAAGGCACCGCAACAGGCGATACGGGCTGGCCAGCGAATTGGCGGCGCCGAAACACAGGAGAATCACCGCCAACCGGAGGCCGTCCACCGCCGCCTGGAGTACAGATTCGACGGTGACCGGCCCGCCGATGCTCACCCCGGCCGCCCACGCCGGCAGTGGCACCCGTGGCAGGGCGAAGAGCACATTACCGGGAAGGCGCAGACCGAACACCACTTCGACCACCACTCGGATAGCTATCACGATCAGTCCCAAACGGAAGAAGACTGCCAGCGAGCGGGACCAGGGGGCGGAGGAACGGCGCGCAGCCACCACGAACACCACCACCACGGCGATGAGCACCAATAGCATCGGGTTGGTGGTTCGCACAGCTGCCACCGCCATGGTGGCAGCCCACAGCCACCATGCTGCGGGGTGGAGTGTGCGGCCGGTCACGGTGGCCCGGGGTGCCGGCGCCACCGGTAGATGGCGCCGAGGGCCAGGACCACCACAATGAATCCGCCCGCCAACAGTGGGACGGAGCCGCCGCCCTGGTGTCGATCGGAGCCGGCTCGTGCCAATGCCTCGCCGCTCGGATGCTGAGCACTTGGACTACCCGGGTGGACCGTCGATTGACCGGGAACGATCGTGGTCGAACCCGATCCCGAACCCGATGCGGGTACCGGCTGCCCCGGGCTCGCAGGCGCCGGGTCGGGTCCCGAGGTGTGCGATGAAGGGCCAGAGCCGGGTGGTGTCGAGCCGGAGGCCCCTACCGGGTTTGTCCCGTTCGGCGCCGCTGCCGTCGTCGCCGTCACGCTGGTGGATGCCGAACTGGTCGAGGTCACCGCGCTCGTACAGATACTGGAGAAAGTGGATGCCGCCGCCGGCGGCGGATCGGACGGATTGCCGTTCCCCGGGTTCTCGAATCGCCATCCCTCCACGTCCCCGGTCTGCATCGTACGGCTGGCACCTGAGCTCGAGTAGGTCCAGGTGCCCGGGTCCCCGTGCCAGTAGGACCAGTAGTCATAGCCTGACGCCACAACCTGGCCACATCCGCTCCCGGGATAGCCGTCAATCGCGCAGAGCAGCCCGGCGTTGTTGTAGCTGGGCGAAGTCCAGCTCATCTGCTGGACGAAGGCCGAGAGGGCGTCGTAGCCGGTCAGTCCGGCCGGCACCCTGACGCAGCCCGAAGCTACCCGTGGAGACCCCCCATACCCCAGTCCGAAGTCCACCACGATCGCCACGTACACGCCGTCGGCGGCAGCTGCGGTTGCCGCTTTGAACGGTACCAACCCGTCAGGTCCGGCAGGGGCCAGAGCGGCAGCCGCGGCTCCGATGACCATTGCGGTGGGAGCCACCCATCGCCACCGGGGCAGTTTGATCACACGCCGGCCCCATCCGGAGTGGCGGCGATTCCCACCACCGGCTTGTCGAGGGTGATGGCGCCGGTGGACCCGTGGAATCCGGCGTCACCGAAGCTGAAGATCCCCCCGTCGGAAGCGACCAGCCAGTAGCCCTTGCCGTCGGGGGTGGCCGCCATGCCCACCACCGGCCTGTTGAGGGCGATGGCCCCGGTGGACCCGAAGAAGGCGACATCGCCGAAGGCGAAGATGCCGCCGTCGGAGGCCACCGACCAGTAGCCCTTCCCGTCGGGGGACCCGGCCATGCCCACCATGGGTTGATTGAGATGGATAGTGCCCGTCGAGCCAAAGAATTGGGCATCGCCGAAGGAGAAGATGCCGCCGTCGGAGGCCACCTCCCAGTAGCCCTTCCCGTCAGGGGACCCGGCCATGCCGACCACCGGTTTGTCGAGCCTGATGGCCCCGGTGGATCCATGGAAGCTGGCATCGCCGAAGGAGAAGACGCCGCCGTCGGAGGCCACCAACCAGTAGCCCTTCCCGTCAGGGGTGGCGGCCATGCCGACAATGGGCTTATTGAGGGTGATGGCCCCGGTGGATCCATGGAAGCTGGCATCGCCGAAGGAGAAGACGCCGCCGTCGGAGGCCACCTCCCAGTAGCCCTTCCCGTCAGGGGTGGCGGCCATGCCGACAATGGGCTTATTGAGCGCAGAGCCAGCTTTGGAACCGTGAAAACCAGCATCGCCGAAGGAGAAGATGCCGCCGTCGGAGGCCACCTCCCAGTAGCCCCCGGTAGGCGCGGGAGCGCGGGCGGCGATGAAGGGGGGCACCACGCCAGCCAATGCTGGGACCACCTGTACCGTCGAGAGAATGTCGGGGGCATTGCCCGCCTGATAGACGAATGCTCCAGTATCGGGACCGGTGCTCACCTGAAAGGAGAGGAGCGACGAGATCGGAGTGGCTGAGCCACGTTGAAAACTGGCGAAGAGTGGAGACTGGCCGAGGGCGACAAGGGCCTGCACTACTTCGGCGGTGGAGTTGGAATCGGAGGATCCGGGGGCGGTGGTGGCATTTGGTTCATATCCCCATCCCCCGTCAGGGTTCTGGGCCCCGGTTAGAAATCCGAGCGCGGCAGTAGAGATAGCCGAGGTAACTGCCGACTGACTGGCAAGACCTTGGATGGCAAGCGCTGTCGAGTTGGTATCAGGTCCGGCAAAGGCGGCTGGGTCACCATTGCAGGGATTGGCGGTCGTGATGTAGCTGGTCCAACCACCGTCAGGGCACTGCTGCCCTCGGAGCCAGGTGATGGCCGAGCCGACCACAGCCTGACTGGTGTCACCGACCGCTGCCAGCGCAGCCAGAGCCAGACCTTGTCGGTAGGCACCGTCGTAGCTCGGATCCTGGGCGCCGAAGAGTCCGGCGTCCGTGCCATGGGTCCGTTCCGTGGCCAACAGGCGAGTCACCAGGTTTGTGCCACCGAAGTTGGTCGGGTCGACACCCAATGCATGGGCATCCAGAGTCAGCAGCGCCAACTGCCCGGGACCGTCGGTGCCGGTCACCGTCACGTAGCTGTCAACGTGGCCTTCGAGATATGAGAGCGCCAACTGGGCCCCGGGGACGTCGATCCCGGTGGCGGCCAGCGCAAGGACCGTATTGGCGGTAAAGGACAGGTTGGCCTGCCCCGTGGCCGGCGATGGCATGAAGCCCTGCGGAGACAGTTTGGCGGCCAACCATCGAGCCCCCTGGTCGGCTGCAGTCGTCTGCGGGAAGGTTGTCGATGTGGCCGGCGACGATACCGACGATGACGGTGCGACGACAGGGGTGGCGGCCGTCGCGATAGCCGGTCCCGCGGCTAAGCCGACCACCAGGCAAATCGCCGAGGCGGCTGCCATTCGTAGGCGATGTACAGGCATCTTGGGTTTCCTCACTTTGGAGGCAACGACCCGGAAGCGCCACATTCCCAACTGCGAAACAGAGACTGACCGAGCCACTGCCGCAGTTCTCGACGGACATGGCTCAACTGAGCACTCCCGCGGTATCCCGGCTCGTGAATCGCCTGCTTTGGCGTGTCACCTACGGTTGCGGACCAGCGCCGGAATTCGACCGGCTTCCCCTTGGCAGTGCATTCGGTTGTGGACGGAAACCCTACCAGTCCGCATCGAATCACGCCTACGTGGACACGGCGAACAACCCCCTCTCCGTCCTACACTCCAGGTCCTTGAGCGACTCCAACCATGGCCCCACGGCCAGCCCGGGCCCCAGCGTGATGACCCCGGGCATGGTTCTGCTCTTTGCCACCGCCTGCGGGGTGTCGGCGGCCAATCTCTACTACGCCCAGCCCCTGCTCCCTTCTATCGCCCGCAGCCTCAATGTGCGGTCGGGCACGGCCACCTTGATCGTCAGTGGGGCCCAGGTCGGTTACTGCATCGGTCTGGCCCTGTTGGTCCCGTTGGGCGACATGTTGGTTCGGCGCCGACTGGTTCCGGGCATCCTTCTCATCACCGCGGCTGCCCTCTTTGTGGCGGCCGTCGCCCCCACCATCACCGTCCTCGTCGGGGCGGCGGCGGTAGCCGGAGTGTGTTCCGTCGCCGCCCAAATCCTGGTCCCGTTCGGTGCCCAACTCGCTGACGACATGGACCGCGGGCGGGTCGTGGGCACCATCATGAGTGGTCTGCTCATCGGGATCCTGTTGGCCCGGACGTTTTCGGGACTCATCGCCCAAGTCGCCGGTTGGCGGGCGGTCTACGTGGCGGCTGGCGTGGTCGTCCTCGCCCTTGCAGGACTCCTGGCCCGCACCCTGCCGGGAGAGGATGTGCGGCCAAAACTCAGCTACCGTGCATTGCTCGCCTCCGTCGTCCACTTGATGCGTTCCGAACCGCAACTGCGACTGCGCTCGGCGTACGGTGGTCTGGCGTTCGCCGCCTTCTCCGTGCTTTGGACCAGCTTGGCGTTCTTGTTGGCCGGGTCCCCGTACCGATACAGCGACGCGGTCATCGGACTCTTCGGGCTTCTGGGCGCCAGCGGGGCCCTGACCGCGTCACTCAGTGGTCGGCTGGCCGATCGGGGCCGGGAACGATTGGTGACCGGAGCATCGTTGGTCATCACGGTCGGGTCGTTCGGTCTCCTCGCCCTCGGCACCCGTCAGCTGTGGGCGTTGATCGTGGGAATCGTGGTTGCCGATCTCGGTATCCAATCGGTGCACATTCAGAATCAACAGGTGATCTTCGCCATCGACCCCACCGCCCGCTCACGCCTCAATACCGGATACATGGTCACCTACTTCATCGGTGGTTCGATGGGGTCCGCCACGGCCGGGGTCGTCTATTCCCGGGGTGGTTGGACGGCAGAGGTGCTAGCGGGCATCGCCTACAGCGGTGCCGCCCTGGTCCTGTGGATGCTCAGCCAGCGGCGCGGCGTTGGACGGGCTGACATGGTGGCGGGCCCCTGATGCGGCAAGATTGGGACCATGCCCGCGTTCAGCCGATTTGACCGGATCATCGGCGGGACCCTTTTGGCTGTGCTCATCGGGTTGGTGGGACTGGGCATTGCCACCAGGTCTGGGGCCAAACCGACCTCGTCGGAACCCGCCGCGTCCAGGGGAACCTCCCATGTGGGTGAGACGACTTCCATCGCCCTGACACCAACCACCACGACGACCACCACGACCACCACGACCACCACGACCACCACGACGACCGCCACGGCAACGGCAGTGCCGCCTCCTATCGGGGGTCGGGTCACCGCGGTGGGCGACTCGGTGCTCATCGATATCCAGCCCAATCTGGAAGCCGATATCCCTGGGGTGAGCGTGGATGGTCTGGTCAGCCGTCAGTTCGAAACGGGGATCGCGGTTGTGCAGGCCGACCGGGGCGCCGGCACTCTGGGAAGCGTGGTGGTAATCGAGTTGGGGACCAACGGCACAGTCACCTCAGACAATTTCGACGCCATGATGCAGGCCACGGCAGGGGTGAAACGGGTGGTCTTCGTCAACGTAGATGTCCCCCGCTCGTGGGAGGCCTCCGACAATGCCGTGCTGGCCGCCGGGGTGGCTCGATATCCGGGAGTGGCGGTGCTGGCCGACTGGTACTCCCTGTCGTCACCCCATCCCGAATGGTTCACGGCCGACCAGGTCCACCTCAATCCGACCGGAGCATCGGCCATGGCCACCTTGATCGCGCAAGACGCCTGAGGCCACCGGTGCCGGTCCCACCCACGTGCCGGTCGAGCTCTTTCAACCGTGAGGCATCATGGCCCGACTCCTCGGTGAGTTCGCTCATCATGATCCGGAGACGGGCCTGTTTGCCTGCCAAAGTTGACGTCGACGTAGGATTTCTCCGCCAATGATGCGGTCGCCTCGCACTCCAGCCGAGGCCACCCGCGTGTACCTCCCGCATACCGAAGAAGGATCACGGCGGATCGATCCCATGTCCGCGTTCTGAGGCTGTCGGTGCCTGTGCTACGCAGTGGTCATGCCCAGATTCGAACCGTTCGTCGGACTCCGGTACGACACCGCCCGGGTCGACATGAACATGGTGATCGCCCCACCCTATGACGTCATCGGTGCTCCGGAGCGACAGCGCCTTGCCGGTCGCCACAGCGCCAACGCGGTCCGGGTGGAGCTGCCCGAAGCCGATCACCGGGCCGGACTGGACAGGTACCAGCATGCACGGGCCATGCTCGAATCGTGGCAAGAGGCGGGCACCCTGGCAGCCGACCCCTCACCTTGCTTCTATGCCTACCGGATGACCTCCCCCGGTGGCCGCTCCACCCACGGGGTCATCGGGGCGTTGGCGATCGACGAGGACAATACCGGCGACATCCTTCCCCACGAGCAGACCCTTCCCAAACCCAAGAGCGACCGGCTCGACCTGCTGCGGGCCACCCGCACCAATCTCTCCCCGATTTGGGGACTCTCACTCACGCCAGGTCTGACCCAGACCTTCATCGCCACCATCGCGGCCGGCGCGGCCCAGATGGCCGCCACCGATGATGATGGCGTGCTTCACGAGCTGTGGGTGATCAGCGGCTCCTCGACCATCGATGCGGTCCGTCAGGCGGTGGGTGACTCTCGGGTTGTCGTCGCCGACGGGCACCATCGCTACGAGACCGCCTTGGCCTACCGTTCGGAGTTGGCCACCCGAGGTGACAAGACCCTGCCCGGTGCTGATCTGGTGATGGCCCTGGTGGTCGAACTGAGCGAGGACGAGCTCGAGGTCGGGCCCATCCACCGGGTGTTGTCGGGACTGCCCGACGGGATCGATCTGGTCGACGCCTTCTCATCGTGGTTCGACGTGACCAAGGTCGGTGACCTCACCCGGCGCACGCTGGCCGCCCTGGGGGAATCGGAAGCCTTGGCTCTGGTGATGCCCTCAGGAGCGTGGCTCCTCTCGCCGAAGGACGGCACCCCCGAAGCCGCCGGCGCCTCACTCGACTCATCCATGGTGGCCCTGGTCATCGCCGAGCTCCCCGATCATGAGCTCGAGTTCTGTCATACCTGGCAAGAAGCGGCCGAAGCCATCGACTCCGAACAGGCCCAAGCCGTGGTCCTTCTCCGTCCGGTCACCGTTGCCCTGATCTCCGAATGGGCCCACAGCGACAAACGCATGCCGCCCAAGACAACCTATTTCCATCCCAAACCGCGCACCGGCATGGTGTTCCGGCCTTTGCTCGCCTGAGCTGGGCGGGTTCGGTTGCCTTGCCAGTGGCGACTTGGTTCTGGGGTATTGGGTCGGTAGCCTTGGTCCGGTCGCCAGGTGCCCTTGCTCGCGGACGTTGCCGGCCAGTGAGGGGGGAGAGGGTGGGTTTGAGCCAGATCGTCGCCTGGACAACGACCGCAACTCTGGTGCTGGCGGCGACCGCCTGTAGCGCGTCGGCAGCTGTCACCCGACAAGTGGGATTACAGCTCCCGATCACCCGGGGAACCACACCGGTCGCCCCGACCTCGACCACGGCCTCCACCACGGCCACCACCATCCTGGCCTCCACCACCCCTACGACCGCGCCTGTCCCCATCGTCAGGACCGCCGGGTGGTCGGTCCCTCTGGCCACATTGCCACCGGGAGGGGGGTTCACGTCGGTCTCGTGTATCTCTGACACCTTCTGCATCGCTACCGCCGGAGGGGCCGATCAAGGTGGCGCCACCGGAACCGTTGGCGCCGGTGAGACTCAATCCTGGGACGGAGAGGCCTGGTCCAACCCCTCCTTCTACTTCCCGGCACCCTCGCCTGGAGCAAACAGGCAACCGATCATGCCGACGATTACCTGCATCGGCGGGCCCTTTTGCGTCATCGCCGACGGGTCGGGTTTCGTGGCCAACGGGGACGGAACCAACTGGAACGCACCGGTTCCGCTGAATCCGGCTCCGGCCCTCGCCACCAACCCCACCAACCCCGGAAGCGGCCATCCCGGTGCAGATGAGGCCGCGGTGTCGTGTGCAACGCGCAAATTCTGTGCCATCGTCGACAACTCCGGGAACGCATATACCTGGAAAGACGGCTCGTGGTTGGCGCCCCAGGCCTTCGGGTCCGGAACCGGTCCGAGCGCTGTGGCCCTCTACGCCTCCGGCCGCGTCGGGGTCTCGTGCCCGGCCACATCGGCCTGTACCGCGGTGATCGGCACCGCGATCCTCGATTGGAACGGAAGCACCTGGTCCGAGGAGTCCCTTCCGTGGACTCCCACCCTGGCCGATCCCTCTCACCGTGCCTCGGCGGTGAGCGGCAATCCCACCGCCATCTCCTGTGCCACCTCTACGTTGTGCGCAATCGTCAATGGCTCGGGCGCGTCCTACCGCAATGGTGCACCGACCTGGTCTCCGACTCGGACCATCGACCCCTCGGGAATGCTCGATTCCATTTCGTGCCCACGGGTGTCCTTCTGTATGGCCGCCGATACCGATGGCTTCATTGTCACCTGGGATGGCGCGACCTGGGCGCGACCAATCAAGGTGATTCCCGTGGCCACCGTTCACACCGGGATCGGCACGTCGGTATCGTGCTCCTCGGCCAACTTCTGCATGGTCATGAACGGGGACGGCGACTATGCCACCTTCTCGGGGCCGACCGACGGTTGATGCGCATCTGCCGAGATGTTGTCCCCGATGCCAGCATGGGAACCCGTCGGGGATGTTGCGAACCGAACGACATGGAGATCATGTGACCAATAACTATCGAACCATTCGCCTGGACGTGAACGACCGGGTTGCCACCATCATCCTCGATCGGCCCGAACACTTGAACGCCTTTACCAACACGATGGGAAGAGAGCTCATCGACGCCTTCGACCACACCGATGCCGACGATTCCGTCCGGGTTGTGGTGGTCACCGGATCAGGTAGGGGCTTCTGCGCCGGGGCCGATCTCCGGGGCGGCGAAGGCACCTTTGACGGAGCCACCCCACCCGACGGGCACTCCGTTCCCCGTGATGCCGGGGGCACCGTCGTGCTGCGGATCTTCGACTCCCTCAAACCCGTCATCGCCGCCATCAACGGGCCGGCGGTGGGGGTCGGCATCACCATGACCTTGCCGATGGATATCCGGCTGGCATCGGAGGATGCCAAAATCGGTTTCGTCTTCAGCCGGCGCGGGCTGGTGCCCGAAGCGTGCTCGAGTTGGTTTCTGCCCCGGCTGGTAGGCATCAGCCGGGCGATGGAGTGGGTGGCCACCGGTCGGGTCTTCGATGCCATCGAGGCGCACCAGGGTGGTCTGGTGCGCAGCGTGCATGCTCCTTACGCACTGCTCGACTCCGCCTATGCACTGGCCACCGAGATCGCCGACCACACCTCTCCGGTGTCGGTGGCGATGAGCCGTCAGCTGCTCTGGCACATGCTGGGGGAATCGCACCCGATGGCTGCCCACCGGGCCGATTCCCTGGCCATGTCGTTTCGCGGACCGTCGGGCGATGCCCATGAAGGTGTGCTCTCCTTCCTCGAAAAGCGTCCAGCCACTTTTCCCGGCCGCCTCAGTGAGGGACTCCCCAACTTGTTCCCTGACTTCTCCCCACCGGCCTATGGCTGAACG
>JADGOI010000121.1 GCA_017883075.1 Acidimicrobiales bacterium
CATCGTCGATGCCACCTCCCGGCTGTATACCGATGCCTACGAGCGGATCTGCGGAAAGAAGTTGAGTGACTGGTACGGTGCGTGACCATGGCTTCCCCTTCGACTTTCTCGGTGGTGGTGGAGGTTCGGCTGCGACCGGGGATCGCCGATCCTCAGGGAGCCACCATCGAACGGGCACTGCCGGCGCTGGGGCTGAGCGGAATCACCGGGGTTCGGGCGGGTAAGTCATTCCGGTTCGACATCGTGGCCGACGACGAGGTGGCTGCACTGGCCCAGGGAACGGTGGTGGCTGATCGGGTCCTGGCCAATCCGGTCATCGAGGAGTCCTCGGTCACCGTCACCGTCACCGCCACCGCAAAACCGGTTGCGGGCTGATGCCATCCCGGGTCGGCGTGGTCATGTTTCCCGGGACCAACTGCGAGCACGACGTCGTCCAAGCCGTCAACGGCCTGGGCGGAACTGCCGAGTTGGTGTGGCATGGCAATTCGTCGGTCTCCGGGTATGACGCCCTGATACTTCCGGGCGGATTTGCCCACGGCGACTACCTTCGACCGGGCGCCATCGCTCGCTTCTCACCGGTGATGGAAGCTGTCGGAAGGTTCGCCGCTGAAGGCGGACCGGTGGTGGGGATCTGTAACGGCTTCCAAGTGTTGACCGAGGCCGGCCTTCTTCCCGGAGCCCTGCAAAAGAACCGCGGCCTCCGGTTCCTTTGCGCCACCGTCGATATCCGGGTGGAGACCGACCGTTCGGTGTTGACGTCAGGCATCGCACCCGGCACAGTGCTGTCGATTCCCATCAATCACTTCGAAGGCAACTACACCTGCGATGCCGAGACGCTGGCTCGTCTACGGGGTGATGAACGGGTGATCCTGCGCTATGTGGACAACCCCAATGGCTCCATCGACGGGATCGCCGGCGTGTGCAATGAGGAGCGCAACGTTGTCGGGCTGATGCCCCACCCGGAGCGAGCGTCGGATGCACTCACCGGCTCGGTTGACGGCGCGGTCCTGCTCAGGTCGTTGTTGGCCTCGGCTCTGACCTCGGCCAACGCCTGAGCCGGCTGGCTTCCCAGCCCCCTTGCGTCCGAGCCCGAGGCTTATCTGCGGGTGCGGGGGATCGCCGCCTTCTGGAGAACCGCAGCACTGACCCCCACTTTCCTCCAAGCGGAGTACGAGACGCCCTTGCGCTCGCCGTAGAGGCGGGCAACTTTGATGAAGTTCTTTTCCAGGGCAGGCAGATCGACGGTGGTCCCGGTGGTGTTCAACTCGTCCTCGAGCTGTTGCTTCTCTTCGATGAGGTGAAGGCGGGCCAGCGGATCGGCACCGGACATGGTGGAGTCAATGGTGGCCAAACGGCGCCGAATGGAAACGGGCGTGCGCTTGCGGCCTCGGCGTGGCTTGGCTGCCTCCAAGCCCTCCAGGTAATGACGCACAATTCGTCCTTCTTCGCGACCCTTGGCCAGTGCCGCCTTGTGGACCTCGGACATCGATTCCTTCTTGCGTCTTTTCTTCACAGGTGCCGTAGCCATAGAGAGAGCCTTTCAGAATATTGGCGAGTGTTCAAACGAGGCATGAGGTGGGTGCTCAACAGAGTTGATACCCGTGATCGGGGGTCTCTAAGCACTTGCAAAATAGCAGCCTCAATGTCATGGGTGTCGGCATAAAGAACCTAAAGGGTGGCGTCGGCCTTTCAAATCGGCGCTACGTCCGGCGATTGATGTGCCCTCTTTCGCTGAGATGTGGCGCCTGGGTGGATTGAGGCAGGTCGCAGGTTCTTGCATCGCACTGGGATGAGCCGAGTTCAAGGGAAGGTTGAAGCGGCCAGGGATTTGGTGATCGGTAGGGATTTGGTGATCGGTAAGATCTCATAGGGAACACGCCACTGCGTCGAAGCGACTTCTTGGACCTGAAGCTGATCCGCCCCAACGGATGCAGTTCGGCTCGCATATTCCACAACCAGACCATACGGAGAACGATGCAACACCACACTCGCCTCCGTCTAAGGCGGAACTCGTTCATCACAGTGGCGCTGATCATCGTCCTGATAGTCATCTTTTGGGCGGGAGTAACCGTGGTGAATCAGGGAGATACGCCGATCAGGTTCGCCACGCAATTTACGGGGCGCGATGTCTACTCACCTGACGTGCATCCCAACCCGGTAGGTAGCGGTTACATCATGTGGTACGCCGGTTGGCAATCCCAGCAGACCCTCGACTCCGGCCAGCTCGATACCATTTATCGGCGTACCGCCCCCACCCCCAACGGCCCGTGGTCCGACCCGACCACAGCCATTGTCCCCGCCCAGGTTGCCCCCCAAGTAACCGAAGTCAACGACCCGTCGGTCAGCATCATCGTCGCCGGCAGCTCACTCCGGTATGCCATGTTCTTCACCACCCTGGTGTGCCATCCCGGCGCCTCGGGATGTGCAACGACACAACAGCAGTCCGCCAACTCACAAGTGTGGTCCGCCACCTCCGACAACGGGGTGAGTTGGGGCTCCTTCAAAAGAATGGCGGTCCCTGATCCCGGACAGAAGGGCGTGTCCGGGCCGTCGGCTGTGCTCCAACCATCCGGGTCCCAACAATGGTTGGTGTTCTTCGGTACCGGTTGTCTGATCGGTATGGCCAGTGTGAGTGCGGGCCGTGATGTTCTGGGTTCGTCAATCGCTTACCGGGGAACCGGCAGCCACTGCATGTCCAATCCCGCGGTGTTCAAGTCCGGAACCACCTGGCACATGTTGTTCAATGTGCTCGAGACCACCTCGGCGGATGCGGTTCGATTCGACGTATGGAAGACGAGCTCTGCGTCATTGACCAACTGGCTTCTCGCTTCGGCGTCGCCGATCGCGATCGTCAATGGTGGGAGTGAATGTGGAGTCCTGACCCCGGACGTGGTGGCACATGGCTCGACGCACGTCGATCTGTATGTCGGCCTGGTCGCCCGCGGATCGTCCGGGGCCTGTGGTGACCTGACCCAGTCAACCTCCATCGCCCGGATGGAGCTACCGGCGTCAATGCTGTGAGGCCGATGCGGTGAGGGTCAATGCAGCCGAAGGCCGACCCGGCACGGGGAAGGCGACGGCGCAGCCGCCGGCCCACTGACCCACTGGTTGGGCAGGAGAGGCAAAATGTTGCCGGATGGTAGCGTTTCCGGGGTAATGAGGAAGGCGATCGTCATTGTTCCGATCTTGACTTTCCTCATCGTCCTGGCGCTGCCGGAGAAGAGCAGTTCTGCCCACGCCGACACGTTCGTCAGCAATTCTCAGCAAATTGCGGGCCGGGACGTGTACTCGCCCGACGTCCTGCCTGATCCAAGCGGTGCCGGGTACATCATGTGGTACGGCGGTTGGCAGACTCAGGAGACTGTCGATTCCGGCCAGCTCGATACCATTTATCGGCGTACCGCCCCCACCCCCAACGGACCGTGGTCCGACCCGACCACAGCCATTGTCCCCGCCCAGGTGGCCCCACGGATCAGTGAAGTGAACGACCCATCGGTGAGCATCAGCCCCGGGGGTCCCGGGGGTCCCCCGTATGACTACACCATGTTCTTCACGTCGTTGGTCTGTCGCCCGGGGTCGCCGGCATGCACCACCACCCAGCAGTTGGCCAGCAATGCCGAGGTCTGGTCAGCCACGTCCACCGATGGAAGCACATGGGGCTCCTTCGAGCGGGTAGCCGTTCCCGATCCGGGACGACGGGGCGTCTCCTCGCCCTCGGTGGTACTGCAACCGTCGGGAGCCCAACAGTGGCTCGTCTATTACGGCACCGGTTGTCTCATCGGTATGGCCAGAGTGGATGCCAGACGAGATGTGCTCGACTCGTCGATCGTCTACACCGGTCCTGGCACCCAGTGCATGGCCAATCCCTTCGTCTTCCAAAGCGGAGCGGCATGGCACATGTTCTTCGATGTGCGGGAACCGACATCCGCTGATTCATTCCGCTTCGACGTATGGAAGACGAGCTCCTCGTCTCCCACCGATTGGTCTGGGTCCGTGTCCACACCCGAGATGGTGGTGAACGGGGTCGACCGCTGTGCCGCCATCACCTCGGATGTCTTGCCGGTCAACGTCAATCAGTTCGACGTGTATTTCGGAGTGGGCGTTCCCGGTGCCTCGGGGAGATGTGATGACCTGACCCAAACCCGGTCGATTGTGATGAGTGAAATGGCTGCCAATGACAGCACGCCGACGTCCTCGGACACGAGTCCCGCCACTGCCGGCCCGTCGGCCAATAACCCGGTGGTGGGCCACGGACCGATGCCGCTGAATCAGCCCGTCGTGGGCAAGGCTCGGACTCTTGACAGCCAGGGGTACTGGTAGTGGCCGCGACGGCCGACGGAGGGTAGTGAATGGCCGGCCACGATACCGGAGTGCATTCCTTCTGATTGCAGCGTTCCCATCGGGACGCCAGGTTGCCGGATCTCTGTGCCTTCCGCCTCAGGGGCCTCCTTGCGAGTGAACCGGGGCGGGTACGCTCTGGGCGATGGAAGCCGGTGCACAGAACAGTGGATCGGGCGGGGAGCAACCACTGCATCGAGCACTCGGACTCACCGACGGTGAGCGCGACGAGGTGGAGGCCCTGCTCGGTCGTCCTCCCAACCATCTGGAGCTGGCCCTCTTCGCGGTGATGTGGAGCGAGCACTGCTCCTACAAGTCATCCCGGGTCCACTTGAAGCGCCTCCCCACCGTCGCGCCGTATGTATTGGTCGGACCGGGCGAGAATGCCGGGGTCATCGACGCCGGTGACGGCATCGCGGTGGCGATCCGTATCGAAAGCCACAACCATCCCTCCGCCATCGAGCCCTACCAGGGGGCAGCCACCGGTGTGGGCGGAATTCTGCGGGATATCTTCACCATGGGGGCGCGGCCCATTGCCGTGATGGACCCTCTGTTCTTCGGCGACCCGGCCGAAGCCCGGCAGCGCTGGCTGATCGAGGGAGTGGTGGCCGGAATCTCGGGCTATGGGAACTCGGTGGGCGTACCCACGGTGGGGGGGGAACTCACCTTCGATCCCTGCTACGCCCAGAACCCTCTGGTCAACGTGCTGTGCATGGGCGTCCTCCCCGTTGAGCGGCTGGTGTTGGGCCAGGCCTCGGGGGTCGGCAATCTGGCCGTGCTGCTCGGCTCGTCCACCGGGCGGGACGGCATCGGTGGTGTCAGCGTGCTGGCGTCCGCCGGCTTCGGAGGCGAGGACGACGCGGCGTCGGAATCCAAACGACCCAGCGTCCAGGTGGGCGACCCCTTCGAAGAGAAACGACTGATCGAAGCATGCCTGGAGCTCCTCGACGCCAAGTTGGTGGTCGGCATCCAAGACTTGGGTGGTGCCGGGTTGGTGTGTGCCACCAGTGAGACCGCGGCGCGGGGCGGGGTCGGCATGGATGTCGACGTCTCTGCCGTGCCCCGGCGCGAGGACGGAATGGTGGCCTACGAGGTGATGACCTCGGAGAGCCAGGAACGCATGTTGGCCATCGTCACCCCTCGAGATCTGCCCCGAGTGCAAGAGGTATGCGAGCGCTGGGAAGTCCGGGCTTCGGTGGTGGGCCGGGTGACCGACGCCCCGGACGGCGTCCCCGGCCGGTTGCGCATCCTCGACGGGTTCGATGGAGAGGTGCTGGGCGACGTGCCGGCGGTGGCACTGAGTGAAGACGCCCCGCTCTACCATCGGCCTTTGGCCCGGCCGGCCAACCAGGACGCCCGTCTGGCCGATGATCCCGGTGCGCTGCCTGCACCGGCCGACTGCGGACCCGATGTGCTGGCGCTGCTCACCGACCCGGCGTGGGTCTACCGCCAGTACGACCACCAGTTGTTCCTCAACACGGTGGAGGCCCCGGGCGGGGACGCGGCGGTGTTGAGACTGGCAGCTCCCGGGCTCCCCCCCTCCGAGCGCGGTCTGGCCCTGTCCACCGACTCCAATCCGGGTTGGTGCTCCCTCGATCCCCGCCAGGGGACCGCAGCCACGGTGGCCGAGGCGGCGCTCAACGTGGCCTGCTCGGGGGCCCGACCCATGGCGGTGGTCAACTGCCTCAACTTCGGCAATCCTGAGCACGCCGAGGTGATGTGGCAGTTGTCCGAAGCCGTCGACGGCATGTCCGAGGCGTGCCTGGGCCTGAGCCTGCCGGTAATCGGGGGCAATGTGAGCCTCTATAACGAGAGCGCGGGCATCGACATCGACCCCACCGTGGTGATCGGGGTGTTGGGGCTCATTGAACGGTTGGCGGTCCGCCCCCCCGGGGTCACCCTCGTCCCCGACGCCGCGTTGGTGTTGTTCGACGGAGGACCCGAATTGTCGTCGGATCCCCCCACTCCTCCTCCTCTCGGCGGATCTCGATGGGCCAAGGAGATCCGTGGCCACCGGAACGGAACCCTGCCGCGGCTCGATCTGGCCGGTCACGCCCGACTGCTGTCGTTGGTCACCGCCCTGATCGGCGAAGGCGTGAGTGGCGGACCGGCGTTGGTGGCCGGCATCCACGACGTGTCGGGTGGAGGCCTTGGGGTGGCACTGGCGGAGTTGTCGGTCCGGTCAGGGGTCGGCATTTCGGTGGCGGGAATCGGCGACCACCATGAGCTGTTCACTGAATCCCCCTCGCGGGTGCTGGTATGTACCACCCAGGTCGCCGGGTTGGTGTCACGGGCGGCCGATGCCGGCGTGCGGTTCAGGGTGCTCGGGACGACAGGGGGAGACCGCATCACCGTCGAAGGACTGGTCGATGTGAGCGTGGACGAAGCCACCACGGCCTGGCGCGATCGCCTGCCGGCACTGCTCGACGAGTTCGCCCCCGCCGTGTCCAACTGAGCTCGGCGGCTGAGTCCCCGGAACAGGATGTCCAGGAGGTTCCCGGGGCGATTTGGTCCGGCCAGGCCCCGATGACGTGGCAGGTCCCCGGACATGGGACAATCTTCGAGCTTCCATTGGGCTACACGGCGGGGAAAAGATGAACGAAGGCCAAGACACCGGCCGAGGATCAGTGCGGTGCCGAACCTGCGGCGCGGCGGTCGTTCCCATCGGGCGTTATTGCTCACGATGCGGAGCCGAGATGGCGGCTGCCTCCGGAGCCGGCACTCTCCCACCAACGGTGCCCGTTGGTGCGGGCTTTGGAACGACCCATGCCGACACCCCCCCGAGCGGCGTAGGGAAGGTGAACCAGTGGGTGGGAGACCCCGGCCATAAGACGGCTGAGACCCTGATCATCCATCCGGTACCGAAACGTCCGCAGCGAATCGGCTTGATCGTGGCGATCGCCGGAGTAGTGATGGTCGTCACCGCAGCAGCCATCGGGGCCGCAGCCCTTCTCGCCGGCAGCAGCACCAACAGCAGCAGCACCAGCAACACCAGCGCAAAGCGGACCGCCCGCCCGGCAACGGCCGGGGCCGGTCGTGGATCGCCGTCGTCTGGGGCCTCGGCCATCGACTCCGCTCTCCGACAAAGCGCCGACGCCAGGAGGACAGTCGTCACCGCCACCCAATCGGTCAGCAACTGCACGGCGGGCCCCGCGTCGGAACTATCGGCGATGAAGGGTGCAATTTCCTCGCGAGAATCGGCGCTCCGACAGTTGGGCGCAATCGCCCCAACCGGCCTCCCGGACAGAGCGACGTTGGTCGGCGACCTCAACTCTGTTCTCCAGGCCTCAGACCAGGCTGACCAAGGTTTCGTCCGGTGGATGGGCGACATCGAGGGCAGCTCCTGTCCGTACGCATCCTCGTCCGACTCGAACTACCAGGCGGCTACCTCTGCCTCGGCCCAAGCCGACGGCGCAAAACAGGCGTTCTTGGCGCTCTGGAACCCGGTCGCCGCGCAGTTCGGCTTGACTCAATACACGGCCGGACAGATCTGAACCTTGTCCGG
>JADGOI010000035.1 GCA_017883075.1 Acidimicrobiales bacterium
GGAATGCCGAGAAATATGGAGTAGATGATCAGGGCCAACCCGAAGATGCCCCAGGCGATGACCTTTCGTTGGGTCAGGAACCGGGCCGCGCGTCTGCTTCGGGAGCGAGGTGCGGCACGGAGTCCCAGTTCTGCGACGGGGTCACCCGGCCAAGGGCCGCCTCCATCCGCGTCGTCGGCGCAAGCCTCGTCCTCTTGCGGCGTGATCACACTCATACGAGGCGATGCCCTTCTCCGTGCGCATGACGACACGATGTCACTGCGAATATCCTGCCTCCCGTACCTGGGAAACAGCTGAGAGCAGCATTGCCATTCCCGTTGAACTTGCGGGGAATGGGTGGCTGGGTGTGGGAGTGTCGCCCATCCGACCTGATGGCAGAGGCCACGGGTAGCCTCCCGTTGGTGGCGACCCCGGGAGATGAGACCCACCCTCTCCGGCCAAACCATCGAGACGGCAGGTCCCGGGCAGCTCGGATTCTGACCACACCGCTCCTGCTCCTCGCTGTGCTGGCGGCCGGCTTCATCGGTCTCGGGATCCGCCAGGCCTGGTCTGACGCCCCCACCTACGACGAGCCGGTGTATCTGTCCGCCGGGGTAACCGCCCTGGTCGAACACGATCTCCGGCTCAATCCCGAACATCCGCCATTGGGGAAGGTTCTGGCTGCCATCCCTGTCCTGGCTGAACTACCCATCATCCCGAAGGGCAGGGCGTGGACCTCCACCAATGAGGCCGCCTATGCCGTTTCCTTCACCCAGGTTCAGGAGCATGCCGGGAAGCTCCACCGGGAGCTCTTCCTGGCCCGCCTGGTTCCGCTCCTCGAAGCGGTGGCAGTGGCGTTCAGCCTGTACGCGCTGGGATCACGGCTCTTTGGTCGGGGCGCCGGCCTATTGGCGGGGGCGCTGTGGCTGGCCGACCCGCTGACGGTGGGTCTCGGCCATCTCGATGGAGTCGACCTCCCGTTGACCCTGGCCACGGTGTTGACATCGTGGGCCTTGCTGAATGTTCTGCGATCTCCGGGGCGACGACAGTTGGTGATCCTTGGTATCGCCTGTGCTGCGGCTGTCCTGACCAAGGACACCGGCGTGTTGGTGGCGTTCTCGGCCGGCGTGGTGGTCGTCGTCGCCGGTTGGCGGTCGCTCGGATGGAGGTCATTGCTGCGGCTGGTCCTGGTGGCGGCGGTGTCCTGGGTGGTGGTGTGGCTGTGTTACGTGATGATCGCACCGTCGATCGCGCTCCACCTCTCGATGTTGCCGGAACCGTACCTGGTTGGTTTCCGGTACATCGTCAGCCACGACTCCATCGGTGCTCCGGCGTACCTGTTCGGCACATTCTGGGAGGGGGGAAGGTGGTGGTACTGGCCGCTGAGCCTGGTCGCCAAGGTTCCCTGGCTCACGGTGGGAGTGCTCGTCGTCGGCCCCATCGCGCTCCGGGGCGCCCCTCGCACTGCTCGGCATGAGGTATTCGCCGTAGCCGTGCTGCCCGCAGTGGTGCTCACACTCTTCACCCTTGTTTCCCCGAAGGACATCGGACTCCGCTACCTGCTTCCCGTCATCGGGTTGTGGTTGGTGGTGGCGTCCGCCGCGGTGCTGTCGGCGAGGCGTGCCATTGCCGGCGTGGTATTGGCAGCTGTCGTGCTGGTGGGTGGAATCATGACGGTGTTCTCGGTACCCGACTCCATCACGTGGGTGAATCCGCCGTTGGCCCCCGCCTATCGAACCGTGTCCAATTCCGATGTCGACTGGGGACAGGGGTTCTGGTTACTCCGGCAATGGTCGGTGGGCAAAGAACCGTGGGTGGCGTACTTCGGACAAGGACTGGGTGTGGCCGATATCCCCCACGCCCGGTCGATGTTGACAGCGGTTCCCGGGGTGGCGCCACGGCTCCAGGTCGACCCGCAATCGCTCACCGGTTGGGTCGCGGTGTCAGCCACCTCTCTGACCTCCAACAACTACGAAGAACTCAGTTTCCTGCGTGCCTACTGCCCGGTCGGCGAGCTCGGGGGGTCGATACTCTTGTACCGCTTCGACACCGCCCCAACGGCGCGAGCCGGCCCCGGCACGCCGGCGTCCCTCTGTCCGGGCCCCTACAGCCGCCGCCTCGGTGGTGGCTGAGCGGCTTTCCGACCATCTCGGATGGGGGCGGTGGGTCGCCGGCGGTGCCGAGCGCATACGATGTTGTCCATGGATCAGGTCGCCGTTGCCACGCCGGGGCTTCCCTCCACCTCGCGTTCAGCCCCTGATGCCGCCATGCGGTGCCTGCTCCGCATTCCGGACGCACAGCCTGCCATCCGCGAATCCGAGACCCATCGGATCTTCAGCGCATCAATCTTCCTGTCGGCATTGCGTTGCTTGTTGAGCTACATCGTGCTCCCGATCGTGCTCCCGGCCATCGGGGTTGCCAGCAGCGTGGGCCCCGCCATAGGGATCCCGATCGGCATGTTGGCCCTGGTCTTCGACTACCTGGGCATGCGACGGTTCTGGTTGGCGAATCACCACCAACGCTGGGCGTTCTCAGCCATCTACGCGGCGGTCGGCGGTATGGTCTTGGCCCTGGTGATCGTGGACGTCGTCCACATGGTCAACTGATCGACCTGGCGGTCCGGCCCCATGGGAATCGACGAGCTAACCGACGGCGTCGCCCTGGTCACCGGCGGCAGTAACGGCATCGGGGCGGCCGTCGCAGAGCGCCTGGCGAGGAGCGGGACCAAGGTCGTCCTCGCCGATCTCGACGAGGCGACCGGTGAGGACCTGGCCATCCGGATCGGCGCCACCTTCGTCAGGTGCGACGTACGAGATCCGCAAGACCTGGCTGCGGCGGTGGAGGTGGCCGAATCCACGTACGGTGGCCTCGATCTCGTCCACCTGAACGCCGGCGTGACAACCGGATGCGGAATCGGCGAAGATTTCGACGTCGAGCTCTATCGTCGGGCGATGGCCATCAATCTTGATGGTGTCGTCTTCGGTGTCCATGCCGCGCTACCGGCGTTGTTGAGGCGGGGGGGAGGCCAGATCGTGGCCACCGCCAGCATGGCCGGGATCGTGGCTCCACCCTTCGACCCCATCTACGTCGCCAACAAGCATGCCGTGGTCGGTCTGGTGCGATCGCTCGCCTCTGAGTATGCGTCCCAGGACATCACGGTGAATGCCCTGTGTCCGTCTTTTGCGGAGACCAACATCATCGAGGACATCCGCCCCTTTCTCGAAGAGACCCGTTTTCCCATCCTGGAAGTAGGCCAAGTCGTCGACGCATTCTTCCGGATCATCGAAGCAGGGAGGACCGGGGAATGCTGGTATGTGGTCCCCGGGCGTGAGAGCGAGCCGTTCAAGTTCCGTAACGCACCCGGACCGAGGGTTCCGTAGCTCTCGCCGCTCATCGAGGATTGCGTCCGGGTCCGAGAGTTGGCACTCCCGCTTTGGTGGCTGGTTCCGAGAACCGGATCGCCACCCGAAACGCCGTCGGTTGCCACCCGAAACGCCGTCGGTTGGGAGACCTGCCTCGAACGTCTCGCTGGCCGTCACCCGGGCGACGACGCCCGGAGGCCGCGGTTCGATCATTACGTCGACTGTGGACAGTTCACGGGCGCTTGACATCGGTGTGACGCAAATGTCTCGATCAGAGACGTCATGGCTGCTAGGTTCATTTTCAGTGCCTGAAGCCACGCCTGAACCAGACAAGACGTTCTCGCCATGCTGGCCGGTTTCGTCATGACAATGTACGCGGGTATATCTCTGTTCTTCGTGGCCATGGTCATTCTGCAATGTGGAGATTGTCGTGGACCGATGGAGTGGTTCGGTGGGGATGGCTTCAGCAGCTGTGCTCTCGGTGGTGATCGAGCAAAGCCTCGATCGTGCGGAAACCAGTGGGGGAAGCAAACCTGAGCGGCGTGGCCACCAGGAGGGTTTGACGGAAGCATTCATCAATTTGCATGCACATTGGCGGTCGGCACTTGGTGTCGGCCACGGATCAGGAGGGATCGCACCATGCGACGTTCGCAGCAGAGGATGATATTCATAGTGGCGGCGACCTGCTTAGGCATGCTCGCCGCCGCCTGTGGAAATGGAAGTTCGTCGAGTACGTCAACGACCACCGGGAGCGGAGCGATCCCGAACCAGCGTTATGCCGCCAACTCGTCGGGAACCCCGGTGCGAGGCGGCACTCTCACCATGCTCGGTACTGGCGATGTGGACTTCATGGATCCCAATGTCAGCTACTACGCAGTCGGCTACCTGGGTCTCCGGATGTGGGCCCGGAGCCTGTACACCTATCCGGCCATTCAGGGTCAGACCACCACGCCGGTGCCTGACCTCGCCACCGCCAACCCCACCATCACCAACGGTGGATTGACCTACGCGATCACCATCCGGACCGGCGCGATGTGGAACACCAGCCCACCCCGCCAGGTCACCGCGGCTGACGCGCTGCTCGGTGTGAAGCGGACCTGCAACCCGACCCAACCATTCGGCGGCCAACCCGACTTCACGAATTTGATCGCGGGCTATGCCGCGTTCTGCAACGGGTTCACCAACGTATCCTCCACCGACGCGGCAGCCCAGAAGGCCTACATCGATGCCAACAACATCTCCGGTGTCACCGTCGACCCGAATAACGCGCAGACAATCATCTTCCAGCTGACCCAGCCGGTGTCCTACTTCACCAACATCCTGGGTCTCAATGCTTTCGACCCGGCACCGGTCGAGTACCTCAACTACCTCCCGGGGAGCAACGATCTGGCCCAGCACACCATCTCCGACGGCCCCTATCAGGTCCAGACCTATGACCCGGCCAAGTCCATCGACTTCGTGCGCAATCCGGTGTGGAAGGCGAGCACCGACACGATCCGAAAGGCATACGTCAACCAGATCAACGTGAATGAGACGGGCACCCAGGCGTCGATCCAGCAGCAGATCCTCACCAATACCCCCCAGGCCGATATGGAATGGGATAGCTACGTGCCGACCAACGACATCCCCAGCCTGCTGGCCGCCAACGATCCGAGGTTGAGCCTGGAGTCGGAGTTCTCGACGAACCCGTACGTGGTCTTCAATGCCCAGTCGCCGAACAACGGTGGTGCATTGGGCAAGCTGGCGGTCCGGCAGGCCCTTGAGTACGGCCTCAACCGCACCAATCTGATCCAGGATGGCGGTGGGCCGAAGGTCTCACCTCCGCTGACCCAGGTCCTCCCCCCGGGCATCACCGGGTCGGCTCCCAGCTATAGCCAGTACAACTACGATCCGGCCAAAGCGAAGCAGTTGCTGGCCTCTGCCGGGTACTCGAGCGGCCTGACGCTCAAATTCCTGTACCGGCCGGCCTCCCTCCTCAGCTCTAATATGTTCCAGACCATTCAGTCCGATTTGGGCAAGATCGGCATCACGGTGGTTGGAGTCGGGGTGCCGAATGCGGACTTCTACACCAAGTACCTCGAGAAGCCTTCGCAGGCAACTTCCGGTGTGTGGGATGTCTCCTTGGCCGGATGGTCGCCAGACTGGTACGGCAACGCGGCCGCATCCTTCTTCCCGCCGCTGTTCGACGGCCGGATCCTCCCGCCAACCTCGTCCAACTTCGGACTGTTCAGCGACCCAACCCTCAACCCGATCATTGATGCGGCGCTGAAGGCCCCGACCGAGGCCGCAGCCGCCGCCCTCTGGCACCAGGCGGACATCGAGACCATGAAGAATGCGGCGATCTTCCCGATCACCGCTCCCAACCAGCCGGAGATCCACGGGTCCCAGGTCCACAACGCCATTTACATGGCCATCTACGAGCAGAGCGACCCGACCAACGTCTGGCTCAGCAAGTAACGAGTAACAATCGTTCAGAACCACCTGACCGCGCTTCCCGAGCAGTTTCGGGGAGCCGGTCGGGGCGGCACCGCTGCATCCGCCAGCGCACCGGGAAGGAGGGGGGTTGGCTTTACTGGAAGTGAGCGATCTCCATGTCTCCTTTCCTACGCCGGATGGCGTGGTCCAGGCTGTTCGTGGACTGTCGTTCGCGGCGGAAGCCGGCAAGACGCTAGGGATCGTCGGCGAGTCGGGCTCCGGCAAGAGTGTCGCAACCCAGACCATCATGGGACTGACCAGAGGTGCCCGGGTCAGCGGTCAGGCGATGTTCGAGGACAAGGACCTTCTGGCCATGGACCAGAAAGCGTTGCGCTCGGTGCGCGGCGACGAGGTCGGCATGATCTTCCAGGACCCGTTGTCCAGCCTCCATCCCTACTACCGGGTGGGCTGGCAGATCGTCGAGATGATCCGGAACAATCACAAGGACATCTCCAAGGCCAAGGCCAAAGCCCGGGCGGTAGAGCTTCTCGGCCTGGTGGGTATCCCCCAGCCGGACCGGCGAGTCGACGATTTCCCCCACCAGTTCTCCGGGGGCATGCGGCAGCGCGCCATGATCGCCATGGCCATGTCGCTGAACCCCAAGCTGCTCATTGCCGACGAGCCGACCACTGCTCTGGATGTCACCGTACAGGCCCAAGTGCTCCAGGTCATGCGCCGGCTTCAGGAGGAGTTCGGGACGGCAATCATCCTCATCACCCACGACCTCGGGGTGGTGGCCGAGGTCGCCGACGATGTCGTCGTGATGTACGCCGGTTCGGCGATGGAGAAGGCCGACCGGTACGAGATCTTCGGGGCCAGCCACCACCCCTACACCGAAGGGCTTCTGCAATCGCTGCCCGCCTACGGTGGCGTGCGGGAGCGATTGCACCCCATCCCCGGCCAGCCGCCCAGCTTGATCAACCTGCCCGGTGGCTGCCCGTTCCATCCCCGGTGCCCCTACGTCATGGATCGGTGCCGGATAGAGGAACCGCCGCTGTTCGAAGTCGGCGGTAACCCGACCCACACGTCTGCATGCTGGCTCACCCTCGACTTGGTGGAGCGCACTGCCCTCCGGGACAAGGTCGTGGGCGGGCAGTTGCCCAGCCCGAGTCGACCATGAGGGCGCGGCAGTGACCGAGAGTGGGATACCGAGTGCGTCAGGCGCCGCCTCAGACGGCGACGTACTGGTCAGGGTCGAGGGTCTGAAGAAATTCTTCCCGGTGCAATCCACTTCCGCGTTTCGACGAAGCCATGAACAGGTTCACGCCGTGGACGGCGTGGACTTGGAAGTATTTCGGGGCGAGACACTCGGCGTGGTCGGCGAGACGGGGTGTGGAAAGTCGACGCTGGCTCGCTGCATCGCCCGCCTGTTGGACCTGTCCGAAGGCCAGGTCGACTTTGACGGACGTGACATCACCAACCTGTCGGCTCGGCAGATGCGGCCGCTCCGCCGAGAGATGCAGATCATCTTTCAGGACCCCTACGGATCACTCAATCCTCGTCGACGGGTGGGCTCCATCATCGGAGACCCATTTGCCCTTCACGGCATCGCCGACGGTGCCGACCGGAAGAAGCGGGTCCAAGAGGTGATGGAGCTGGTGGGGCTGAAACCAGAGCACTTCAACCGGTTCCCGGCCGAATTCTCGGGTGGCCAGCGCCAGCGGATCGGCGTGGCCCGGGCATTGGCCCTCAAGCCCAAACTCATCATCTGCGACGAACCGGTCTCCGCGCTCGACGTGTCGATCCAAGCCCAGATCATCAACCTGTTGGCCGACCTCCAGTCCGAGTTCAACTTGACCTATATCTTCATCGCCCACGATCTATCGGTGGTCCGCCACGTGAGTGACCGGGTGGCGGTGATGTACCTGGGAAAGATCGTCGAGCTGGCCCCGGTGGAGGACGTCTACCAAGCGCCCCGTCATCCCTATTCGAATGCTCTGTTGTCGGCGGTGCCGATGCCGGATCCCAACCAGAAGGTGGACAGCCACCAGATCATCCTGAGCGGCGACGTGCCGTCACCGATCAGCCCGCCGTCGGGTTGCCGGTTCCACCCGCGATGCCCCAAGGCCCAGCCGAAGTGCTCCGTCGACGATCCGGCCCTGGTCCCGGTGCTGGGCGACCCGCCCGGGCACGTCACCGCCTGCCACTTCCCTGTAGAGACCGGTGAAGTCATGCAGTCCCGCCCGGGTGTCATTGCCGGTGAGGGAGCACAAGCGACGTGACCGAGAGGAACTGGACGTGTCCATGAGCCCCGGCGACAGCGTCGCCATCGAGGATGCCCAGATCACATCCGGCACTCCCCCACCCGAGGGCGCCGCCGCCAGCATCATCGAGGGCCGGAGCCCGTGGAGGCTGGCCTACGAGCGTCTCCGTCGGGACCGGGCCTCGCTGATCGCCCTCGGGGTCGTTGCGCTCATCATCCTGGTGGCGATCTTCGCGCCGGTGATCGCCGCGCTGACCGGACATGGTGTCTATGAGCAATTTCGAAGCACCGGGCTTACCCCAGACGGGCTTCCGGTGGGACCCAACGGGCAATTCCTCCTGGGCACCGACGACCAGGGCCGGGACGTGCTGGTGCGGATCGCCTACGGCGCCCGGATCTCGCTGATCGTCGGGGTGGTGGCCACCCTGCTCGAAGTCGTCATCGGCACCGTGCTCGGGCTGGCAGCCGGCTACTTCGGCAAAGTGGTGGATACGGTGATCGCCCGCATCATCGACATCGTGCTGTCGATCCCATTCCTGTTGTTCGCCATCTCGCTGGTGTCGATCAGCAAACCGAGCCTGACCATCGTGATCGTCGTCATCGGCGTCTTCGGATGGGCGGCGGTGGCCCGTGTCGTGCGCGGCCAGGTGTTGTCCCTGCGGGAGAAGGAGTACATCGAAGCCGCCCGAGCCCTCGGTGCCGGTCCTTGGCGGATCATGTTCATCGACATCCTGCCCAATATCGTCGCCCCGATCATCGTCTATACCACCCTCTTGATACCGGTGACGATCGTGATCGAGGCATCGCTCTCCTTTCTGGGAGTCGGCGTGCCTCCGCCCACGGCCGACTGGGGCACGATGATCGCCGGTGCGCAGCAGATCTATCAGCAGGCCTGGTGGTACCTGCTCTTTCCCAGCGCCGCACTCTTGATCACCACCGTGGCGTTCAACATCTTCGGTGACGGCCTGCGCGACGCCCTCGATCCTCGCGCCGAACAACTCTACAAATAGGAGAAGTCGTGGTCCGATTCCTCATCCGACGAGTGGCGCTCGGAGTATTCGTGATGTTCGTGGTCACCATCGTGGTGTTCCTCATTTTCTTCGTGGGACCTGGGCGCGCCGACGTGGCCCGCACCCTGGCCGGGCGGCAGGCGACCCCGGCGACAGTCGCCCTGGTCTCCCACCGGTTACTCCTCGACCGACCCCTGACCGTCCAGTACTGGCACTTCCTCGACGGCCTGCTCCACGGCAACCTCGGCTACTCCTACTACCACGGGCAGCCGGTGACGACCATCCTCAAACAGGCGTTCCCGGTGACTCTGTCCCTGGCGCTCGGTGCCGCGGCCATCTGGCTGGTCGTCGGCGTGCTCTCCGGGGTGCTCTCCGCGGTCCGCAGCCGATCCATCTGGGATCGGATCGTCACCGTGCTGGCCCTGTTCTTCTACTCGATGCCGTCGTTCGTGCTCGGCCTGCTGCTGCTGTACATCTTCTACTATCAGTTCGCTCTCCATGGGATCCACATTTTCCCCGGCGCCGGGTACACCTACCTGACCGCCGACCCCTTGAAGTGGTTCGAGGGTCTGGTATTGCCCTGGATCACCTTGGCCCTGGTATCGGCCGCTGCCTACACCCGGCTCACTCGAGGCT
This sequence comes from Acidimicrobiales bacterium, assembly GCA_017883075.1. Lineage (GTDB taxonomy): Bacteria > Actinomycetota > Acidimicrobiia > Acidimicrobiales > RAAP-2 > DASZIT01. The sequence goes on from JADGOI010000035.1 coordinate 9,666, forward strand.
CGATGCTCGATGTGATGAACGAGGACTATGTCCGCACCGCCCGCTCCAAGGGGCTGTCGGAGAACCGGGTGATCTACCGCCATGCGCTCCGTTCCGCGCTCACCCCGGTCATCAGCCAGTTCGGCATCGACCTCGGGGTGCTGGCCGGCGGGGCAGTCATCACCGAGACGGTGTTCGGGATGCCCGGCCTCGGGTTCACCGCGGTCCATGCCATCCAGAGCCAGGATCTGCCGGTGATCATCGGCGTGGTCATCGTGGCCTCGGCGGCCGTAGTGGTGGCCAACATCCTGGTGGACACCTTCTACGCCGTGCTCGACCCGAGAGTCCGCCTGCACTGAACCCGGTCCCGGAGGACCCGGGACAGAGCTAGGCCGGTACCGGTGTGCTCACGTCGGCCAGCAGGTCGACGGAGTGCAGGCGGGTTTCGACCGACGAGGCCAGGTGGGCGACGATCAGCTCGTCGGCGTCGGCATGCTTGGCGAACTCGTCCAGATAGGCCCTGACATCCGATGGGGTTCCCACCGCGGAGTAGCGCATCATCTGGGCGAGTTGCTGGCCCTGCGGAGAGTCGAGGATGGTATCGGCCTCCTCGTCGGTGTAGTGGCGGTGGGGACCGAGCAGGCGGGCAATCCGCTGGCGGCGGGACACCCGATATTGCGCCTGCGCCTCCTCTTCGGATTCGGCCACGATGGCGTTGACCCCGGCGATGACGTAGGGCCGGTCCAACTGCTCCGAGGGTTGGAACTCACGTCGGTAGATGGCCACCGCGTCCTGGAGCACGTTGGGGGCGAAATGCGAGGCGAACGAGTACGGGAGTCCGAGGGCGGCGGCCAGGGTGGCCCCGAAGAGCGACGAACCGAGGATGTACAGCGGCACGTTGGTGCCCTTGCCCGGGGTGGCGTCCACTCCCGGGATGAGGGTGTGTCCGCTCAGGTACCCCTGGAGCTCTTGCACGTCGTGAGGAAACCTGTCCGAGGACATCGGATCGTGGCGCATGGCCCGCATGGTGTTCTGGTCGGTGCCGGGCGCCCGCCCCAGCCCGAGGTCGATGCGCCCAGGGTGCAAGGTTTCGAGGGTGCCGAACTGCTCGGCGATGACCAGGGGTGAGTGGTTGGGGAGCATGATCCCTCCGGCCCCCAACCTGATGGTGTGGGTATGGGCGGCGACGTGGGCAATCAGCACGCTGGTGGCGGAGGAGGCAATGGCCGAATTGTTGTGATGTTCGGCATACCAGACACGCCGGTAGCCCAGCTTCTCAGCCCGCTGAGCGAGGGACACGCTTCCCTCCAGGCTGTCCCGCGCCGTCTCCCCCTTGCCGATGATGGCCAAATCGAGGATGGAGAGGGGGACAGGCATGGGCGCCGGCCTTTCGTTACGTGGCTGCACAAAGCGCCCGAGCCACCTGCCCGGACGCATGCTTTTTGCAACAGCAACGATGTCCCGGTTATTTCACCGGTGCGGTCCACCGAGCTCGACGTGGGCATCGGCGGAGCACGCCGTATCATGGTGATTCCCACCAGCTGGATGCTGCCTACGGCCCGCTCCCCGACTCCCGGAAGGCCCGTGATGTTCGATACTCGTGAGACCGACCGGTTGCTCAGCACGACCCGGGCTGTTCGCCGCCGCCTCGATCTGGACCGACCTGTCGAGCCCGAGGTGGTGCTCGACTGCCTCCGGCTGGCAATCCAGGCACCCACGGCCAGTAATGAGCGGAACTGGCGTTGGATGGTGGTGACCGACCCGGCGAAGCGGACGGCGCTGGCCGACCTCTACCGCGAAGTCGGAAGCGCCCATCTCGAACGGGCAGCCCAGTCCGAATCCGATCCGCAGACACGCCGGGTGTACGAGAATGCATTTTACCTTTCGCAAATTCTCGAGCGGGTGCCGGTGCTCGTCATCCCCTGTATCGAGCGGCGGTTCGACAACGCCGGCAACCCGGTAGCGGCCGCTGTTTATGGATCAATTCTGCCCGCCGCCTGGAGCTTTCTTCTGGCGCTGCGGTCGCGGGGCCTCGGGTCGACGTGGACAACCCTGCATCTGCTCCAAGAGCATGAGGTCGCCGAATTGCTCGGCATCCCCGACGATGTCACCCAGGTGGCGCTGTTCCCGGTTGCCCATACCGTCGGCGACGAGTTCAAACCGGCACAGCGACCTCCGGTGGAAGAGATCACCTTCTGGGACACCTGGGGCCAGATCCACCCTCCCACTGCTGATCGCTGAGGCTCACCGACACTATGGCCGGAACGGCGTGGCGGACCTTGCCTCATGAGGCCGATACCGGATGCACGCCCACATGGATTTCTGCTGCCGGTGGGAACGGAGAATTGCTGCCCGCCGACCGGGAATTCGAGTTGACCGTTGTCGAACGCCAGAAGCGAAAGCCACGAAGACCGTACGTGGATAGGTGACTGATCAGACCGCCCATCGGTTGCGCCAGTCGATGAGCTTGGCCGTGATGAGCAGGGTGTTGGCCAAGGCTATCTGGGTGAGCCGATGGGCGGTCTTCCGGTCGGTATTTCGCCGCATCTGACCGAAATTCGAGAGCCAGGAGTTGGTCCGTTCGACCGGCCAGCGGAGCCCGAGGAGACGAGGCTTCGGGGTGCGTCGTTTCCCAGGCTTCTTCACCTTCCAGCGCTGACGGGCACAGACGATGTCGACCAGGCCGAATAGTTAACGTCGGCCTTGTCATCCGACCTTGAGGTCTCTGAGCTGGGAGAGAGCCGCCACGAGCCCGTCTCAGACGTCCTGCGGGAGACAATGGGTAACTGAATCAGCTCGACAGGATGTCCGACGATCCCCGTTCAGGCGTCCCATGAGAGCTTCGACGAGCCGAGCGGTTGGGTACCGTGCGCGAAGTGCGGCGTGATGTCTGGCATCGAGATCAGGCTCGGCAGGTAGGTGATCTCCCCGAACGGGCTGTCGATGGTGGCCACGGGAAGGTCGGTGTCAGCGATGACATCAGCGAACGGCCGCGACCCGTCCATAGCCGAGTGGTCGAGCAAACCGATCTCCTGGGCCCACATGCACATGCGGGTCAGCGAGACACGAACCTGGTAGCTGCCACCCTCGGTCGCTCGCCGGTGCAAGGCGGCCGCCACACCTGCAGCGCCCACGTAGGCAGCCAGGTAGTCGGCGAAGATCACCTGCAACGGCATCAACGGCGCGTCGAGCGCTCCCTCGACGTCGACGTAGCCCGACGCGGACACCGCCATCATGTCGAACCCACGGAAGTTGGCCCATTCGCCCTCGAAGTCGAAGCACCGAAGCTCGTGGGCGATGATCCCCGGCCGGCGGTTGGCCAGGCTCTTCGGAGAGATTCCTCGTTCGTCGAGGTTCAAGTAGGAACACGTGAAGACGTCGGCGTCCTGGAGGAGCTCGAAGAACTGTCGTCGGTCTACCTCGTCATCGAAGTCGCAGTAGGCGGCACGCTTGCCCAGGTCGGTCTCGAGACGCCAGTTCATGTGGTCGGGGTAGCTGGGCTTGGAGAGGTGCAGCACATCGGCGCCAAATTCGGCGAGGTTGCGTGCCGTCACCGGTCCACCGATGACATGGGTGCAGTCGAGGACGCGGATGCCGGAGAGCGGCGTGGCCCCGCCCTTCGGCAGTGGGATCGGGTCACTTTCGCCGATCTTGGTGACCTCCACGATGGGCTTGGCGGCCAGTCGGCGACCCACCGGGTGCGCGGCCCACTCTTCGGGAGAGCGGACGACCACGATGGCCCCGCTCTCCTCGCGGATGGCGAGCTCGAGTGCCTCGGCGTCCCAGCCCATGATCGCCGCCTCGACGGCACGCTGGGTGGGGGCGCACTTGAGGACTTTGTACACCGCGTCCCTCAGCCGTGGATAGAACAGCTCGATCTTGACGAACCGTCCGTCCCTGGTCGGGAAGAACTCGCCGCTGATCGGGTCGTCGACACCCACCCCGGTCCCGTAGTCGGTGAAGGGCAGTTGGCGCCCGTTCTGGCGCATGAAGGCGATGCCGTGGTGTTGGTGGACCGCGTTGGTGACGTCGGTCTCGATCGACTGGGGGGCACCGCCCCGCCCGATCCAGAGTTCGCCGAGTGCGAGGCCGAACGCTGCCTGGGCGGCGGCCATCAGCTCACCGAAGCGGTGGCGCGACGCGAGGACCGGGTCCTGGCCGGTGATGGTGACCGTGCCCGGGTAGTCGGCCTCACGCAGCCCGACGGCCTCCAGAACCTGATCGAGTGCCCGCTGAGAAGTTGTTGCATCAACTTTTGCCATCGTTCTCCATCCATTGAGCGCTGAGTGGATGCAGCACCGCTCACACTGCATCGACGAAGATGCAGGATAGCCAACGGGCCCGGGTCATCCACGGATTGTCAGCGGAGTTCGCTTACTTCCCCCGGAAAGGACGTCGATTCCTAAGCATCTTCAGCCGGAACGACGTGTGAGCTCGTCGAGCTGATGGTTACTCGAGGGACGAAGCAGTCCCGATCTGAACTGTTCCGACTTCAACAGACGACGTTCCATGTAGGCAGCAACTACCGGGGCGAGGAGAAGATGCGGCGGCTTCGCCAGCGGATCGAGGACATCGGTGGCGACGCGACCCTTGAAGAGGCGCGTCTGCGGGCCTACGGCAACAGTCAGGGCAATCTTCGGATAATCACCGCGGCCGACGTGGGGATCAATGTCGGACGGCTCGGGCCAGTCGGCCGGCTCCGAACATCTTCGAAGCTCGACTCCGCGGTGTCACTGCATCCCCACGACCGATGCAGGTCGCATCTTCCTTCCGAGGCGAACGTCCGATCGGGTGAGCCGTGCGACCGATCAGATGAACTCCTTCTTCCTCAGCCACACCATCAAGAACCAGCCCCCGATAGGCGGCAGGTACGCCGTGAAGAGACGCTGCACGAACACTGCGGCAACGGCATCGGTCTCGGAGATGCCTGCCGCGGTGAGGCCGAGGATCATTCCTGCTTCCACCACTCCCATGCCACCTGGGACCGGCGAGATTCCCCCGAGGACCGAACCCAGGGTCAACACCACGAACAGCGTGCCCAGACCCAGCTGATCACCGAAGGCGTGCAATGCGGCGCCCAGTGCCAGCGCAACGAAGAGCTGAGCGGCGATATTTCCCCCGAAGATCTCCGCCAGATTGCGTGGGTGGGTGGCAAGCACCTTCAGGTGAGCCCACATTTCCGAGGCCTTCGGTCGCAGCTTGTCCTTGGCCACACGACGGAATCGGGGAACGGCAAAGACAATGCCCAAGACGATGGCGGCCCCGAGAATGATCAGAATGATCAACTGCACCAGATGAGCACTGCCGCCACTGCTGGTCGTGGTCGTCTCGGAGAAGTGCAGGTTCCCGAGGGCGAACGGAAGAGCGATCAGAAGCAGTCCTCCTTTGACGATCCAACTCGCGGTGCTGACCAGTACGCCCGAGCTGATTGCCAGCGCCGGGTCGTAACCCTCTTGCTGGAAGAACCGGACTCGTGCTGCCAGCACAGCCATCGAACCACCGGCCAGGGATACGAAGGTATTGGCGCCTTCGAGCGCTACCGTGCGCCCAAAGGGCAGAGGATTGATCACCGAGCCCACCGTGGTGACGGCAATCGCAGGGTAGGCCAATTGGGCCAGCACAAAGACGACTGCCACCCAGCCCCAATCAGCCCCGGCGATCGTGCTCCAGGACTTGGTCACGTTGACCAGTACGCCAAGCAATGCCCAGCCACCGATCAGGGTGCCCACGACGAGCAGCAGGCTTATCCAGCTGATCCGTCGGGGTTCGGCCAGCTTGGGGACGTCCACGTGGACAGCTGAGGCCCCTCGTTCCCTAAGGTCGGTGAGCAACGCTTTCTTCCCCCTCAGCGTCCGGGCAGCCACCGGATCGAGCGCCGCTCGTTGCAGGAACGGCAGTGCGGCCGAAATGGCATCTTCCGGCATCACCCGTGAGGCGGCGGCCACGGTCCGCTCCGCACCGACCACCACGGCCGACGCTGCCAGTGCCGCGGCCAGGTCACGGTTGAGCTGTTCGGTATTCGCCGAAGTCGTGGCCGATCGGAAGTCCAACAACCCCACTATCCCGTCCTCACCGACCACGATTGTGTGCGTCGAGAGCGCGCCGTGGGCAATACGGACTGCGCTTAAGGATCTGACCTGGGCAAAGAGACTGTCGAGGGAGGCGTCGATGATGGGCGCTCCGGTCGGATCGGCCACCTGTACCTCGATCAACCCTGTCGGGTGGTCCTCGTTGGCGTCCGCCATGGAACCGGGGGGGGCCGTGGCAACCATCGCGGTCGCCGGTCGGGTCGTGGTCGCAACGGTGCTTGTCAGGGCCGCTGTGGGAGGGAGGGCGACAGCATCGGTAGTCGGCCCATCCCCATCGGCATGGTCGGGCGCCGACAGCCCGGTAGCGGCACTTGCCGGAGTGAACGCTGCGAGTGGGAAGCCTGTCGGCGGCCTGGTCACCAGTACGGCATCTCGGGAAGGACCCGCTGGGCCGGCAGCCAGGACTTCGGGCACGCGAACTCCCGCTCGCTCGGCCATCAACGCCAGATAGGCCTCGTGCTCGACCTGCTGCCGTCGAGTCAACGCCAGCGTGGGCCCGGAGTCCCGGTAGAAGAGAAAGCGCAGAGTCTTGGCCATCAACTGTGCGTCCGAGGCGTCGCGACCGTACACGGACACATCGACGGGATCCGCGTCGATGACACCGACGAATCGCCCGACGCCCCACTCCTGCTCCTCACGTCGAGTGAGACCATGCACGTGCAGATTCACATCAGAGAGCAATGTCGTCACCTCATCAGCCGATGGAAGCCCGAGGGGCGAACCGAAGACCAGGTGCACAGCAGCAGCGACTCCCCAACCGAGGACCACACTGGCGGAAATGGCGATTGGCATGCCCGAACCGTGAACAAGTGCAGCCACGGCCAGCAGGATGATGGCCACTTCCACCGTCCGCTGCAACCAACGACTCAAATAGGGAAGAGCCGCCGCCGCGACAGCAACCGTTGCGGCAACCCGGGCAATGGGAAACGAAAGGTCAATGCCGTGCAACGACGGGTCGTTTGGCCGCCCACCAGCACTACCGGCCAGTACGCCGATCACCACACCGATCAACCAAGCTCCTACACCTGCCACCAGCGTGTCGCGGATGGCTGACCGACGCCGGGACGCGAGGGTGACGACGGCCAGTACGACAATGACACCGAACGAGCTGATCCACCAGATGGAAGTCACCAGCCAGCGGATGCCATCCGGTGGCCGCGTAAGCGCTCCAACGATCGTGTGTTCTGAGTCGGAGTTCGCTCGGACGATCACCCACGCCAGGACCACAAGCACCAAGGCCGCCACAACCCGGAAGATGTCGGATCCCCGACGCCGGGTCTGGCCATCACCCACCGGGGCCAACAAGATGGCTCGCCACGGGCGGTCCGAATGCCGCGTGGGCTTCACGACTGAGTTTGCGCCATGGTCGTCACTGTGCCGCTCGTGGCTCATTGTGCCCCGAAGACTACGGCCAACGAGAGGCACTCTGGTGTTTCACCATCTGTTCGCAGATGTCGATGGGCGCCTTAGCTTTCTACCCGCTTTCGCTCATCGGCAGCCCGCTGGCAGTACCAGGCCACCAGGCTGCGATAGGGGCGGTACCCTGCGCCCGGGACATCGAGTTCCTCAGGAGTGGGCCGGGAGGCCAGGCCCCCACCCAGCGGGGAACCCAGCCCGGACCCCGTAGTCCCCCACTGGCCGGGTATCCGACCGATGCAGTGTGGACATCAGAAACGTTTCCGCTGTCCATTGGCCCACCACGTGGGACACAAGCACCGTCCGGGTGGGGCCGACTCGATTGCGGCATGATCACTCCGTGGGCTATCGGGGGAAGTTCATTCGCCGGATCGGTCATGAGGCCCGAGTCAGCAACTCTGCCCGCATAGGCCTGGTGTTGCTCGTTGCCGGCGCGTTGTCGACCGCGGGGCAAGCCGGAGCCGGGGTGCAGGCAGCTCCCCCATCGACGACGTCCGCCGGCAGGTGCGCGAGCGGGCCCTGTCCTCTCAACATCGGGGGAACATTCGCCTGGCGTGACAACAACACGAGCGTGACCGGGCAGTTCACGGGGAGTCTCGTGCTCTTTCCCCGCATCGCCCAGGTGCCGTGCGCTGCCGGGGCCGCCGCTGACACCTCACGCCCTCCGGAGATCAACACGCCCGGAGGCCCGCTTCATCCCGGTTTGATCGTGCCATTCCCGTTCTCCGCTCCCGGGCCCGGCCGACCGCTGGCGGCCTACATCGACGTCGCGGTGTACCACGGGCCCGGTACGTACACCAACGCCTCGTTCGCTCACCAGACCTACGCGTACCCGGCCGGGGCGCATTATCAGACGAGCCCGACCGAGAGCCCAGGCACGGCATGGTCGATCACGATGGCGGCCGACGGCTCAGGCAACCTCACGTATTCCGGACCGGCCCAGGACTTCGGACCGGTCCAGATCAACTTGAGCATGTCGTGGAAGTGCAACGACGGGGCGACCCCTCAGGTCGTTGGCCAGAACACGGTCGCCCCGACGACAACCCAACCGGGCCTCCTGCTCCCACCCCGGCCACAGCGAACCGGATACCCGTCGACCGCCAATGTGGTGCTCATCGTCGTCTCAGCAGTGCTCCTCGTCGCCATCCTCGCGATCCTCGGGCTTGTCTTCCGTACCCGCCGCCGGCAACGCAGACGCCCTCCTTGCGACTGCCAGGTGGCCATCTCGGTCGACGGACCGAGCCGGATCGGGGTGCGTGACTGTGCCCGCCCGGCACACTGGGTCATCACCGGACACCTCGCGGCAGAAGTCCTCATCGCAGACGGGATCGAGGGGCGACACGTCACGGCTCTGCTTCGAGCCGAGTGCACGGGTGGCGGTACCGCCGAGATTACGAGCGTGGCCTGGACCGTTCAGCAAACGGGCGCGGACCATCTCACGATCACCGCCCATGCCCGGATCCTCATCCATTGCCAAGGCGGGGAGGTGGAGGAGACGGCGGCGACGGGCCAATACGTCGTGACCCTGGTCGTGCACCCGTGCTGTGGACCTGACATCACGGACGTCTTCCTTGCCACCGTGAACACATCGTTCGACCGTCTGATCGCGAATCGCCCGCTCTCGCCGACCGTCTTCATGATTGCCAATGGCTTCCGGATGATCTGTCGCCCGTTCGCACCTGGCACCTTTACGCCCGGCGGATGCCCGTCGAGCAACGAGTGCGCCGACACCGTGACCATCGTCGGGCGTTGTGTCGACTGCTATGTGCCCGACAACTTCCTCTTCGGGGCCATTGCCGGCTGGCTGGATCTTCCGGTGGCCGAGATGGCGGTGATGGGTTGGGGGGCGAAGCTGACCAAATCCAACCTGGAGGTGCTGCCCGGCCACGTCATATCCGAGAAGCTGTGGAACGAAGGCCACGCCTTGGGCCTCCAGGCGCACACCAACCGCCAGGCGGGTCGGCCCTACCACCTCGACCGTGTCGCGCTTGAACGCGCCCTGCGGGTGTCCCAGAGCCGGGATGATTGCGGCAACTGCGACCAACCGGCGACGGCTCCCTTCTTCATCGACTTTGGGAAAGAGCCCTGGCGCTGACGGCAACGCGGCTGCGGAACTTGGCGCATGGAGGGCTCCGGTCAGAGGCCACACCGGTCACGTGGCCGGGGCCGGCGACGGCGTCGACTCGGGATCGGATGCGCACGACCTCGTGATATCCCTGTACGGCGTGAAGTCGAAGGGAGAGGGAACCGAATCGCGATCAGGGTCCGCACTCCATGGCGGCCCAGGCGATGGTTGACGGTCTCTTCCTTGATGGCCGCCTCACTTGGCACCAGCAGACCGACTTTCACCCGAGCCAAGCCGGTAGAGAGGGAGGCGGCGGAGCCACTTGTCCCGAAACAAACCACTTGTCCCGAAAGAAATTGGGTCTTTGCCTCTTCTCAAAACGGCCGCCCGTTGGTAGGATCACAATGAAGGATTCGTGAGGATCCGGAGGAGGCGGCTTATTGAAACCTCATCAGGATGGTTCATCTTGAGAATGGATTGCAGGGGATAGTTCGGGATGGCTTCTCGGACGGCTCAGGTAATAAGTAAAAGCAAGCAGCTCGCAGTGGGAGCGTTGTAAAGGCAAGGGGCTCCGAAGCTCCGCTGATTGCCACTCCCCGACTGCAGTTCGTTTCTCGGAGTACAACCGAAGTAAAGCGCCCGATCCCCGTCAACTTGTGGGACGGGCGTTTTCGCGTACGTCCGCCTCTGTACCCCGCAAACGGTTCGAGCGGAAGTCACCGACCCCCAATTGCGTTGTCAATGGCGGTTGAGGATGGCAGGTCCGTGATGACGTAGTTCGCTGTTGACGGGTGGCCCCGGTGCTGCCCGGGTGTCACTGCATCGTCCATCAATGGTTTGCCGGTTGGTGATCTCTTCGACCAGCTCGTCACCCATTTGGACAGAGGGACCGACCTTGTGCGGAAGGGATGCCGCGATCCGAATCTCGTGCATGTCATGCCGAAATGTCCATGGCCACTGGCACCGAACGATCCGAACGATGATGGGCGCCAGGCCGTGTGGGTTCCGGTGGTTGTCAGCCATCACGGCATGGATCCATCGATACGGCAACATCAGGCTGCATTCGGCCCGGAGATTCGCCCCATCGGTCGAGTCGGAACTGGATTTGTGCGTTCTCACCTCGCCATCAAGCCGCATCACCATGTTTCCGGCCGGCCAGTGGATGCCCAACAGCCATGAGGACTCAAGGCAAAACTCGGTCCTTTGCGTTCACCGTCGATCCCCCGCCATCAGGCAGCCAGCGCAGCCCCAAATCGAACCACAGAACGATCCACGAGGTTCTGGCCGAATTTGTCCGGAGCGGCTTGGTACATCGTTGCGTTGTAGCTGATCACGTACTGGCCGACCCGAACAATCTGCACCACGAAACCGATCTTCTGTGCCGTTCCGGCCACATCGATAGTGAGGACGATTTCGTAAGCGGTCGTGGCATCACCCGCGGCCGGCACGCCCAGGATCTGGACCTCGGCAGTGACAGTGGCAGGCGGGCCGCCACCGGCATTGATCGAGGCGACCTGTTCCTTCACGAGATTGTCAAAGACCTGTTGCAGGCAAACCGAGGTCTGCGATGATGCATATGCGGCATACGCCGTCTTGGCCTGAGCTTCCGATCCGTAACCCACTACCTGGTTGCTCGCTTCGTTGGCGGCATCAGAAGGCATAGCCGAGTCGTTGAAGGTCGCCGAACTCAACTGGGTTTGCTTCTTCTCGATATCCGCTTGCGCGACGAAGGCACGGCACGCCGGGATCGATTGCGCTGCCTTCTTGGTTTCGGCCTCGCTGGAGCTGCTTTGTGGCTTGGAGGAGTCGGCCCAACCAGAGGGGAGGTCGCTCACTTGCAGAAGCACTGCCGCCATCGCCTTCTTATTCGGACCGGATCCGGCCGTCGTGCTCGATGTCGCCGACGAGGTTCCGCCACTGCCACACGCGGTCAGAGTGATTCCGATCACCGCAATGACCACCGCCAGCGGCATCATCCTCCGCCGATAGGAATGATTCTGCCCCACTCCTGCTTCTCCGGTCATGTCCATCGCCTCCCGATTTCATCGTGATGCGCCCGGGCCGCGCCGAACAGGGCCAAAGGTCCTATGAGCCGCCTCTTCAC